>CALFYS010000126.1 GCA_937952245.1 uncultured Alphaproteobacteria bacterium | reverse complement strand
ATGAAATCAGCGGAGAAAGTTACGGGGAATGAAACTTTATATTGGCAATAAAACCTATTCATCGTGGTCAATGCGGCCATGGGTGTTGACGCGGGCATTGGATATTGAGGTTGATGAAGTCTGGGTGCCGTTTGATGGCTTCACCCCTGACGCTGAATTTAAAAAAACCATGGCGGCCATTCACCCGTTGGCGACCGTACCTGTCTTAGAAGACAATGGCGTGATCATTGCTGACAGTCTTGCGATTATTGAATATCTGGCTGAGGCTTATCCTGAAAAACAGGTTTGGCCACAACACCCCCAAGACCGAAATAACGCCCGACAACTGACCGCGATCATGCATTCAGGGTTTCAAGCGATCCGTGGTCATTGCCCGATGAATATCGGTGCCGCCTTGCCAGAGATTGGCGCCCGTTTGATGGCAGAACATCCCGCGTTGAAGGCTGAATTGAATTTGCTGGAATCAATCCTGACCCCTCATATCAAGGATCACGATTTTCTTTTTGGTGAATTTTCAGCGGTGGATGCGTTTTATGCCCCGGTCATGTCCCGCATTAAAACCTATGATTTGCCGGTATCCGCCGCCATGGCATCGTATCAAAAGAGGGTTTTATCGCATCCCGCGGTGGCGGCGTGGTGCGAGGCGGCTTTGGCGGAAGATATTTTTCTCGATTTTGAAGAACCCTATCGCCAAAGCCCTGACGGCTAGGCCTTTACCCCAAATCTTCATCCAAGACGGTCATCTGGAAATGATAGCAGGTGTCGCCGTCTTCGGTGTCTTTAAAGACCACGCCCAAAAACTCACCATCCATGGTGACTTCACATGATTCTTCAGAAACGTCATCTTCGCGGGGGCGGAGGCCGATGCCGCTGTTGTTGAATAAGCCGCGCAAGTAAGTCTGGACTTTTAAGGCTTCACTGCTGTTCATTTCTGTCTCCATCTGTGCTGGCGGGGCTGTTGGCGCATCGCCATTCATTATTCATCCGTGTTCTTTATCAATTAATTATTCATCAATTAATTGTTTACAAGCCGCGGCAGGTTATTGAGATATTCAAGAATGTCGCTCAACCGTGCCCCTTGTCTTAAGTTCTTACGGCGATCGCGCAAAATAAACAACCACCTGTCTTTGCCTTTCAGGCGTTTTTTTTCAATCGTGTAAAGCGGCATTTCTTGGCTGGAACGGAAAATAGAAAAGAACGCCGCGCCTTCGGTATGATCAAGGGCATAATCGCGCCATTCCCCCGCGGCAACACGGCGGGAATAAGTATTGAGGATTAAACTCAACTCAGCGCGATCAAAATACCCCAATTTGGGTGATTTAACCTGTTTTTTCTGTGGTGAAGACCCGCTGATGATATTCATTTCAAATAAACTGTGACTTCCTGCTGGAGATTGTCTTTAATTTTCTATATGTTGCATGGGATTGGGCATAATGGTCAAGATAGTTTTATGGATGATGTGATCAAGATTGTTGATCAAGATCATTGATCCAGATCACGACTTTCTTAACCGCCCTTCAAAAGATTATGGTAAAGACTTATAAAAGCATTATACGCGTCAAAAACGGAAACCGACCATGAATGACATTATCACTGAGATTAACCAAGAATTACGCCAAGACCGCGGCAAAGCCCTGTGGAATAAATACGGGATTTATGTCATCGCGGCGGTGATCGCGATTGTGGTGGTGGTGGCGGGCCGTCAGGCTTATGTCGGTTATGAAAACAGCACCCGTGAAAATGCCGCTAATTCTTATCTTGCGGCGGTTGAAGCGGAAACCCCTCAGCTGTTGGATCAAATCGCCGCTGGTGAAGGCGAAGGCTATGCGATGCTGGCGAAATTCACCAGCGCCGCGCGATTGGCGGAACAAGGCGATGCTGGCGCGGAAGCGGCCTATCTGGCGATCGCCAATGATGAAAGCTTAAGCGCGATTTATCGCGAAGCCGCGATGGTGATGGCAACGATGAACGCCGCCAGCACCACCAGCGCGGATGATAAGCTCCAGCGGCTCACCCCCATTGGCAATGCCCCGGGCCCTTGGCAGAATCTGGCGCTTGAAATGATGATCGGTTTTGCCCTTGAAAAAGGCGATGTGGCCACCGCCCGCAAACATTATGAAACCTTGCGGTTTTCCACCAATCTTTCATCTGATGTTAATCAACGGCTGGTCTTAATTGATGCCGTTCTTGGTCGTGAGTAAAGCCATGGTTTCCATCCGTCACGCTCAATTCATCATGCTCTTGGCATCTTCGGTCTTGCTGTCGGCTTGCGCTGAAAAAGAAGTCATTTTGCCCGGTGAACGGATTGCCATTACCGCTGATAATAATGTTGATTTATCCCCTGATGCGGAAGCGGCCGGGGAGAACGCGGGGCTGGCGGCGATCAGCACCAACACCGCTTTCACCGCCCCGGGGCAAACCCCTGACCATGGCGGCGGGCATTTAAGCCTTGATCTGCCGCTTGATCGGGTCTTTAGCACCCGCGTTGGCATCGCCGCTGACCCAAGCACCGAAATGGCTCAGCCTGTTGCCCAAGGCAACGCGGTCTATACCATCACCCATGGCGGGATTGTCACAGCAACAAACGCCGCTGATGGCTCAACCCTCTGGCAGGTGGATATTGATCCGTCTTCGGATAAAACCCAAACCAGCACTTCCGGCGGGATCGCCATTGCCGATGGTGATGTCATTGTCCATGCCAGCAAAGGGGCTTTATTCTCATTAAAAGCGGACACGGGCCAAGAAAACTGGCGGATTGAATTCCCAGTGTTTTTGGCGGATGGCCCCACGGTCAGCGATGGCGTGATTATCTTCACTGATCTTGACGGTAAACTTTATGCGCTTTCGCAAACCGATGGGGAATTGCTCTGGAGCAGGATTGGCACCCAAGACGCCACCCGCATCACCGGCGCGTCTTTCCCCGCGATTAATGGCAATGAAGTGATTGCTTCTGGCGGTGATGGTGAAGTGCTTTCGCTGAGCCTTAATCAAGGTGAGTTTTTATGGGGCGAGAACCTGACGCCATTACGGCTCAACACCGCCCTTGATAGCATCCCTGATTTGCGCACCCATCCGATCCATGATGGCGGGCTTGTCTTTATCGCCACGCCATCGGCCAATATCTATGCCTTTAACGCCAAAACAGGGCGTGAGGTTTGGCAAAAGCCGCTTCGGGTGCTGGAAATGCCATGGCTTTCAGGGCAAACGCTTTACATGACCACGATTGATGGCCGTCTTTATGCCCTGCGCCGTCAAGATGGCGCTGTCCGGTGGATGGTCGAATTGCCCGGGGCCTATGACCCCAATCTTTCCGTCAGTGAAGATACCATCCGTTACACCTCACCGATTGTTGTTTCAGGGCAGGTCTTGGTGGCATCAAGCCAAGGACGATTGCTCAGTTTTGATGCCATGTCAGGGGCGGCGGGTGAGAATATCTCCATTGGCAAGCCTGTCACCACCGCGCCGATTGTTGCCAATAACACGCTTTATATCTTGACGCGTTCTGGGCAATTGATGGCGTGGCAGTAATCAGTTTTTAGGCGGTTTCATGTCGTATTCTATTGCTATTGTTGGCCGCCCCAATGTTGGGAAATCAACGCTGTTCAACCGTCTGACCGGTCGCAAGCAAGCGATTGTTGATGACCGCCCCGGGGTCACCCGTGATCGCCGTGAAGGGCAGGGGCGTTTGGCGGCGTTGGAATTTAAACTGATTGATACCGCTGGTCTTGAAGAAGCCTCAACAGGCAGTCTTGAAGACCGGATGCGCCAGCAAACCGAAAAAGCCATCAGCCTTGCCGATTTAACCTTGCTGGTTTTTGATGCAAGGGAAGGCATCACCCCCGCTGATAGTTTCTTTGCCAATTCCATTCGCCGTTCTGGGGCGGATGTCTTGATCATTGGCAATAAATGCGAAGGCAAGGCCGGGCAATCCGGGATCGCCGATGCTTGGGGGCTTGGCTTTGGCACGCCCATTCCATTATCCGCCGCCCATGGTGAAGGGCTGGGCGATCTTCATGACGCGATGGTGGAAATCGCTGAAAAGCAGGGCAAGCTTTCATCCCTCACCACCCAATGGGATGATGACGAAGACGATATGGTCTTTGACGAAGATGAAGATGGCAGCGAAGATGGCGAAGGCGTTTGGATTGACCAAGGCGCGGAACGCCCCATGCGGATCGCGGTGATCGGCCGCCCGAATATGGGCAAATCAACCCTGATTAATCACCTTGTGGGCGAAGAACGCTTGCTAACAGGCCCCGAAGCCGGCATCACCCGTGATGCGATTGAAATCCCCATGAGCTTTGAAGGTCGTGAGTTGATCTTGACCGATACCGCGGGGATGCGCCGCCGCGCCCGTATCGAAGAAGACCTTGAAAAACAGATGGTCGACGATGCGCTGAACGCCATCCGCTTTGCCCATGTCTGTGTCTTGATGATTGATGCCCGCCAGCCGCTCAACAAACAGGATTTGGCGATTGCACGGCTTGTCACCGAAGAAGGCCGGGGCTTGGTGATCGCCGCGAATATGTGGGACGACACCAAGAATAAAAATGAAACCCGCGATGAATTGCGCTATCGCCTTGATCAGTCCTTGGGGCAAGTCAAAGGCGTGCCGTTGATCACCACGTCGGCCTTAAAAGGTCAAGGCGTTGATAAATTGATGAAAGCGGCGTTTGATCTTTACACCCGCTGGAACATCAGGCTTTCCACCTCGCGGGTGAACCGCTGGCTGGAAACGATGCTGGAAGCCCATCCACCGCCATTGGTGCAAGGCCGCCGCTTGCGGATACGCTATGCCACCCAGATCAAAACAAGGCCGCCGACATTCGCTTTATTTGTCAGCCGCCCTGCTGATTTGCCTGACCATTATTTGCGCTATCTCGCCTCAGGCTTGCGGCAAGATTTTGACATGGAAGGCCTGCCCATCCGCTTGTTGATGCGCAAAGGCAATAATCCTTACGTGAAATCGTGATCGCGGGATCAGATCAGCTGGCTGGCGCGGATAATCTGCCCATGATGCTGACAATCTGGAGACGCCAAGGCGACAAATGCCGGAGCAATATCTTCGGGTTGCGGCATGGTGGATTGATCCACCCCGGGATAGGCTGTGCCAAACATGGATGTAGCGACTCCGCCCGGGTCAAGCAAATTGACTTTCAGATTGGTATCGGTCAATTCCGCCGCCCAGGATTGCCCCAAGGCCTCCAGCCCTGCTTTACTGGCGGAATACGCCGACCAATAAGGGTAACTCGCGCCATGGGCGGCCGATGACGTGACCAAGACCGCTCGGCCTTGTGGCGATTGCCGCAACAAGCCATCAAACACCCTGATCATTCGCCAGATGGCGGAAAGATTGGTATCAATCACATCATCCCAGACCTTTTCATCAAGATGCGAAGCCGGGGTTAACACCCCTAAAACGCCAGCGTTGGCGATCATCACATCAAGCCGTCCCCAACGGTCTTGGATGGCTTGGGCAAGATTGGCCATGGCGGGGCGATCGGCTAAATCCATCTGCACCAGCGTGGCAGAACCGCCATTCGCTTTAATCTCATCATCCAGTTCTTCCAATGCGCCAATGGTGCGGGCGGTGGCGATGACATGGGTGCCCGTCTTGGCCAAGGCGATGGCGGCGGCTTTCCCCAACCCGCGCGACGCGCCGGTGATCAGTGCGATACGATTTTCTGTGGTCATGGTTATTTCCCCCCAAAGCGATTTTCAGGATTGCTTTGGTCTTCGGGTTGAATTGGGTATTCGCCGGAAAAACAAGCGTCACAAAGTTGTGGAGCCTTGGGGTCACGGCCTTCGGCCATGCCCAAAGCGCGATAAAGGCCATCCATGCTGATAAAGGCAAGGCTATCCGCGCCAATTTCCTTGGCAATCGCATCAACATCCATCCGAGAGGCGATGAGTTTATCGCGGTCAGGCGTATCCACCCCATAGAAACAAGGATGGGTGGTTGGCGGGCTGGCGATCCGCAAATGCACTTCTTTAGCGCCAGCGTTCCGCATCATGGTGACAATTTTCATGGATGTCGTGCCACGCACAATGGAATCATCCACCAGAATAATAGATTTCCCCGCAACCGAAGCGGAATTGGCATTATGCTTTAATTTCACCCCGGTTTGGCGGCCGGTATCGGTCGGCTGAATAAACGTCCGCCCCACATAGTGATTGCGGATAATCCCCAATTCAAACGGCAGGCCTGATTCTTCGGCATAGCCCAAAGCCGCGGGAACGCCGGAATCAGGAACAGGGACAACAATATCAGCATCAACGACATTCTCGCGTGCCAGTTCAGCGCCAATCTCTTTGCGGGCGTGATAGACATCGCGGCCTTCCAGCGTGCTATCAGGGCGGGCGAAATAGATATATTCAAAGACACAAAAACGCGAGGCGGCTTTTGAAAGGGGGAAGCTGGATTGAACGCCTTTATCGTCAATCACCACCATTTCACCCGGCTCAAGATCACGGATATAGCTGGCCCCGATAATATCCAACCCGCAGGTTTCAGACGCCAGCACATAGGCGCCATCAACCTCACCCAAGACCAGAGGGCGAACGCCATGGGGGTCACGGGCGCCAATCAATCCTTCAGGGGTCAAACAGACCAGCGAATACGCCCCTTCAACCTGTTTCAGCGCATCAATCAGGCGCAGGCTGGGCTTGTCTTGATGCGAACGTGCCACCAAATGCACAATGGCTTCGGTGTCGGTGGTTGATTGCATTAAACTGCCTGTTTCCACCAATGATTTTCGCAATCGCGCGGCGTTGGTCAGGTTGCCGTTATGCGCCAGCGCAAACCCGCCGAAAGCCAGTTCTGAAATAAACGGCTGGATATTCCTTAATTCCGGCTGGCCTGTGGTTGAATAGCGGTTATGGCCAATGGCGGCAAACCCTTTGAGCTTATCAAGATGCCCGGATTGCGCGCCAAAGTTTTCACCGACATGACCCAAGCCGTGATGGGCGTGATAATCCTCGCCATCAAAAGAGATAATACCTGTTGCTTCTTGCCCGCGATGTTGAAGGGCGTGTAGCCCTAATGCTGTCATCACCGCGGCTTCATTGGTGCCATACACCCCGAACACAGCACATTCATCATTAAACCGATCAGGGATGGTCTCCCCGCTCGAATGGTCGGTCATCTTATCTTGATCCAGCATGGGGCGCTCAATTCTATGATTACATCATCTCGTGGTTAAAAAACTATTCCGGCGTATTGAGTTCATCGGGCAGCAAATCACCGACATTTTTAGCCGTATCATCGGCGTTGTCGATGGCGTCTTCTGCCGCATCTTCGGCTTTGTTGATAAAGCCATCTTTAATATCATCAAGGTCTTGTTCAGGGATCGCGTCTTTTAAGTCATCGCGCATATCTTCAGGGGCAAAGCCGGTCATCATCGTGGCGACCACCCGAACCGGAGAAATGCTGGCGGCGTTTAAGACGGTTTCGGGGAAAGCGTCTTCATCTTCGGTCAAGACCAATGCTGACATATAAATCACCGCGACAATCACAAGCCCCCGCAAAACGCCAAAGACAAACCCCAATGGCCGATCAAGCCCGCCCATGGCAAATTTCTTCAGGCTGGAGGCGGCCATATTGGCAAAGACAAACCACGCCAGCACCGCAACAGCAAACGGCAGCATCCATCCTAAAAATTCAGCAACAGCGGAATCATTGATGTAGTCTTCCACCTGTTCCGTGATCATCTCTTGGGTGATGCGGGCGAAAAGAACCGCGATAAACCAGCCAATCACCCCCAGCAATTCCCGAGAAAACCCGCGAAAAGTGGCTAAAATTCCAGATGCAATAAGGATGGCAAAAACAGCGTAATCAACATAATTGAAAGCGCTCATATCCATGGGGTTATGACCTGTTTAAGCAATTCGGATAATCCATCATACACATCATCAACCGATTCCGCCAAGGGTTTCGATCAATGATCGCAAATCTTCGACCGTGGTGATGGCAATGCCATCCGGCGCGTCATGTTTGGATTTGATTTTTGGCATGATGGCGCGGTCGAATCCTAATTTTGCCGCTTCTTTCAGGCGCTGTTCAGGATGGGCGACACGGCGGATTTCAGCCGCCAAGCCGACTTCACCAAAAAACACCGTGCCTTTTGGGCAAGGGCGGCCTGTTACTGAGGAGATTAACGCCGCCGCCACCGCCATATCAGCGGCAGGCTCTAGAATTTTCACCCCGCCCGCGACATTCAAGAATATATCCCGCCCAGAAAGAGGGATGCCCGCGCGGGCTTCAAGTACCGCCGCCAGCATGGAAAGCCGCCCTGAATCCCATCCCACGACATTACGGCGGGGGTTGGCCATGGATGACGGCGCGACCAAGGCTTGAATTTCAACCAGAACAGGCCGCGTGCCTTCGATCCCCGCAAAGACCACCGCGCCGGAAACATCTTCCCGCCGGTCGGCCAAAAACAATTCCGAAGGATTGGCGACTTCCGCCAAGCCTTTGCCGGTCATTTCAAAAACGCCAATTTCATCCGTCGGGCCAAAACGGTTTTTGATCCCTCTTAAGATGCGGAAATGATGGCTTCGGTCGCCTTCAAAATGCAGGACAGTATCCACCATATGTTCCAGCACTTTGGGCCCTGCGATCGCGCCATCTTTGGTGACGTGACCGACAATCAAAACAGCAATCCCGCGCTTTTTGGCACAGCGGATCAATTCATGGGCACTGGCGCGAACTTGGCTGACCGTGCCCGGGCCTGATTCCACCGATGGCAAATGCATGGTTTGGATCGAATCAATAATCGCCAAGGATGTGTCTTGGTCAGCGGTGAGCGAGGCGGAAATATTCGCCGCGTCCGTCAGTGTCGCGATGCCAACGCCATCACTTTTCGGGCCATCAAGACCAAGGCGTGAGGCGCGCATCCGAATTTGGTCAGCCGATTCTTCGCCTGAAAAATACGCCGCCTTCAGGCCATTAGCCGCCATGGTGCAGACGGTTTGCAGCAATAAGGTCGATTTCCCAATCCCCGGGTCACCGCCGATCAGCGTTGCCGAACCCGGCACCAACCCGCCGCCAAGAACGCGATCAAATTCAGGAATACCGGTGGAGATCCGTGGTTGCGGGGCGGCTGTTCCTTTCAGGCTTTCCAGTTCAACCTTCCGGCCTTTACTGCGGCCAAGGGCGCCGGGGGCTTGTTCTTGGATTTCTTCAACCAGCGTGTTCCACGAATTGCAATGATCACATTGGCCGGACCATTTGGAATGAACCCCGCCACAGTTTTGGCACACATAACTTGATTTGGTTTTAGCCATCACGCTTGTTCCGCATAACGGGTGAGGGGGCCTTCGGCATACCCATGGACGAATTGATCCAAAATCGGATTGTCGGTCTGATCCATATCCCCCACAGGGCCTTTCCAAATAACACGGCCGCCATGAAGCATCGCGACATCATCGGCAATGGCGCGAATGGAGGTCATGTCATGGCTGATGGTGATGGCGGTTGCCCCCAGCCGATCCACCGCGCTTCTGATCAAACGGTTGATCACGCCGGAGGTGATCGGGTCAAGGCCAGTGGTCGGCTCATCAAACAAAAGAATTTCAGGGCGATCCACCACCGCCCGCGCCAAAGCAACACGTTTCTGCATCCCGCCGGAAATTTCAGCGGGGTAGAGATCCATGACCCGTGGCTCAAGATTAACATCGGCAAGGGCTTGTTCCGCGGCGTCTCTTAATTCAGCCAGATTAAGGTTTTTGCCTTGGCGATAACGGAAGACCACATTTTCCCAGATTTTTAAACTGTCGAACAGCGCCCCGCCTTGAAACAGCATCCCGAATTTCTTCAACACATCTTCGCGGGTTTGCCGTGACGCGCCAAGGGTTTCCACCCCATCCACGGTGATTGAACCTTGATCCGCTTCGATCAACCCCAAGACGCATTTCAGCAAGACCGATTTGCCCGTGCCGGACGCGCCAATCACGGCGATTGATTTGCCCTTCGGAATATCAAGGTCAAGGTTATCCAGAACAACCTTTTCACCAAACGCTTTTGATAATCCTTTGATTTTAATTTGTGTGGACATCGTCATGCTTACCTCACAAACACAAGGCCGGTGATGATGAAATCAGCCACCAGAATCAGAATAGCGGAATAGACCACGGCGTTGGTGGTGGCGCGGCCAACCCCTTCAGCCCCGCGGCCAGAATAATAGCCATGGAAACAGCCCATCACCGAGAGGATAAAGCCAAAGACAGCGGCTTTGATCAGCCCTAAAATCACATCAAAGGCTTCTAGGTATTGCATGGTGCTGGCCAGATAAGCGCTGGGGTTAAAGCCCAATTGATAAATCGCCACCACATAGCCGCCAAAGACGCCGATAATATCCCCCACCAACACCAAAAATGGCAAACAAAGCGTGGCGGCCAGAACCCTTGGGGCGATCAGATATTGCATGGGGCGGGTGGCCAGCGTATCCAAAGCGTCAATTTGATCGGTGACCCGCATCGTGCCAATTTCAGCCGCCATGGACGCGCCGATTCGCCCCGCCACCATCAAGCCCGCCAGCACAGGGCCCAATTCTCTTGTGACAATCAACACCACCACGGTCGCCACTGAACTTTCGCCTTCGGCAGAAAAACGTGAGGTGCCGGTATAGCTTTGCAGGGCAATCACCATGCCCGAAAACAATGTGGTCAATCCCACCACCGGCAAAGAATAATAGCCAATATCAATGACCTGCCGCCACACCTGCCGCCAGTAATAAGGTGGGCGCATGGCCCAAAACACCGCTTGGCCTGTGAACATCGCCAGACGCCCCAATTGCTGAAGAAGCACGAGAGCCGCTTGCCCGGGAATTTGCAGGAAAGGGATGGGGTGATTTTTCATCAGATCATCAACCTAATCATGAAACACTTGCCCCAGCATAATGCCGCTTGGCACGAAGGCCAAGTGTTGTCAGCATTTCATATGGAATTGTTTCGCAATCTTTTGCCCAATCATGGGCGGTGATGGCCTGTTCAGGGTGGGATGGGCTTGATCCATCATCCCCTAATAACACCACCCAATCGCCAACCTTCAGGGCATCTTCAGGCCAATCGGTAATATCCACAACATGAACATCCATGGAAACACGGCCAACCATGGGGGCGTTCAAGCCCTTGAACATCACCTGACCTTTGGATGAAAGCTTACGGTTAATGCCATCGGCGTAACCGCCCGCAATCGTTGCCAAGCGGCTTGGTCTTGTTGTGGTGAAACTGCCGCCATAGCCAACCGTTTGGCCTTGTTGCACCGTGTTGATTTGCAAGGTCTTGGCCCGCAATGATAGTGCCGGGGTCAGGCCTTCTACGGTATCGCCATTTGGCATCAACCCATAAAGCCCGATCCCCGGGCGGGTGATGTCAAAATGATAATCCTGCCCTAAAAAGATACCGCCTGTTGCCGCCATGCTTTTCGGCACATCACGCCATATAGAGGAGGTGATCGCGGCGGTGAAATCTTTTAATTGCTGGGCGTTCATGGGGTGATCCGCTTCATCGGCGCAAGCAAGGTGGGAGTAAACCAACCGCCATGCCACAACGTTGCCATCGTTTTCACCCATGTCCGCAATTTCATGGGGCTGAAACCCCAATCGGTTCATGCCCGTGTCGATATTCATCATGGCGGGGATGGGCGCGCCTGTTGTCTTGGCCATTGCCCGCAACAACGTGAGCTGTTGGGCATCACCAACACTGGGGATGATCCGGTGGGTCAGCACCTGTTCCATATCATGGGGCTGAAGACCATCAAAATAGGCGATCTCGGCATCAGGCAGGGTGGCGCGCAACATCACGGCTTCTTGAATGCTTGCGGTGAAAAACAAACGGCATCCCGCTTGATGCAGACGTTTCGCCACCGCCGCCATGCCATGACCATAGGCATCGGCTTTGACAACCGCGCCTGCTGTTGCCTTGCCGGAGGTTTGATTGAGATAAGACCAATTCGATGCAATCGCATCAAGATTAATCACCGCCAATAAACGTTCCGCCTGCAGAAGTTCAGCGGGCAAAACTTCAGAATTCATCTTCATTGATCAGAACCCTTCAGGCAGATGATCAGGGGCGATATAATCGATAAATTTGGTTTGCTCCGCGATAAAGCTTGGATGCACAACGCCGGTTGAGCCATGACGCTGTTTAGCAATGATAATTTCAGCACGGCCCTCGGCTTGTTCCAGTTTTTCTTTCCAGCGGTCATGGCGGGTGTTGTAATGTTCTTCGGTTTCTTCGGGGCGGCGATCAGGTTCAGATTTATTCAGGTAATATTCCTCACGATACACAAACATCACCACATCGGCATCCTGCTCAATTGATCCTGATTCCCGCAAATCGGCAAGATTGGGGCGTTTGTCTTCGCGCTGTTCCACGGCACGCGACAGCTGGGAAAGCGCGATCACCGGCACATCCAATTCCTTGGCGATGGATTTTAATGTTCGGGAAATGGAAGAGATTTCTTGAACACGGTTTTCCGTCCGTTGGCCTAAAGGCGCGGCCAATAACTGCAGGTAATCCACCACGATCAAGCCCAAGTCTTTTTGGCGTTTCAGGCGGCGGGCGCGGCTGGCCAATTGCGAAACAGATAAAGCCGGCGTGTCATCAATAAAGATCGGGGCATTTTCAATTTCCCCTGATGCTCGCACCAAGTCGGTGAATTGATTGGGCGCTAATTTGCCCCGCCGAATATCCGCAGAAGAAATACCCGAACGTTCTGATAAAATACGGTTGGCCAATTGTTCTGATGACATTTCTAGAGAGAAAAACGCCACGTGTTGCGGGTTTTCATCCGTTAAAGTCGTGGTGGCCACGTGAAAGGCGATGTTGGTCGCCAAGGCGGTTTTCCCCATGCCCGGGCGGCCCGCCAGAATAATCAGATCCGATTTTTGCAACCCGCCCATCAGGTTATTAAGGCTATGAAGCCCTGTCCCCAAACCGGAAAGCCCGCCGGCTGTTTTGCGGGCGTTTTCGGCCATTTGAATGGCTTTAATCAGGGATTCGCTAAACGGCATCAAGCCTGTTGAGGTTTGGTCGCTTTCGGCCAAGGTAAAGAGCTGTTGTTCCGCTTCTTCGATTTGGGTTTCGGCGGTCATTTCCAAATCGGCGGTGCGGGCTTTATGAATAGTTTCATCGGAAATTTTAATCAACGCCCGCCGCAAGAAACATTGCCGAATATCTTCGGCATAATCAGGGGCATCGGATAGGAACAAGACATTCTCTGCCAATTCGATCAGGTATTTTTCAATATCAATCTGATCAAACGCGACATCGCCGACAAAATAACTTTTCAAGGTCACGGGATTGGCCAATTGACCACGGCTGATCAATCGGCTGACCGCGGCGAAAATACGGCCATGGATCGGGTCAAAGAAATGATCTTCCCTCAGGCCATCATTGATTTGTTCCAGAATACTGTTGTCGGTCAAGATCGCCCCGATCAACCCTTGTTCGGCCTCCAGATTATGGGGCAGGGCGCTGGTTGGTGATGCGGGCGGCTCTTCCGCCACAGGCAGGGAGACGATATTGCTTTCCATATCAGGGTTGGGCACGAAATCACCCTGAAGATCAGCCCCAACATTTCCCCCAGGATTAGCTTGAGGATCATCAGGGGCGGAGGCGCTGTTATTGTTGTTTTGATCTTGGTCTGACATTCTTAAATCTTAAATTATCATCAAAAAAAAACCACGCCGAAACGCAGTTTTTTTTAAAAATATTTGTGGATAATGGGGATAACCCCATTTTT
>CALFYS010000125.1 GCA_937952245.1 uncultured Alphaproteobacteria bacterium | reverse complement strand
AAAGAATTAAACCGTGCGCGAGGCGGCAAAGGCGGCGGTTTCAATCAGCGCATCACGGGCAGGGGTGGCGGGCAGACTTGCCAAACACGCCTCCGCCTGTTCGGCATGGCGGCGGGCTTCAGCCAGTGATCCTGTGATCGCGCCATGTTTCTGCATCAAGGCTTGGGCATGGGCAAGATCACCGT
Organism: uncultured Alphaproteobacteria bacterium; assembly: GCA_937952245.1. Taxonomy (GTDB): domain Bacteria; phylum Pseudomonadota; class Alphaproteobacteria; order Puniceispirillales; family UBA1172; genus JAGWAQ01. Next base: position 12,220 of record CALFYS010000125.1, on the reverse strand, counting down.
CTTTAATCTCACCATCGGTGATGGTCCGCTTCCAAAAGGCTTGTTCTTCATCATCGCCTTTGTGATAGGCCATCATCACCGGCAGGGTTGTTTTGCCCTCGGCAAAGTCATCCCCCACGGTTTTGCCCAAATCCCCTTCATCGGCGTGGTAATCCAACGCGTCATCGGTAATCTGAAAGGCGATGCCCAAGGCCATGCCGTAATCTTTCATGGTCTTGTTCAAGCCGTCATCACCATTGGCGATCATGCTTCCGGTCTCGCTAGCGGCGGCGAATAACTCAGCGGTCTTGCCGATAATCACGCTTAAATAAGCATCAATATCCGTATCCGGCTTGCCCGCGATTAACATTTGTTCAATCTCGCCTTCGGTGATGCGGGCTGATGCTTTTGACAACCGCCCCAGCACCTCAATATTGCCGGTTTCCACCATCAATTCAAAAGCCCGGGCAAACAGAAAATCCCCCACCAACACAGACGCTTCATTGCCCCAAATCGCATTGGCGGTTTCATTGCCGCGGCGCATATTCGATTCATCAATCACATCATCATGCAATAGGGTTGCGGTATGGATAAACTCAACCGCCGCCGCCAGTTTTGACGCGTTCTCCAATCCCCCTTCAGGATCAGCCACCATCGCGCCCGCCAGCGTCAACATCGGCCTGATCCGCTTGCCGCCCGCGGAGACCAAATGCCCGGCCAAGGTCGGGATCAGATCAATATCGCTTTGCATCCGTTCCACGATAATACGATTCACATCAGCCATGGCGGTTTCCGTCAGGCTTAAAATCGGATTCAATGATGGTGTTGCGTGGGGCATGATTGGTCCTAAAGGGGTTTCATAAATCCTACGCTTCATATGGCACGAATGACCATGAAATAGAAGCCCCATTCGTTTTAATTCTGATCGGTTTATCTTGATGGGGAAATATGGGGTAAATTGTCATCTGGATGAAAACAGCGTAAAGATAACGTGATGAAAGATATTCTCACCATTATTGATCCGGTTCGGATTTCCTATATCGAAGCCTTGCTGAAAGAGGCGGGGATTGCCTATGCCATCCGTGATGGCCATATGGCGGATTTATTGGGGCAGCGCAATGGGCTGTTTCCCCGGCGATTGGCGGTGGATGATGACGATGCCATGCAGGCGGAACGTGTGTTGCGCAACGCCGATCAATGGTTTGATGAATAGGGCTGATGATGGCAAGCCGCTCTTTTGATGATCAAGAAGTCACCCCAGATGCGATTACACATGACGCGCTTTATGGTGGCCGCTTGACGCTGGCTCAACCGAAAAAGGGCTTTCGGGTTAATCTCGATACCATTTTGCTGGCGGCGGCGGCGACCCGTCAAGGCGGCGCGACCCTTGAATTGGGGGCGGGGGCAGGCGGCGTTTCATTGGCCTTAGCCCAAGAATGCCCTGATATGGCGATCACCGCTGTCGAATTAGACCCGATGATGGCGGCACTGTTGCGCCGCAATATCCAAGCGAATAATTTGGCAGGGCAGGTTTCCGCCGTCATGGCGGATGCTTTATCGGATGATGGATGGGATGCGGCCAATTTAGCGGGGGCGTTTGACCAAGTGGTGATGAACCCGCCTTACCATGACGCGGGCTCAACCGCATCGCAAGACGCGCGGAAATCCATGGCGAAAGCCAGCGATGACCTGACCCCTTGGGTCCATGCCGCGCGCAAAGCCCTTAAGCATAAAGGCCAATTGGTGATGATCAGCCGTGTCGAACGGTCGGATCAGATGATCGCCGCGCTCACCCATGGTTTTGGGGAGGTGACCATCCGGCCGGTCTTCGCTCGCCCTGATGATGCGCCGGCAAAGCGGGTGTTGATCAGCGCGCGTTTGGGCGTTGCTGGCGGGGCTGAAATCTTGCCGCCGCTTTATATCCACCAAGACGTGAGCGGCGATGCCTTAACCCCGCTGATGGCGGCGATTGAAAACGGCGAAGCCCATATCGCCATGACCAGCCCGAAAAGACAGATCAAACGCCGCTGAGCTTTCTGCTGTTTCTTTTGTTCTGCATCTTGAATTAGGCGGCGGGAAGGCGTAATTCTAGAATATGTTGAAATGGTTTAAAAAACTCTTTGGAAAATCAGACCCTGTGGTGCCTGTTTTAAGGCTGAGCGGGATGATCGCGGCGTCTTCTGGCCCTCGGCGGGGGCTTTCTATGGCGGGGATGGCGCCGTTGATTGATAAAGCGTTTGAAGTCAAAGGCGCAAAAGCCGTGGCCTTGGTGATCAACTCGCCCGGCGGCTCGCCTGTGCAATCTTCCCTAATTTATGATCGCATCCGGCATTTGTCCCGCGAAAATGATATTCCTGTCCTGACCTTTGTTGAAGATGTGGCGGCATCGGGCGGCTATTGGCTGGCCTGCGCGGGGGATGAAATTTACGTCAACCCATCATCTGTTTTGGGGTCAATCGGTGTTGTTTCGGCGGGCTTTGGCTTTGTTGATGCGATTGAAAAACTCGGCATCAGCCGCCGCGTCTATACCGCGGGCAAACGTAAAGTCATGCTTGATCCGTTTCAGCCTGAACATCAAGACGACATTGACCATCTGAAGACGTTGCAAAAAGATATTCATGATCAGTTCACCGCGTTGGTGCGCCATCGCCGCGGCAGTAAATTAACCGCACCAGAAGATGATTTGTTTTCAGGCGCGTTTTGGACAGGGCTGAAAGCGGTTGAATTGGGGCTTGCCGATAAAACAGGTGAGTTAAGGCAAGTGTTAAAAGAACGCTTTGGCAAAAAGGTTCAGATCAAATTGATTGAAGGCAAGAAATCCATGTTGGGGCTGGGCGGCGGTGCCAGCGGTGTCTTCAATAAAACAGCGTGGTCGGATGACCTTGCCGATGCGGTGATCGACAGCGCCATCCACCGCGCCAGTGAGATTAGTTTACGCAACCGGTTAGGGCTTTAATTGAGATGTTTACACCGACAAAATTGATTTTTCTTGCGGTGGTTTTAGCGGTGATCTGGTTCGGCTATCGGATGATCGAACGCCGCCAAGACACGGCCAAACATGACCGCGAAAAAACATCTTCGGATGCCACGGTCGATATGATTGAATGTAAAAAATGCGGGGCGTGGGTCGATGCCAAAGAAGGCTGTTCGATCTGCGGTTGAAGCCAGCGTCCTGTTGCTATATGGTGCGGCCATCATGAAGCCTTTTGGTGAAATTAAATGACACGTTCTTCATCCCTAGATCGCCGCAAATCTTTTCAATCCATTATTCTGACATTGCAGCAATATTGGGCGGATCAAGGGTGTGTGATTCTTCAGCCCTATGACATGGAAGTGGGGGCGGGAACATTCCACCCGGCCACCACCCTTCGGTCTTTGGGTCCTGATGATGTCTGGAACGCCGCTTATGTTCAGCCGTCGCGCCGTCCGTCTGATGGCCGTTTCGGGGATAACCCCAACCGCTTGCAGCATTATTATCAATTCCAAGTCATCATGAAACCATCGCCCGCCAACAGCCAAGACCTCTATCTCGGCTCGCTAAAGGCCATTGGGCTTGATCCCATGGATCATGACATTCGCTTTGTGGAAGATGATTGGGAATCGCCAACATTGGGGGCGGCTGGTTTGGGCTGGGAAGTCTGGTGCGATGGGATGGAAGTCTCACAATTTACCTATTTTCAGCAAGTCGGCGGGATTGATTGTGATCCGGTTCCCGTTGAATTGACCTATGGGTTGGAACGTTTGGTGATGTTCATCCAAGGCGTTGATAACGTCTATGATCTGGATTGGGATGGCGTGCCAAAAGACCAAGGCGGCAAAGTCTATGGTGATATTTTCCATGGCGCGGAAGTTGATTACTCGCATCATAATTTTGATCGCGCCAATACCGAAATGCTGTTCCAACATTTCATGGATGCGGAAAAAGAATGCGCCAGCCTGTTGGATGCCCGCCATCCGCTGCCGCTTCCCGCCTATGACCAATGCATGAAAGCCAGCCATATCTTTAACCTCTTGGATGCGCGCGGGGTGATCTCCGTTGCTGAACGCCAAGGCTATATCGGTCGGGTGCGGGCGCTGGCCAAAGGATGCTGTGAGGCTTGGGTGGCGCAAGGCCAAGACCAAGACCAAGGCAACTCTGACCAAGAGGATCACCCAAATGGCTGAATTATTCCTTGAAGTTTTTGGTGAAGAAATTCCAGCACGGATGCAGGTTGCCGCCGAACAGCGGATGGTGGAAAGCTTATCGAAAGCCCTTAAGGATGCAGGGTTGGGCGGTGATGCTCCACGCTCATGGTCAGGGCCACGCCGGATCGCGGTCTCTATCCAAGGTCTCGCCACCAGCCAGCCTGATTTAAACGAAGAACGCCGGGGGCCTCGTGCCGATGCGCCAGAACAAGCCATCGCAGGGTTCTTGAAAGGGGCGGGGATCAGCCGTGATCAGGCTGAGGTGCGCTCCACCCCAAAAGGTGATTTTCTTTTTGCCGTCATCAATAAAAAAGGCCAATCCGCCAGTGAGGTGATCCCGCCATTGATCAGCTCGCTTTTAGCGCAATTCGCGTGGCCAAAATCAATGCGCTGGGGGCGGGGCAAGCAACGCTGGGTGCGGCCTTTGCATCGGGTTAATGTAATCTTTGATGGTCAGCCTTTGGCCGGGTCATTATCCCTTGGTGATCAAGATGAAATTGCTTTTGGTGCCACCAGTTTTGGCCACCGGATGCTGTCTCCTTCTGATATTCCGCTGACCACTGGCGATGCTTATGAAGCCGCGCTGTCGGAACATTTCGTGATGGCGGATCGCCACAAGCGGGTGGAGCATATCACCGCCGCTATGCGCGAGATGACCACAGCCGAAGACCGTATGGTCAAGGATGATCAAGGCTTGATGGCCGAAGTCGCGGGGCTGGTTGAATACCCGCATCCGGTGATGGGAACAATCCATCAGGATTTCATGTCTCTGCCGCAAGAAATTCTCGTGGTTTCCATGCGCAGCCATCAGAAATATTTTGCTGTTTTGGAAAAAGATGGCCAATTGGCGCCGCGGTTTATCACCATTGCCAATATGACGCCTGATGCTGAACGTGATGCGATTATCCGCGCTGGCAATGAGCGGGTGTTGAGCGCGCGCCTTGCCGATGCGCGCTTCTTCTGGGATCAAGATCGGTCTCAACCGCTTGAAGAAGCCTTACCACGCCTTCAAGGGATCACGTTCTTTGAAGGTCTTGGCACCATGGGCGATAAAGCTGAGCGCATGGCCAAACTTGCTGGTATCATCGCCGAAAAAATTGGCGCGGATGCGGATAAGGCCAAGCGTGCCGCGCTTTTGGCCAAGGCGGATTTAGTCTCTGAAACCGTTGGTGAGTTTCCTGAATTGCAGGGCATTATCGGTGGGTATCTGGCGGCATTGCATGAAACCCCTGAAATCGCCGCCGCCATCACCGATCATTATCGCCCCGAAGGCCCTCAAGATCAGGTGCCGCAAGACCTTTTAACGGTGGCGGTTGCGCTGGCGGATAAAATCGACACGCTGACCGGATTTTTTGGCATTGGTGAATTGCCGACCGGGTCAAAAGACCCATTTGCTTTGCGCCGTGCCGCTTTGGGTGTGTTGCGCCTGATCGCGCAGAACAACCTTGATTTAAGCTTGAATGATATTTTTGCCGAAGCCGCTAAAGGCTATGGGTTCAGCCAAGCCTCAGATGAATTGATGCCGTTTTTGCATGATCGCCTGAAAGTCTGGTTGCGCGACCAAGGCATCCGCCATGATGTGGTGGCGGCGGTTGTCCGGATGAACGACAGCCGTCATGACCGCTTGGTGCATTTGATCAGCCTTGCTCAAACATTGGCGGATGTGCTGGCCAGCGAAGATGGCCAAGGCTTAATGGCGGGGTATCGCCGCGCCAGCAACATTCTGAACGCTGAAGAAAAGAAAGACAAATGCACCTATGAAGGTGATGTGGATCAGGGGTTGCTGAAAACAGATGCCGAACAATCCTTATTCGATGAAACCCTTGCTTTAGCCGCGCATGACCTGCAATCCACCGATGATATGGTGGCGCAAATCAAGCGTTTGGGGCAGTTGCGCGGGCCGATTGATGCGTTTTTTGAAAAGACAACGGTCAATGATGATGACGCCGCCATCAGGGGTAACAGGCTTAATATTTTGGCGAAAATTCGCGGGTTGATGGAAAGCCTTGCTGATTTTGCCGCCATTGAAGGTTGAACAATTGATCTAAAGTAAGGGGATCAACATGGAAAAATGGGTGTACAGTTTTGGCGCGGGCAAAACCGAAGGCGATGCCACCATGCGGGAATTGCTTGGCGGCAAAGGGGCTAACCTCGCTGAGATGAGCGAAATTGGCTTGCCCGTCCCCCCGGGCTTCACAATCTCCACCGAAGTTTGCACCTATTATTATGACCATGAGCATCAGTATCCTGACCAATTATCAGGTGAGGTTGATGCCGCGATTGCCGCGGTTGAAACCGCTACAGGGCTTAAATTCGCTGATCCTCAAAACCCCTTGTTGCTTTCGGTTCGTTCCGGTTCACGGGCATCTATGCCGGGGATGATGGATACCGTCCTTAACCTTGGTTTGAACAATGATGTGGTGGCGGGTCTCGCCGAAAAAACAGGCGATAAGCGTTTTGCATGGGATAGTTACCGCCGCTTTATCCAGATGTTCAGTGATGTTGTGCTGGGCGTTGATCACGGTCTTTTTGAAGACGCGTTGGAAATGAAAAAAGACTCCCGCGGGATTTTCGATGATGTTGACCTGACGGGTGATGACCTTGAAGAATTGGTCGCCGAATATCTGGACATTGTCAAAGAAGAAACAGGTTCAGATTTCCCATCCTCACCGAAAGAACAGCTTTGGGGCGCGATTGGCGCGGTCTTTGACAGCTGGATGAACCAGCGCGCGATTACTTACCGCCGCCTGAACAATATCCCCGCGGCATGGGGAACAGCGGTTAATGTGCAATCCATGGTCTTTGGGAATATGGGCGATGATTGCGCCACCGGCGTTGCCTTTACCCGCAACCCTTCCACCGGTGAGAATATGTTCTATGGTGAATTTTTGATCAATGCCCAAGGTGAAGATGTGGTGGCGGGGATCAGGACCCCTAGAAACCTGACCAAAGAAGAACGTCTGGCCGGCGGTAATGATGAACTTTCCATGGAAGAAGCCATGCCTGAAGTCTTTGGGCAATTGGCTGAAACCCGCGTGATTTTGGAAAAACATTATCGCGATATGCAGGATATTGAATTTACCATTCAACAGGGGCGGCTTTATATGCTCCAGACCCGCAATGGTAAACGGACAGCGGAAGCGGCCTTGCGGATGGCGGTTGAAATGGCCGAAGAAGGCTTGATCACCAAAGAAGAAGCGATTTTGCGGGTTGATGCCGCGTCCTTAGACCAATTGTTGCATCCGACATTGGATAAAACCGCTGAAAAAACCCTGCTCACCAGAGGGCTTCCTGCATCACCTGGGGCGGCATTTGGCGAAGTGGTCTTGACCGCTGATCAAGCTGAGGAGCGGGCGGCGGCTGGCCATGCGGTGATTTTGGTCAGGCTGGAAACAAGCCCTGAAGATATTCACGGGATGCACGCCGCGGCAGGGATTTTGACCGCCCGTGGTGGGATGACCAGCCATGCCGCGGTGGTGGCACGGGGCATGGGCCGGGCTTGTGTTTGTGGTGCTGGTGAAGTCCGGATTAATGATGATGACGGGGTTGTTCATATTGGCAGTCAAACCGTCAAATCAGGGGATATTATCACCATTGATGGCGGTACGGGTGAGGTCTTCTTGGGTCAAGTCCCCACCATCCAACCGCAACTTTCAGGGGCTTTTGGCACGCTGATCGAATGGGCGGATCAATCCCGCCGCATGGATATTCGGGCGAACGCGGAAACCCCGCTTGATGCGAAAACAGCACGTGATTTTGGCGCGCAAGGCATTGGGCTGAGCCGAACCGAACATATGTTCTTTGACGCTGACCGGATTATCGCCATGCGCGAGATGATCATGGCATCGGATACCGAAGGCCGCCAAAAGGCGCTTGATAAACTCTTGCCGATGCAGCGTCAGGATTTTGTTGAATTGTTCACCATTATGGCTGGCCTGCCGGTCACCATCCGTTTGCTTGACCCGCCATTGCATGAATTTTTACCCCATAGCGATGAAGACTTGGCCGATGTTGCCGAAGCCGCGGGGGTCAGCATCCGTCAAGCCAAAGAACGGTCACTGAAACTGGCGGAAAACAACCCGATGCTGGGGCATCGCGGCTGTCGTTTGGCGATCACCTATCCGGAGATTTGCGCCATGCAAGCACGGGCGATTTTTGAAGCCGCGGCGATTGTCCAAAAAGATGGCGGTGACGCGATCATGGCTGAAATTATGGTGCCATTGGCCGCTACCTCTCGCGAAGTCGAAATCTGCAAAAAAATCATTGATGAAACCGCCGCCCAAGTCGAAGCCGAAACAGGGGTCGAGTTCACCTATATGGTGGGGACAATGATCGAATTGCCAAGGGCATCTTTTGTGGCGGATGAAATCGCCCAAGAAGCCTCATTCTTCTCATTCGGCACCAATGATATGACGCAAACCTCCCTTGGCATCAGCCGTGATGACGCGGGGCAATTCTTGCGGGAATACGCCGAAGCTGACATCTACCCTGTTGATCCGTTTATTTCGATTGACGTTGAAGGTGTTGGCGAGCTGGTGCGGATTGGTGTTGAAAAAGGCCGCCAGACCCGGCCTGATATTAAACTTGGCATTTGCGGTGAACATGGCGGCGACCCCGCCTCCATTGATTTCTTTGAAAGCGTTGGCCTTGATTACGTGTCGTGTTCGCCTTTCCGCGTGCCGGTGGCGCGCCTTGCCGCCGCTCAAGCCGCGATTAAAAACAAATCCTGATCCATCGTTATTTCAGGGCATAAAAAAGGCTGGGTCTTGCCCAGCCTTTTCTGTGTGGTGATTATCTGATCATCAGCTGGCTTTGCCGCTGACAATTTTTGGCTTAGGTGTATTGGCCTCACCGCCGATGGCAATCTTGCGCGGTTTCATGGCTTCGGGAATCACCCGTTGCAGGCCAATATGCAAAAGCCCATCGCTGATGGTCGCGCCTTGGACTTCGATAAAATCCGCCAGCTGGAAACGGCGTTCAAAATTACGGCCAGCGATGCCGCGGTGCAAATAGGTCACGCCACGATCATTCTGGTCGCTTTGTGTGCCGCGGATAATCAGCATCTGATCATGGACGGTAATATCAAGGTCTTCTTCTTTGAAGCCAGCAACCGCCATGCTGATGCGATAGTCATCATCACCATGTTTTTCAATGTTATAGGGGGGCCAGTTCGATTGTGTATCACCACCAGCCATCATGCTGTCGACCATATTGGCCATGCGGTCAAAACCAATCGCTGAACGAAAAATAGGGGTTAAATCAAGTGTATTCATCTGCATCCTCCTTAAGCAATGCAATTCATCTATTGTTGCCTCCCATTATGGCGAGGCCGTGATCAGCACCATCATGGCTGCTGATAAAATTGATGTAAGAAGCCGATCATCCGATTTCAAGACCCTAGGTGATGGGGCATTATCATCAGGCGTTAAAGAAGACGCGCAAAACAAAAGGCCGCCAAAGGCGACCTGATGAAAATTTAAAGATTTGATGGGGGGATTACTTGCCGCCCAAACCACCAAAACGCTTGTTAAAGCGGGCCACCATCCCACCAGCATCAAGAATGCGGTGCTGACCAGTCCAAGCCGGGTGTGACTTCGGGTCAATGTCCAATTTCAGAACATCACCTTCGTTGCCCCAAGTGGAACGAGTTTCGTATTCGGTGCCATCTGTCATCACAACTTTAATGGTGTGATACTGTGGGTGCAGGTCTTTTTTCATAACAATCTCCAATAATCACCATGCCGACGGTGATATGAAAGCGGTTTATACAAACTTATGGGCAGGCTTGCAAGCCGTTTTTAACGGATGAATATGTCGCAGATCAATCCGCGATCATCAATAGAATGACAAGGGCTGTTTATGGTACTGTGTTGCCATGGATAAGACCGAAACAACGCCGAAGCGGGCATCATTGAAAAGCCTGCAACCTTTAAAGCATTTATGGCCATGGATAAAACCCCATCGCCAGCAATTGGTATGGGCATTATTGGCGATTTTGCTGGTGGCGGCATCTCTCTTGTCGCTTGGCCGCGGCATTGCTTATTTGGTGGATAGCGGGCTCAGCAAAGGGGATGGCAATTTGCTGGATCGGGCGGTGCTGATCTGCCTTGGAATCACCGTTATGTTGGCTTTAGGCAGTTATTTAAGGGCGGTGTTGATCAATAAAGTCGCCGAAAGAGTGATCGCGGATATTCGGAAATCGCTTTTCCGTCATGTTATCGGCTTATCAACGGCGTGGTTTGAAAAAAACCGAACCGGCGATGTGCTGTCCACCATAAGTGTTGATACAACGTTGATTCAAACGGTTGTGGCCTCCAGCCTATCCATGGCGATGCGGAATATCCTTGTGCTTACAGGCGGCATCACCATGGTGGTCTTAACCTCACCGAAATTGACCATGATTATCCTTGGGGTCATCCCTTTGGTGATTGTGCCGGTGGTGATCTTAGGGCGGAAGCTTCGCGTGCAATCCAAAAAAGCCCAAGATAAATTGGCCGATGTCTCGGTTGAAGCCGAAGAAGCCCTGACGGCTATCCGAACCATCCACGCTTTCGCCCGCCAAGATACTATCAGTACCACCTTTAACCATGCCGCTGAAGAAAGCCATAACGCCGCCATCAAACGCCTTGTTCTGCGCGGCAGCATGAGCGGGATTGTCATTCTGCTGGTCTTCTCCGCTATTACCTTCATCCTCTGGGTGGGGGGCAAGGATTTGTTATCAGGCGAAATGTCAGCGGGGGATTTATCGGCATTTGTCTTTTATTCGGCCTTGGTGGCATCGTCCGTTGGGGCTTTGTCGGATATGTCGGGTGAATTGCAACGCGCGGCAGGCGCCGCTGAACGGATCACCGCTTTGCTCTCCGAAGACCAAACCATCACCGACCCGCTTGAACCTAAAACCCTGCCGCAAGGCGCGATTGGTATTGATTTTGATGGGGTGTCTTTCGCCTATGCCAGCCGCAGCGATCAGCCTGTTTTGCATGATATTAACCTCAATATCCGCCCCACCGAACGGATTGCCCTTGTGGGGCCGAGCGGGGCAGGGAAATCAACCTTGATTAACCTGATTTTACGCCTCAATGACCCGAGCCAAGGCGCGGTGATGATCGGCGGGGTTGATGCTCGTGATGCCGCGATTGCTGACCTGCGGGGGGCTATGGGGTTGGTGCCGCAAGAAACCGCGCTATTCTCCGGCACGATTGCCAGCAATATTGCCTTCGGCCGCCCGGACGCGAGCATGGAGATGATCCGCAATGCCGCCATCAAAGCCAATGCTGATGAATTTATCAAAACCATGCCGCAAGGTTATGACACGCCTGTGGGGGAAAAAGGCGTCAGGCTTTCAGGCGGGCAAAGACAGCGGATTGCCATCGCCCGTGCTGTTCTTCGTGATCCGCAAATCTTGCTTTTGGATGAAGCGACTTCATCCTTGGACGCGCAATCTGAACAAGCGGTGCAATCCGCCCTTGAAGATTTGATGCAAGACCGCACCACGGTGGTGATCGCCCATCGGCTTTCAACGGTGATTGGGGCGGATCGTATCGTGGTCATGGATCAAGGCCGAATTGTTGCCGAAGGCCGCCATGATGACCTGCTGAACACATCACCGCTTTATCATGAATTGGCTTCCCTACAATTCCTGACAAATGGCTAAACCGCCATCGGGTTAAGGATGCTTAACATTGCCATCAAGTGTAATCCTGTGTTCGATATTAAAGGCGCGGAAGACGGCTTCCATTCGATCTTCATCCACTGACACGCCATATAACACCATTTGCGCGTCAGGGTTCATGATGATATGGACGTCATTGATGGTCAGCACCAAATTAGCCTTCGCCGCAAATTCCAGCACCTGATGGGGCAGAATGTTTTCAATCGAACCCGATACAATCATCTGACGGTCTTCATTCTGGGCATGAAGATTGGTGATGCTGACGGCGGATGTCCTCAGGTTAATGTCAACATCGGCAACACCATTCATTTGAACCCCTTGGCATTGGCCGGTGACGCAGTAAACAACGGCTTTGGCATCAAAATGCAGGGATTGGAGATTATG
>CALFYS010000124.1 GCA_937952245.1 uncultured Alphaproteobacteria bacterium | reverse complement strand
GCACCAATCCTATGGCCACAGCAGGTTCAACCTAGGGTAAAAGCAGGGTTTAACGCGTTTTTTGCTTGTCAAAAACGGCTAAATCCGTCACAACCCCGCTATTGATTAATCCGCCATAAGAGGGCGTTATGAGAGTTCTTCATCTGCTGGGCGTGACCGCGACCATGATTGCCATGGCATCAGCGTTATCTCTATCCCATATCACCATTGCGAAAGCTGAGACCAGCATCACCGTTGGGATGCAGTTGGAGCCGCCGAACCTTGACCCAACCGGCGGGGCGGCCGCGGCGATTGATGAGATTGTTTACGCCAATATCTTTGAAGGGCTGACCCGCTATCAGGCGGATGGCTCTATCGCGCCGGCTTTGGCGAAATCATGGGATATTTCCGATGATGGATTGGTGTATACCTTCCGCCTGCATGACAATGTCCGGTTCCATGATGGCACGGATTTTACCGCCGATGATGTGAAATTCTCACTCGATCGCGCCCGGGCGGAATCATCAACCAACGCGCAAAAGCGGCTCTTTACCGGGATCACTTCGGTGGATGTCATCAGCCCTGATCAAGTTCAGATCACCCTCGATGCCCCTGATGGCGGGTTTATCACCAATCTGGCCTGGGGGGATGCCGTTATCTTGGCGCCTGAAAGCGTTGACCAAGCCAAGACCGCCCCTGTTGGCACAGGCCCGTTCCGCTTTTCTACATGGGTGCAGGGTGATCGGGTTGAACTGGTCAAAAACCCTGATTATTGGGGCAAGCCTGTTCAATTGGAAAAGGCCAGTTTCAAATTTATTTCAGACCCAACCGCGGCTTTCGCGGCGATGATGGCGGGGGATATTGACGCTTTCCCGGGCTACCCTGCCCCTGAAACCTTACCGCAATTTGAAGCCGACCCTCGGTTTCGCGTGATTGTGGGGTCAACCGAAGGTGAGACGATCCTTTCCACCAACAACCAATCGCCAAAGCTGAAAGATCGCCGCATCCGCAAGGCCATTGCCCATGCGATTGATCGGCAAGCGATTATTGATGGCGCGATGTTTGGCTATGGCACGCCGATTGGCACGCATTTTGCCCCCCATCATCCGGATTATATCGACCTGACGGCGCAATCCGCCTATGACCCTCAGCAATCCAAGGCTTTATTAGAAGAAGCCGGGGCGGAAGGCCTGACCTTATCGTTGAAATTGCCGCCGCCATCCTATGCCCGCCGCGGAGGTGAGATTATCGCCGCCCAGTTGCGCGCTGTTGGTATCAACACCACCATCGAAAACCTCGAATGGGCGCAATGGCTGGAACAAGTTTTTAAGGGCAAGGATTTTGACCTGACGATTGTCTCCCACACTGAGCCGATGGATATTGGGATTTACGCCAATCCTGATTATTATTTCCAATATGACAGCGCTGATCTGCAAGCGGTGATCGCGGCGTTGAAAACAGAAAGCGATCCGGAAAAACGCTCTGGCCTGATGGCGAAAGCCCAGCGCTTGATCGCCGATGATTACGTTAATGGCTATTTGTTCCAATTGGCGCGAACCGGCGTTGCCGATGCCCGCATTATGGGATTATGGGAAAACGCCCCCACCCAAGCCAATGACTTAACCGGCGTTTATTGGAAATAACCTCTCTCTCAGTCTTGATCTGATGGATCTGATGGTTCTCGATTGTTCTATTGGACAGCATCCCGAAGCCCCGTTAATCTTAGCGGGGCTTCTTTTATCGTGAAGGCTAAGGACAGGATCAACATATGCTGACATTCATCATCAATCGCATGATGACGCTGGCCATCAGCCTTGTTGTGGCGTCGCTTGTTATTTTCACCACGATTGAATTGATCCCCGGTGATCCGGCGGCATTTATGCTGGGGCTGAACGCGGAACCGGAAACAGTGGCCGCTCTCCGCCAAGAATTGGGGCTAAACGGCCATCCTGTTGAACGATATTGGCGCTGGGTCACGGGCATGATCACCGGCGATTTTGGCCGATCATACACCTATCAAGTGCCGGTTGCTGATCTGGTGATGGCGCGGCTTGGGGTCTCCCTGCCCTTAACGGTGATGGCGTTGATCTTGACCATTGCCATCGCCCTGCCCGTCGGCATGATGGCAGCCAGCAAGCGCAACAAACCTGCCGATTGGGGGGTGATGGGGATGACGCAATTGGGCATCGCCATCCCGAATTTCTGGTTCGCCATGATTTTGGTGTTGGTCTTTGCCATCCAATTGCAATGGTTTTCCGCCGGCGGTTTCCCGGGATGGGATGAAGGGCTGGGCGCGGGGCTGAAAGCTCTGGTTCTGCCGGCGATTGCCCTCGCCTTACCGCAAGCGTCCATACTGGCGCGGGTGATGCGCTCCGCCATGATTGATGTGCTCGCGCAGGATTATATCCGCACGGCGCGTGCCAAAGGCCTGTCGGAACGGCAAGTCCTCCTCCGCCATGGATTGCGCAACGCGTTGATTCCGGTCGTCACCATCCTTGGATTGCAATTCTCATTTTTGATCGCGGGGGCGATTATCATTGAAAATGTGTTTTTCCTGCCCGGGTTGGGGCGATTGGTTTTTCAAGCCATCACCCAACGTGATTTAATCGTGGTGGAATCCGTGGTGATGCTGCTGGTGTTCAGCGTCATTATCGTGACTTTCTTTGTTGATCTGACCTACGCGTGGATTGACCCCAGATTGCGGCATTCACGGCTTAATAAAGGGGTGTGGTCATGATGGATCAATCGCCTCAAATGCCGCCTGCTCAAATGCCACTTGCCCTTAAACTTGGGATGATCCTGACGGTGTTGATGGCGGTGATGGCGCTAATCTCAATCGTCTGGACACCTTACGCGGTGGATCAATTGAACATTCAAGCGCGATTGCAACCGCCGTTTCAGGCCGCGCATTGGCTTGGCACGGATCATTTTGGCCGTGATCTTCTGTCGATGGTGATGATGGGGGCGCAAGTTTCAATCGCGGTCGCCATGGTAGCGGTGGGGATTGGCATGGCGGTGGGCGTGCCTTTGGGGTTAACCGCCGCCGCCCTGCAAGGCACAAGATTTGATGATGTGATCATGCGGGGCAATGATCTGGCCTTTGCTTTTCCAGCTTTGGTGATTGCGATTTTGATCACCGCTATTTTAGGGCCATCGGCTTTCAACGCGATTATCGCCATTGGGATTTTTAACATCCCTGTTTTTGCGCGGGTGGCGCGGGGCGGCGCCCTCACCCAATGGCAATTGGACTATATCCTTGCCGCCCGTGTCGCGGGGAAATCAAAAACCCGCATTTCTATCGAACATATCCTGCCGAATATCAGCACGGTTCTGATCGTCCAAGGCAGTATTCAGTTCAGCCTTGGGATTCTGGCCGAAGCGGGGCTGTCTTACGTGGGGTTAGGGGCGCAACCGCCAATTCCATCTTGGGGGCGGATGCTGGCCGAAAGCCAAACCATGATCAGTTTTGCCCCTCATCTGGCGATCATCCCCGGGGTGGCGATTATCATCACTGTTCTGGGGCTGAATTTGATGGGCGATGGGTTAAGGGATTGGCTTGACCCGAAACTGACCCATCGTTCGCGCCAAAACCACCGCCACATGACCGAACGGGGTGAAGGGTAATGCCGCTTTTATCTGTTCAAAACCTATCGGTCAGCATCGGCGATAACACATTGGTCGATGATATTTCATTGACCATTGATCACGGCGATGTCTTTGGTCTTGCGGGCGCGTCAGGGTCAGGCAAATCCATGACCGCCTTGGCCTTGATGGGGTTATTGCCGCCGCAAGCCATCTGTTCAGGCCAAGCTCTTTTCAACGGCCATGATCTGCTGCAATCTTCTGAAAAAACCATGCGATCCTTGCGGGGGCGGCAGATCAGCATGATTTTCCAAGAACCCATGACCGCCTTAAACCCGCTGATGACCATCACCGATCAAGTGGCAGAGGCCATCACCATTCATGCTGGACAGGACAATAACATTCATGATGATGCACCAGATGATGCTCATGAACGGGCCATGGCCTTGCTGGATAGGGTTGGCGTGGTGGGAACAACTAATCACCAGCACCGTTACCCCCATGAATTGTCAGGCGGGCAACGCCAGCGGGTGATGATCGCCCAAGCCATCGCGCTCAAACCAAAATTATTGATCGCCGATGAACCCACCACCGCCCTTGATGTCACCACCCAAGCCGCAATTTTGAAACTGCTGGCGCAACTGGCCGAAGAAGATGATATGGCCATGATGCTGATCACCCATGATTTAGCGGTGCTGGCCGAAAACACCAAACAACTCGCGGTGATGAACGCGGGGCAAATCAAAGACCACGGCGCCACCAAAACAGTTTTCACCAGCGGTGAATTTGCCTATACGGCGTCATTAATCAAAGCCGCCCAATTCACCCCCATCAAGCGCCCTCAAAAGCCCCGCAAAAGAGAGGCTTCCCCATTGCTGGCGGTCGATCAAGCGGTGGTCACCTATCCGAAATCCACACGCCCTGCCGTTGATCAGGTGAGCTTTACCATCACCCCCCAAGAAAGCCTTGGGCTGGTCGGCGCATCGGGTTGCGGGAAATCCACCCTCGCCCGCGCTATTTTGGGGCTAGAGCCGCTCACAAGCGGCGGGATTGCGATTAACGGTGACCCGATCACCACCGGCCAAGATATTAAATCCGCCACCCGCGCCATGATGCAGATTGTTTTCCAAGACCCTTTCGGGTCATTCAACCCAAGGCATCGTGTGGGGCGGCTTATTACCGAACCTTTCCACCTAATGCCCCAGCCGCCAAGAGATCAAAACCAAGCCATCGCCCAAGCCTTAATGGATGTTGGTTTACGCCCTGATGACCAGCATAAATACATTCATGAATTTTCAGGCGGTCAACGGCAAAGGCTGGCCATCGCAAGGGCATTGATGATTAAACCCAACCTGATCATTCTGGATGAAGCGGTTTCAGCCTTAGATATGGCGATTAAGGCGCAAATCATTGATTTGCTTGCTGAATTACGCGAAAAACATAACCTGTCCTATTTGTTTATCAGCCATGATTTATCGGTGATCAAAGCCATCACCGATCGCGTGATGGTGATGGATCAAGGCCAGATTATCGAACAGGGCGACACGGAAACAGTGATGACATCGCCGCAACATCCCATCACCCAAAACTTAATCCGCGCCATCCCTCGCCTTCCCTAATCACCCGCAACGCCGGATGATGCCGCTTTGCATCCGTGACTTGACCTTCAGGTGATGTTAGGCTTCCCTTAGGTTATCACCAACACGAGCAAAGGGTTGATCATGGCAGGACGATTGAACGGCAAAACCGCGATTGTAACAGGCGGCGGTTCAGGGTTTGGCGCGGGCATTGCCGAGGCCTTTGCCAAAGAAGGCGCGCGCGTCATGGTGGCGGATATTAATGGCGATGGGGCGGAAAATATCGCCCAAAACATCAACGGTATCGCCCATCAGGTTGATGTTGCTGACCCCAAATCGGTCGAAGCCATGGCGGACGCGGCCTATACGTCTTTCGGTGATGTCGATATTCTGGTGAATAACGCTGGCGTCACCCATCAATCTGGCGCTTTAGAAGATGTCAGTGAAGATGAATTTGATCACGTCATGGCGGTCAATAACAAAGCCATTTTTCTGGCGGCAAAAACCTTTATCCCTGCCATGAAAAAAGCCCAAAAAGGCGTGATTTTAAATGTCGCTTCAACCGCCGGTGTCTCACCCCGCCCCAATCTAAGCTGGTATAACGCCTCTAAGGGATGGGCGATCACCGCCACCAAAGCCATGGCGGTGGAACTCGCGCCTTTTGGCGTCAGGGTTAATGCCATTAATCCTGTGGCGGGGGAAACCCCTTTGCTGGCCAGTTTCATGGGCGAAGACACGCCTGAAATGCGAGCGAAATTCCTGTCCACCATCCCTTTAGGGCGGTTTTCACAACCCGAAGACATGGGGCACGCGGCGGTATTTTTATGCTCCGATGAAGCTTCCATGATCACCGGCGTTGCCCTTGAGGTTGATGGCGGCAGATGTATCTAATCATCAGAAAAGTGCTGGGTTGAGATGAAGTCAGGTCAAAAGAATTTAATCACGGATGTCGATGGCCTTAAGGTCGGTCATGCCGAAGATCAACAGATCAAATCCGGCGTGACGGTGTTGGTTGGCGATCAACCTTTAACCGCGTCTGTTCACGTTATGGGCGGCGCGCCCGGCACAAGAGAAACAGACCTGCTCGCCCCTGATAAATTGGTCACCGCGGTTGATGCGCTGGTTCTGTCAGGGGGTTCAGCCCTTGGGCTTGATGCCGCATCGGGGGTGGCCAATGGCCTGCGTGCCCAAGACCGCGGATTTGATGTGGCGGGGCAAAAAATCCCTATTGTTCCGGCGGCGATTTTGTTTGATCTGCTCAATGGTGGCGATAAATCATGGGATGAAAACCCTTATGCTGGCCTTGGCCAGGAAGCGCTCGGCAATATCAGCACGGATTTTGCCTTGGGGTCGGTGGGGGCTGGCACAGGGGCGACCACAGCTGACCTGAAAGGCGGATTGGGTTCAGCCTCTATTGTATTGGATAATGGCATTACCGTTGGCGCGCTTGTTGCCGTTAATGCTTTTGGCAGTGTTGCCCCTAAGGACAGCCCTTATTTCTGGGCAGGGGCATGGGAAAGCGCAGACGGTGAATATGGCGGTTTGGGGGTTGATCCTTCGCCGCGCCCTGCTGAAATCAACACCAAACACAGCCTATCGGCACAAGAAAACACCACCATTGCGATTATCGCGACCGATGCCGCCTTGACCCAAGCGCAATGCCAACGGCTGGCTGTTGCCGCCCATGATGGCATGGCACGGGCGATTACCCCCAGCCATACATTATTTGACGGTGATCTTGTCTTTGCCGCCAGCACGGGCAAAAAACCCATGGCCGATGCCCATCATGATGAAATGCTCTTAGGCCACGCCGGTGCCTTGGCCTTAACCCGGGCGATTGCCCGGGCGGTTTGGGAAGCCTCCCCCGCAACAGGCGATCTTCTGCCAACATTTCGGCAAAAATACAATTTCGACTGATCAATACCGAAAGGATTGATGGCAGGCTTGGCAACTGGCGGCCAGATCCCTCATGGCTTGCGGCAGACCAGCGCTGTCTTCATCAAGGGCAAGGGTTTGAAGCCGCTCAACAGCCTTTAAATGACGATCAATAGCCGCGGCAAAAGCATCAGGTTGCTCCCATATCGCGTCCAGCGCCTGTGATGGCGGCGGATTAGACCCTTTCGGGAAATATTGTGCCATTTCCCTGCCCCAATCTTCGATGCGAGAAGCGGCGTCTGAAATCGCTTCAAAATCATCATAGGATAAAGCTTGGGCAATATCGCGCATGGCCTGTTTATTGGCTTTAAATTGTTCCGAACGGTAAGAAAACGCGTCATTGGCATGGGCCAGATGAGCGGGCAAAAGCAATGCCAATACCATCAAGATTATCAGCACCAATTGATGGATGGGTTGATGGATGGGTTTACGCTTTGAACAAGCGTCCTGAAAGGTCCTCAAGATCATCCCCAAAGAACGCCTTGGTCTTCATGGTTTTGAAATCAACATCAAAACAATAGGACATGGCCGAACAATAAACAGAACGCGCGTCAATTGTGGCGTTCAAATCTTGACGTTCATACAAATGCTTGGTCTTCAGCCCCGGCCAATCGGCATAGATTTGCGCTTCTTTCAGCAGTCCCCCCGCCATCAGAATAGCCGTGCCATAGCCATGTTCCGTGCCGTAACCACCGTTTTGTTCCACCTTGCGGCCAAATTCGGTCAAGGTCAGCACCAATGTATCGTCAAACGCATCCCCAAGGCCTTCTTTCAAGGCTGTCAGGACTTTATCGTAATCAGCAAGACGTTCCCCATGTTCGCCGTCTTCCCCGCCTTGCGCGGCGTGGGTATCAAACCCGCCAATATCAAACACGGCAACACGCGGGCCATCTTCACGGCTCAATTCTTGGGAAGCGACACGCGCCAAGAGGTGAGCATCATTATCATCAAACCGCTGCATCATTGAAACAGGACGGTTGATCACCCGTTGCATGGTATGCGCCAAAGGAGACCCTTCGGAATAGGATGAATTGATCAGTCGCATTTCAGCGCTTTGCGGCATATCCATCCATGTTGGGTAATAATTATCAGGGTTCAAATTGCCCCGCAGCACCAACGGCATGGGCAATGATACCGCCAGACTGCCTAGCTCTGAGGCTTCAATCCCACGGCCTAACCAGCCGGTTTTATCAGCGTAAGGCGTGTGACCACCGCTTTCCATCAAATTCTGGCCATCAAAATGAGACCGCATCGTATAAGGAATAGACGTGGCGTGAACCACCGCCGCTTTGCCTTCTTTCCAGCAGGACAAGAAGGATTCCAACCGAGGATGAACATTAAAATCAGAGGTTAATTTTTTCGTGCCAGTGACCAGAATATCAGGGCGAACTTCTTCCATGCGGCGATCGGTTGGCTGAATGGCCGTCAGGCCATCCATGCCGCCTCTCAGCATCACCACCACAAGGTTTTTCTTCTTCAATTTCGCCGCGCGTGCGTTGAAAATCGGTGACCCCAATAGGGTTAAGGAGCCAAGGCCGGTGATAAATTCTCGTCTGTTAACCGTCATACTTTTAACATCCATTCGCTTGAAAAGAGAGCCTGGCCAACACGTTTCGGGTTGGAATAAAAATCAATATCCTTTGCTTTCTTGAGGTATTTCTGAACATCCTCACCGGCATCAAAATTCCTTCGGGCAATGGCGAAATAATCTGCGAAAAGGCCAATTTCATTGTCATTGGCAAATTTCTTCGCAAAAGCCAGACGGCGGATTAGCAATTCTGGGGACATCCATTCAGCCTCGGTTTCAGGCCAGCCATTTGGCTGTGATGGCGCGATTAAATCATGCCCCAATTCACGCATGATAAACCCAGGCTCACGGGTTTTTTGTCGCGGCTTGGATTTAAAATCATATTCCATATCTTCGGGGCTTGGCGGCCAGTTTAAGCCACCGATCCGGACGCATTGCAACAACCATGTCTCAGGGTTCAAAAACTTCTTTTCAGCACCCGTGTTGTCATAAACAACTTTGATCAAGGCTTTGTAAACGCTGGGTAAATCGCCTTTTGTTTCATGCCACGCATCAACCAGCGGTTGCACCATGGCATCGGTCGGCTCATCACAAACAAAATGACGAACAAGTTTGCGGCAAATAAACTTTGGCGTTTCAGGATGATCGCAAAGAAACTCAATACAGTCGATCAATTTGCTTTTTGCGGATAACCCGCGTTGTTTAAACTTCTGGCCTAAAACTTTATGTGACCCCGGTTCATGCTTATTCGCATTAAACTTAACCGGATTGCATTCTTCACGTTTGTCGGTATGGGGGTTTTCCCAACCTGCCATAATATAGGACAGTGCAATCACATCTTTTTGGGTGTATCCAGCGGCTGGCGAAACCGTGTGCAATTCCAACAATTCACGGGCATGGTTTTCATTCACCGAGGGCGTTTTGCCTTTTTTCCGATCATATTTTCCCCATTTGGAATTGGGGCTTACCGATTGCGAATTATCCAAATGATGGATCATCGTCCATGATGTCGTTACTTTTTTGACCAAATCCGTGAAGTTACCGCACATATTTGGACGAATAATTTCACGCTGATAGACACCTGTGTTCCAGCGATCCAGCATATCTTTTTCAGCGATCGCAAAATGATTGCACCAGAAATGCCAAATCCGTTCAAAGACAGGGGCATCTCCATGAACAGCCGCGTGTTGACGGATCACGGTTTCAAGCGCTTTGAAATACCGCTCACCAGTTTCATACCGCAACTGATCCTTCGCCTTTTTATAAGCTTTACGGTCATTTTTATATTTTTTACGAATGACCTTTCGGTCTTGATAAACAAAGACCGCGCGGTGATCGAGCAGTTCTTTTTCCGTTGGGATGTGACCAGGCCACGTCAATGGCGCAGGCTTTTCAATCTGCTGTTCGGCCCATTTAATCGGGTCATCAGGAATATCTTCACCTTCCCTCAGCCCGTAACCCATCTTTCTAAAAAAATCTAACTTCATTTTTATAGATTAGTGATTCCTAATATTTAGGGCAAGCCCTTTTTTATAATCATTCCATTATGGCCAAGACTTGATCAACAATTATAAATATGATGGTATCAAGTCATCACTCTTAGGGCATTACTGGGGGCAATCATGTCAGCGTTGGTCACGGAAAATCATATCGAAGAATTCAACCAAAAGGGCGTTACCGTCTTGCGCGGTGTTTTTTCGGATTGGATTGAAACCCTGCGCGCGGGCATTAAGGCCAATATGGATGACCCCGCCCCTAACGCCCGTATTTACAAGGGTGATGAAGGCCAAGGCC
This sequence comes from uncultured Alphaproteobacteria bacterium, assembly GCA_937952245.1. Classification (GTDB taxonomy): domain Bacteria; phylum Pseudomonadota; class Alphaproteobacteria; order Puniceispirillales; family UBA1172; genus JAGWAQ01. The sequence goes on along the minus strand of CALFYS010000124.1, from coordinate 1,962 downwards.
GGTTTTTTGTTGATTACTGCAATTGGGATCGCATCCCCCAGTATAAAGAGTTTATCTTTCATTCCGATGCCGCTGAAATTGGGGCGGCGTTAATGCAAAGCAAAACCGCGCAATTGTTCCATGAACACGTGCTGGTCAAAGAAGCCGCCACTGGCGTGCCGACCCCATGGCATCAGGACGCGCCCTATTATTGTGTTTCAGGCCCTAAGACAATTAGCCTCTGGGTGCCGTTGGATGATGTCCCCCGTGAAACCACATTGGAATTTATTTCAGGCTCCCATCTTTGGGGGAAGTTTTATCGCCCGCAACGGTTTGATGGCTCAGCCTTAAACGCCAATGATGGGCTGGAAGAAATCCCCAATATTAATGACCACCGCGATTATTATGAAATTTTGGCATGGGCGGTTCAACCCGGCGATGCCATTGCCTTTGACTACCGCACCATCCATGGCGCGCCAGCCAATCCAAACCCTAACGCGGAACGCCGGGCGTTTTCGTTGCGGCTTGTGGGGGATGATGTCAAATTTGTTCGGCGTGAAGGGCTGATCACCTCACCGCCCTTTAACGGCGTCACTTTAAACCATGGCGATGCCTTGACCGGAGATGAATTCCCCATGCTGATGGGGGGCTGAACCCGCCTTCCCCGATTTTGCCCATCAAAAAACCGCCAAGGTCATTTGCCATGGCGGTTTTTATATTTTCAAGATTGATCAATCTTTAGAACAGATCAAACTTCCGCGAGATGGAGAACGACACTGTCTTTGATTCCACCAACGCGGATTCCTGATTGGAGTCTGTTTTCGAATAGGTGAAATTGGCGCCCAATTCATAACCTTCCAGATACGACAACACCTGATCACCGGCAATGGTGTAGCCAATGTTCAGCGCAAACGTATCATCTTCACGCTTTGTGTTAGGAGCATCGTTAACAAGATATTCGGTATATTCCTTGTTGATGAAAGATGCCGCCGCGATAACCCGCTGGCTGTTGGGCAGAACTTTGACCAAAAGCAACGATAATGTTGTGTCATCACGATCAGTCTTTTTCTTTGATGCCAATTCATCGCTATCATTGCGGGTTTGTGCCGCCGCAATGCTGCCCCGAACAAACATCGTGCTGCCCATAGGACGGCTTAATGACAATGTTGTTGTGTTGGTGGTGGCATCATAAAGATCAGCAGTGCTTGTCTTGCTGGCGTCTGATTCAGATGAAGCGTATTTGATGGCGGTTTGGTACTGGCCATATTTTTGAGATATTTCAAGATCATAATTCAAAACATCAAGGTCAGTGTTCACCGTATTGCCATCATAATCATTGACACGATCAATGATGGTTTTACCAATATTGGTTTTGATGGTTGTGCCAGTATCGAAGCTTTTTTCAACGCCGCCTTTAGCGGAGAAATATTTGCTGTCGAGGTTGACCGTATCGCTGGCTTCTTTATTGCTGGCGGTAAAGCGGAATGGCGCTTTCCAATCGCCGGCTTCGGTCAATTTATAGTCACCAAAAACGCTGACAGACCCTTCGACAAATTCATCTGAAATCGCATCAAATTTGTCATACATATCGGTCAACGGGGTCACGACACCTGACTCGCCTGTGAATTGGCCATTTTCCGGCCATGAGTTGGCGTTATCGGTATGCCCAATGGCCAATTTGATGCTGGCTTTACCCGAAAGACGGCTGGCTTGTTTATCGATCACTTTAACCAGTTCTAAGGCTCGTTTTTTATCTTCAGCAGGCAGGTTAAGTGATGCCATTAATTCCAATTCATCGCGGATTTCCAAGCCGCGTCCCAAGGCCACCAAGACTTGTGCGCGGAAGAAACGCGCGGATAAATCGGTGGGGCGGGCGATCACCACTTGGCTGATCAATTCAAAAGCCTCTTCTTTTTCCCCTTTGGCTAAAGCCTGTTGCGCGGCTTCGCGATTGGCTTGCACGATTTCATCGCTCACCGTTTC
>CALFYS010000123.1 GCA_937952245.1 uncultured Alphaproteobacteria bacterium | reverse complement strand
TTTAACCGCTGTGTTGCCGCGCTTTATTCGCTGTCCAACAGCATCACCGATGCCAAAGGTGATAGTGTTTCCCAAGATTGGGCACGCCGTTTTGCCCTTGAAACCCTTGTGCAATTGATGGCCCCTATCGCTCCGCATATCGCCGAAGAGATTTGGGAAAATCTGGGCCATAATCAAATGATTGCCGAACGGTCTTGGCCAGAGGCTGATCCCGATTGGTTGGTCGAAGAAACCATTAGCATCGGCGTTCAGGTCAATGGTAAACTCAGAGGAACAATTGATATTGCCCCTGATAGTGATAAATCTGTAGCCGAAGAATTGGCGCTTGCATTGCCCGCGGTTCAGAAGATACTGGATGGACAAACACCAAAGAAGGTGATTGTTGTCCCGAATAGGATTGTTAATGTTGTTGCTTAAAAAGATTTCAACTTTTCTGATGATGTCCATTGTCGCAACAATGGCATTGACCGCCTGTGTCACCACCATTGATGATGAAACCTATTCAGAAATCAGCAGCATCAATGTCAAAACATCCAATGGGCGGGCGGAACAATTGTTTCGTCAGGAAATTGATCGCTTGATGAAGCCGCAAGGTGATTCTCGATATGATCTTTCTGCGCGAATTTCTTCTTCCCGTGGCAGCAGCAGCATGGGCATGACCATTAAATATACGGTGTATGATCAAACCAAAGGTGAAATTATCATCAGTAAATCCGTGTCGTCTTCGGTTTCAATCGGCGCGGTTTCATCTGAATTTGGTGAAGAACAAGCCTTTATCCATGCCGAAGAGCGGTTAAGCCTTAACCTGGCGCAAAAGATTTATCAGCGGTTGCTGGTGTACTTTAACCACCAACAGTCTCAATCATGAAAATCAGTGGCCGTGGCATAGACCCGTTTCTGGCCAACCCGCCTCAAGACATTTGTTCTATTCTTCTTTACGGCCATGACCGCGGCATGATCAATGAGCGCAGCCGCCAGCTTGCTGAACGCTATGTGCCTGATATTAATGACCCTTTTTGTGTGACCAGCCTTGATGGTGACGCTATTGCCAAAGACCCCACCATATTAATTGATAGCGCCGGGGCCATGCCGCCCATGGGGGGGATCAGGTTGGTCAGGGTTGATCGCATTGGCTCTAGCGGGTTGGCCGCGTGCAAAAACCTGCTGGCATCACCGCCCCCTGAAAGCATTGTTATTTTAACGGGCGCTGATGATCTCAACACCAAATCAGCCTTGGTTAAACTGTTTGAACAATCCAATGAAGCTGCTGCCCTTGGGTGTTACGCCGATAACAACCAATCTCTGGGTCAATTGGCAGGAGAGTTGTTCCGCCAATATAATATTCGCGCGGATCGTGATGTTCTGGCTTATATCACCGCCCATCTTGGGGCAGATCGCATGGCGAGCCGCAGTGAGATTGATAAACTTGTCATTCTTGCGGGGCAAGATGGGCATTTAACCTTAGACCAAGTGCAACACGCTTTGGGGGATGGCGCTGATGTTACGGTGAATGATGCTATTCACGCCGCCGCCAGTGGAAATCTCAAAGGGCTCAGCACCGCCTTGGCGCGGCTTGAACAAAATGCCATCGCGGGCGAACAGGTTCTGCGGTCAGGGCAGTTTTATTTTCAGCGGTTATTCCGCATTTCTGCCGCCATGGAAACAGGTTTGCCCCGTGATCAAGCCATGAACAGCGTCAGGCCACCTGTTTTTTTCAATGAAAAGCGCTTGGTTGAAAGCCACTTACAGCATTGGTCGGCGCCACGTTGCCGCCGTGCCATTGATCGTTTGATCGAAGCCGAACAACAATCAAGGCATGGAATTTCAGCGCAAACCGCCGCCGCCCAAGCCTTGACCGCCTTGGCGATTGCCGTTAAGCGATAATAAGTTATCTTATTGATATTATTGGTTTTTTAACCTGTTGATGATGGCATCAAATTGATCAAGGTCTTCATATTTGATGCTGATCACCCCGCCTTGATTCTTAACCGTCACGGTAACATCAAGACCGGTGGTGCTGGCCAATTCATCTTCAAGAGCGACAAGATTGGTATCTTTAACCGGTTGTTCTTTCGGCGGGCGATCTTGTGCCGCCACTAATTTTTCAACCTGCCGCGCGCTCAACCCTTTGTTCAGAATCTGGCTGGCCAAAGCCGCGGCATCATCACGCCCCACCAGCGGGCGGGTTTGCCCCGGGGTCAACGTGCCTGATTTCAAATGCTGGCGAACATCATCGGGCAATTGCAACAACCGCATGGTATTGGCCAAATGACTGCGGGATTTGCCAATAACTTTCGCCAAAGCATCTTGGGTATAGGAAAATTCTTCGATCAGGCGGCGATAGCCTTCCGCCTCTTCGATCACGCTCAAATCACGGCGCTGAATATTTTCGATCATGGCGATTTCCGCCGCCATTTGATCATCGGCGTCACGAATCACGCAAGGGACAGTATGAAGCCCTGCTTTTTGGGCGGCACGCCAGCGGCGTTCACCGGCGATCAGCTCAAAACTCGTACCTTTTGACCCTTTGGCCTTTGGTCGTACCAATAGCGGCTGAACAATCCCATGGTTTTTGATGCTTTCGGCCAGATCATTCAAAGCATCTTCATCAAAAACATCACGCGGCTGATAAAGACCGCTGGAAATTTGTTCAATCGGAAGGTTTTGAGCGCCCGTTTGCCCCGATTGATCTTGAGATGGGGCTGACGGTTGCGCTTGGTTCCGGTTAGGCTGCGATAAATCAGAGCCGCCCACCGCGTTAATCGCGGCTTTATCCCCTAACAGCGCGGAAAGACCTTTGCCCAAGCCTTTAGTTGCGGGCTTGCCCGTTGATTTTTTGGCTGATGTTGCGCTTGGTTTTTTGGTCATGCGGCTTGTCCTTCTTGTTTAATCACTTCGCCGGCCAAGGCGATATACGCTTTTGACCCCGGACAATCGAGGTCATAGAGCAATACAGGTTTGCCATAGGATGGCGCTTCTGAAACCCGCACATTTCTGGGGATAATCGTGGTATAGACCAAGGGGCCTAAATGCTGGCGCACATCATTGGCCACCAAATCAGAGAGTCGATTCCGGCGATCATACATGGTCAGGACAACACCTTGCAGCACCAAATCAGGATTAAGCCCATTGCGCACCGCTTCAATCGTTTTCATCAATTGCGATAGGCCTTCTAAGGCATAATATTCACATTGCAACGGCACCATGGCGGCATCGGCGGCGGATAAGGCGTTGACCGTCAACAGCCCCAAAGACGGCGGGCAATCAATGAAAATATAGTCATAATCATCGATCACTTCGTCAATAATGGCCTTCAGGCGATATTCACGGTCTTCATAATCGGAAAGCTCAATTTCAATGGCGGATAAATCGCCCGTTGAGGGAATCACCATCAAGCCTTTGACCAAACTAGGGTGGATAGCCGCATCAATGCTAATCGCGCCGCTCATCAATTGATAGAGATCATGCTGGCGGTCTTCCATCTCAAGGCCAAAACCCGTGCTGGCGTTGCCTTGCGGGTCAGCATCAATCACCAGAACCCGCCGTTTTGATGCCGCCAATGCTGTGGCTAAATTGACCGTTGTGGTGGTTTTTCCAACGCCGCCTTTCTGATTGGTGACAGCGATTATTCTTGCGGGCATGGTATTTTAAATCCTTGAAAATATTATTGAAAATATCGTCGTTATTTTAATCTGCAAAACCTGAAAGGCAAAGAATAACGCCATCTGGGCTGGTCAGACTTTGCTTTTTATCAATTTTGATATTGGGCGTTTCTTTCAAGCAGGTCAATTCTTCTTCGGCCTGCGCGCCTTTTAAAAACACACAATTTAAGCCCGCGTGATGTTGCGGTTTTGTCCAATCCAGCAAAGTTTCAACCGTGGCAAGGGCGCGGGCGGTGATCACATCAGGATATAACGGCGGCAGGGTTTCCAATCGCGTGTTTTTGATTTTAATCTTTACCCCTGTTTCTTGCGCCGCCATGCCCAAAAAAGCACATTTCCGTTCATCTGATTCGACCAATGTCACCGGCGCGGCATCATCGCCCCATTGTCCATGCCGCATGATCGCAAGGATCAACCCGGGCAAACCCGCGCCTGACCCAATATCCATGATTTTTGTCTGGGCATCACCGGTATAAGGGAAGATTTGCGCCGAATCCAATATATGCCGATGCCAAACCTCAGGCAGGGTTTTATTGCTGACCAGATTGATGGATTTTTGCCATTTGTTGAGAATCGCAACGTATTTTTCGAGCCGTTCAAATGTTTCACGTGAAACATCCAACTGCTGATACACACTTTCAGCGTCAAAAATAGAGGTGGTCATGTTAAGCCGCTCGCCGCAAATATCGAATAACGGCCACAACCGCCGCGGGGGTTAACCCGGGCAATCGAGTCGCTTGGCCAATGGTTTCAGGCTTATGGCGAGAGAGAATATCAATACTTTCCGCCGATAACCCGCCAATTTCTGCATAATTGGTATCGGATGGAATCATCAGCGCATCATCACGGCGCAGGACATCAATATCCGCCTGTTGCCGTTGAACATAGCCGCGATAACGGCAATCCACTTCCAATTGAGAGCGGATCATCATGGGAATTTGATCCAATTCAGGCCAAAGCGGGATCAACCGTGCCATGCCAATGCCATCACGCGCCAAGAGATCCGCCGCGCTTTGCCGACGACCATCGCGGGTAACGGGCAGATCATGGGCGGTTAATTGATGGGGTTTAGCGGTCAGGTCATCCAACATCTGCCGCCCTTCTTTCAGGGCGTGTTTCTTTTCTGTCCAATGTTGGCGGCGAGTTTCGCCCACAAGGCCGATGGCCACCGCTTTTTCGGTCAAACGTTGATCGGCATTATCCGCCCGCAGCAACAAGCGATATTCCGCCCTTGAGGTGAACATTCGGTAGGGTTCAGGCGCGCCGCGAGTGATCAAATCATCAATCATTACGCCGGTATAGGCATCCGCGCGATCCAGAATAAACGGCTCGGTTTGGCCGGAGGCTTTCAAAGCGGCATTCGCCCCTGCCATCAAGCCTTGGGCGGCGGCTTCTTCATATCCGGTGGTGCCATTGATCTGCCCCGCGAGGAACAGGCCGGGGATGGCCTTTAATTCCAATTGACGGGTGAGCGCCCTTGGGTCAATGCAATCATATTCAATCGCATAGCCATAACGGAAAATCGCCGCGTTTTCCAAGCCAGGGATGGTTTTGATCATGGCATCCTGAACATCACGCGGCAGGCTGGTGGAAATGCCATTGGGATAAACCGTGGGGTCATCCAGCCCTTCAGGTTCTAAAAACACCTGATGCGATGTCCGATCGGCGAAACGGACAACTTTATCTTCAATAGAGGGGCAATAGCGCGGCCCTGTGCCTTCGATTTGCCCTGAATAAACCGCCGATAAATGGATGGAATCAGCGATAATCCGGTGGGTTTCAGCGGTGGTGCGGGTAATCCCACATTCAATTTGCGGGACGGTAATTTTATCATTAAGGGTGGAAAATGGCACCGGCGGGTTATCCGCGGGCTGCATATCCAATTGCGCCCAATCAATCGTCCGCCCATCAAGCCGAGCGGGTGTCCCTGTTTTCAGCCGTGCCATGGGCAAGGCCAAAGCCGGATCGCGCAACCGTTTGGCCAGCATATTGGATGGCGCTTCGCCGAAACGCCCCGCTTGATTGCGTTCAGCCCCCAAATGGATGATCCCGCCAAGGAATGTCCCTGTCGTCAGCACCGCGCAAGCGGCGTGAAAAACCTGCCCATCTTCGGTGATGAGGCCGGAAAGCTGGCCATCTGTGACCTCAATATCACCGACCGCCGCCTCAATAATATCAAGGTTTTCGGTTTCGGATAAAAACTGCTGGATCGCCTCACGATAGAGCTTGCGGTCAGCTTGCGCGCGCGGGCCTTGAACCGCGGGCCCCCGCGATTTGTTCAGCATCCTGAACTGAATACCCGACCGGTCAATCGCCCGCCCCATCAAGCCATCCATGGCATCAATTTCGCGCACCAAATGGCCTTTGCCCAAGCCGCCAATGGCAGGGTTGCAGGACATTTCGCCAATCGTGGCTTTCGACATGGTGATCAGGGCGGTTTTGGCCCCCATCCGTGCCGCCGCCGCTGCTGCTTCCACCCCAGCATGGCCGCCGCCCACCACCAAAATGTCATATTTTGTTGCGCTCATCGGTTTCATCACGTTTGGCTTAAATTCAATGCACCATACGCCGATGGCCAATCAGGGTCAATTGAATCAGCAACAATTAAACGGGGTGAATATTTCCCCCAAGATCGCTGATTGGCTAGCATTGAAAGAAGGCTTGAAGGCTATTTCCCAATACAGAAGCTGGAAAAAATATGATCGAGCAAATCTTCAACATCGACATGGCCGCTGATCCGCCCTAGGGCAGAGACCGCCAGCCTTAAATCTTCCGCCATTAATTCCGGGCTTTCTTGGGGATTATGTTGTGCCGCGTCCTGCAAATACCCCACCGCGTCTTTAACGTGTTTCATATGACGCTGGCGGGTTAAAACCGGGGCTTCGCCTTCAGGCAAGAGCATTTCAATATGCTGATGAAGCAATTGATCCAACACCGCTAAACCATGGCCTGTTTTGACAGAGATTTGCGGCCATTCCGGCAATAAACCAGCCGATTTCTTGGAATCAGATTGAATCGTATCGGATTTGCTTAATAACGGCATGATCCGCTGTTGAGTGATCTGTTGGGGTGTCTTATCCCCTTGAAGCTCTTGAGGTTGAATTTCTGCCATCAATTCTTGATACGTCGCTAGGGGGTTTTCATCATTGGCATCAATCAGCAAAAGCACCAATTGCGCGTCTTGGGCGGCCTTAATCGCCCGCCGCACCCCTTCGGTTTCCACAAGGCCAGTGTCTTGCCTCAGTCCTGCGGTATCGGTCAGGGTGACGAAAACGCCGTTAATATCCATGGCGACATCAACAAGATCGCGGGTTGTGCCCGCTTCGGGGGAGACAATCGCCCTGTCATCGCCAGTCAAATGGTTCAGCAAAGTGGATTTGCCAGCATTCGGCTTACCCACCAGCGCGATTTTAATGCCATCACGGCGGATCATCCCCTGTTGGCCAGATCGCAGGGCATCGTCCAAATCACTCACAAGACCTTGCAGCCGTGCCAGCATTTGCTCTGCCACATCATCGGGCAGGTCTTCATCAGCGAAATCAATAAGCGCGGCCAATTCCGCGGCAATGCTAATGATCACTTGTCGCCATTCATCTGTTTTTTGGCTTAACGCCCCATCCAGCTGTTGTATCGCCTGCTGATGCTGGCTGATGGTATTGGCATCAATAATATCGGCGATGCCTTCGGCTTGATCGAGGTTGATTTTACCATTCAGAAAAGAACGGCGGGTGAACTCTCCAGGGTCAGCAAGCCGGAAATGCTGCATTTCATCGAGGGCTTCCATGACAATTCGCCCCAAAACAGGTGATCCGTGAAGGTGAATTTCCGCTGTATCTTCACCGGTTGCGCTGGCGGGACCTTTAAAGAACAACACCAACGCCTGATCAATCAATTCACCAGATGGCGCGGTGATCGTCGCGTAACGCGCTTGCCGTGGTTTCGGAACTTGACCAGTGAAAGCGCGCAAAGCCCGTGCTGACCCTGGACCAGAGATGCGGATAATCTGAACCGCGGATTTCCCCGGTGGGGTGGCGAGGGCAAAAATCGTATCGTTGCGACGAGTCACTTGCTTGATCCATAACGCGTGGTTAACATAAATGATCAGGTTACCCCTTTTATGTGTCTAGGGATATGATCAACAGATGCAGTCATAAACCGCATCACCATTGAGAACAAGTTTTAACAAGTTTTCCTTTAAAGAAACACTCAATGGCAAAATAAAAGGATAATCCGATGTACCAAGAAACCCACCAAACACCTTTCGGATGGCTGACCGTCCACAGCAATGGCCAAGGCGTCACCAGTTTAGATTGGGCGTTGAACGGCATTGATGATGACCGCCAAGCTGATGATGTTTCACGTGAAACATGGCGTCAGATCAATGATTATTGTTCAGGTCGGCAAAAACGCTTTGATGTTCCCTTAGAACCTGAGGCCAGCCCCGCGTTGCAAACATGGCTCCATGTCATGCGGGGAATCAATTACGGGAAAACCGTCACCTATCAAGAATTTGCCAAAATGGCGGGAACACCCAAAGCTTCACGTGCCGCGGGGTCAGCTTGTGCCCGAAACCCCATCCCGCTGATTATCCCTTGCCACCGCGTGACGCGATTTGATGGCAGTTTAGGGAATTATGGCGCGATCCGCACGCTTTCACCGCAAGATCATCGAAACCTTGCGATTAAAGCGGCATTAATTGAACATGAACGGCAGAATTTTGGTTAAGATACTGAATTAATTATATAAATTCAGTTTATGAATTCATTGCCGTGAAGAAATCTTGATTGTCTTTAGACTGTTTCAACTTATCGACCAAGAATTCCATGGCGTCCACAGGCCCCATCTGCATCAGGATACGGCGCAGCACCCACATTTTCGCCAATGTATCTTTATCCACCAGCAATTCTTCTTTGCGTGTGCCGGAGCGCGTAATGTCAATGGCAGGGAAGGTCCGTTTATCGGAAAGCTTGCGATCCAAGACGACTTCTGAATTGCCTGTGCCTTTAAATTCTTCAAAGATCACTTCATCCATCCGTGATCCCGTTTCGATCAAAGCGGTGGCGATGATGGTCAATGACCCGCCTTCTTCGACATTACGTGCCGCGCCAAAGAAACGTTTCGGGCGTTGCAGGGCGTTGGCATCAACACCGCCGGTCAAAACTTTGCCTGATGACGGCACGACAGTGTTATAAGCGCGTGCCAAACGGGTGATACTGTCGAGAAGAATCACCACATCGCGTTTATGTTCAACAAGACGTTTGGCTTTTTCGATCACCATATCGGTGACTTGGACGTGGCGAACGGCAGGTTCATCAAATGTTGAAGAAATGACTTCACCATTAACCGAACGCTGCATATCGGTGACTTCTTCAGGTCGTTCATCGATCAGAAGAACGATCAGATAGACTTCAGGGTGATTTTCGGAAATCGCATGAGCAATCGATTGCAGCATCATGGTTTTACCGGTGCGCGGCGGCGCAACAATCAACCCACGCTGGCCTTTACCCATCGGCGCGACCAGATCAATCACCCGCGGGGTGTTATCCTTATTATCAGGATTATACGGCAATTCTAGGGTAAGTTTTTCTTCTGGGTAAAGCGGGGTCAGGTTATCAAAATTGATCCGCTGGCGAACCGCTTGCGGGTCTTCAAAATTGACCTGCTCAACTTTCAGAAGGGCGAAATACCGCTCACCTTCCTTTGGCGCTCTGATCTCACCGTCAACGGTATCCCCTGTTCTCAGGCTGAAACGTCTAATCTGGCTTGGCGAGACGTAAATATCATCAGGGCCGGGCAAGTAATTTGATTCCGGTGAGCGCAAGAAGCCAAATCCATCGGAAAGAACCTCAAGGACACCACTGCCATAAATGGCAACATCGTCATCCGCCAATTGCTTGAGGATGGCAAACATCATGTCCTGTTTACGGAGCGTGGACGCGTTTTCGATTTCCAACTCTTCTGCATAGGACAGAAGGTCTGCGGGTGATTTTTTCTTGAGGTCTTGCAAATTCATGGCAGCCGCCAATAGATATTAAATTGAAAGGGGGGAAATGGTGCAGAACAGCACTTTTGTTAATATAGAAATACTATATTTTTTGATAAAAAGTCAATCCCAAGGCCTGACACGACCTTAAGAATTAAATTTGGCTATTATTTAGAACGGTTGAACAACCACCATAATAACAATGCCGATCAGCAAAACCGTCGGAACTTCGTTCCAAACCCGATAATATTTATCACTTCGAACATCAGAGCCATCTTCAAGCCCTCGACGCATTTTTGATAATTTGCCATGCACCCCTGCCATGATAAAGACCATCACCGCCTTGGCGATAAACCACCATTCTTCCAAAAGCCCGGGGTTAAGGATAATCATCCAAATCCCTAAAATGAAAGTCACGATCATCGCCGGCGTCATAATCGCTTTCAACAAACGGCGTTCCATCAAAGCAAAGGTTTCCGCCCGCGCTGACCCTGGCTCAACCATAGCGTGGTAAACATAAAGCCGCGGCAGGTATAAAAGCCCCACCATCCATGAGATTGCCGCGATCAGGTGAAAAGCTTTAATCCAAAGATACATCATTCTTTCCCACGAATATGCGCAACAAGGGCGGCGACGTTTTCCGGCGGTGTTTCTGGGTTAAACCCATGGCCTAAATTAAAGATATGCGGGCGGCTGGAACAAGCCTCCATAATCGCATCCGCGGCGGTGAACATTTCTTTGCCGCCAGCGATCACCGAAACAGGGTCTAAATTCCCCTGCACCGCGATATTTTTAGGCAAATTGGCATCAATCCAGCGCATATCAACCCCGTGATCAAGACCAATTCCATTGATGCCCGCGTTTTCAGCATAAGGGATGATATGCTCACCAATTGCTTTCGGGAAACCGATAATCGGGCAATTGACGCCGCGGGCTTTTAACCCATCGGTGATCCGGCGCATAGGCTTGGTGACAATACGGTCTTGAAAATGCGAAGGCACGGCGCTTGCCCAGCTGTCAAAAACCATCAAGACATCCGCCCCGGCTTTTGCCTTCATTTCCAGAAGATTCACGCTTTCATCAGCAAGTCTGTTCAACAGATTGTCCATTGCCTCTGGGTTTTGCCAAAGCCATTGGCGGGATTTCTTAAAATCGCGGCTGGAACCACCTTCAATCATATAAGTGGCAACAGTCCAAGGCGCGCCACAGAATCCGATCAAGCTTTTTTCATCATCAAGGCGTGAACGGGTCAGGCGTAAGGCTTCTGCCACCGGTTCTAATTTTTCAAGCAAATCATGGCTTGGCAGCGCATCAATATCTTCAGGTTTATCTAAAGCGGTTAATTTTGGCCCTTCACCAGTGACAAAATGCACCCCAGCGTTCATTGCCCATGGGATCATTAAAATATCGGAGAAAATAATCGCGGCATCGAGATCAAAACGATCAATCGGTTGCAATGTCGCTTCCGCGGCTTTCGGGCTGTTTAAACAATAGGAAATAAAATCAGGTTCAGATGATCTTAATTGACGATATTCGGGCAGATACCGTCCCGCTTGGCGCATAAACCAAAGCGGTGTTTTTTCATCTTTAATGCCATTCAAGGTTTTATGAAGACGCATGATTTATCCCAATAACACTATATTAATATATATATAAATTGGTTGTAGAGGTTGTTGTCGGCTTTAAAACGGTAAAACCAATTCATCCACAGTTTATCAACAGAATTATCCCAAAAAACAAGGTCTATATTTGACGCATGATCTGATTAGTCTTGGAAATCCCCAATTTCATTAAGAGTAAAAGATTTTTATCCCCATGTGGAAAATATCCTGAATAATTGTTAGGTTAAATGAACAATTCATGATGATTACCCGGGCTTGGGGGTTTATCCTGAATTTAACAACAGGTTTTCCACAAAGAACGTGAAGCCGAAATCAACAATAAGGTCAAGATCAGCGATTATGTCAGAGGCAATTCGAAAACTTCATATTCATCTTGTTTCCGATGCCACTGGTGAGACAACCCACCAATTGGGGCGCGCGGCCTTGGCGCAGTTTAAAAATGTTCAGGTAATCGAACACGTTTGGACCTTGGTTCGCAGCGAAGCGCATCTTAATCAGATTGAAGATTCCATCGCAAAACACAAGGGCGTTGTTTTGTTCAGTTTGGTGGATCGAAATCTCCGCCAGAAAATGGAAATGATGTGCCATCGTTATGCCGTGCCCTCGGTGAGCGTGCTTGACCATATCACCCACACGATCTCAAAAATTCTTGGCCAACCCGAAACAGGGGTAACGGGCGGCCAGCACCGTATGGACCGTGCCTATTTTGACCGTATGGAAGCGCTTGATTTCGCCATTCAACATGATGATGGCCAGGCGATTTCCACCGTCAATCTTGCTGATATTTTAATCGTTGGCGTGTCCAGAAGTTCAAAAACACCAACCTCGATTTATTTGGCGCATCGCGGTTATAAAGTGGCCAACTACCCCCTTGTCCCCGGGGTTGAAATGCCGCTTGATGAGATTCCCCATCAATCCATGTTTATCGTTGGCCTGATCAAAGATGCCCGCAGTTTGCGGCAAATCCGGCGCAATCGGCTCATTTCGATTAACGAAAGCGAATTGACCGATTATGCCGATGAAGAAAAAATCGCCGAAGAAGTCGCGTCAGCCCGCCGCCTCTTTAATCGCCATAAATGGCCGGTGTTGGATGTCTCGCGCCGTTCCGTTGAAGAAACCGCCGCGGCGATTATTAATCTGCACAGCCGCTGGTTGGAAGAAAAAGAAGCCGATAGAGATCAAGACCCCAACCACGATACCAATCAAACTCCTGACGATTAATGTATTACCACCTGCCCCAAAAAGACATCATCCTTGCATCGGCCAGCAGCACGCGCCAAAAAATGCTTCGTGACGCGGGGTTGAATATTGAATCCCAGCCTGCCCATGTTGATGAAGACAGCCTGAAACAAGCGGCGCAAGCGGAAAACCTGTCGGGTCTTGATGCCGCGACATTGATCGCTGAAATGAAAGCCCAGAAAATTAGTGGGCTTCATCCCGATGCTTTTGTGATTGGATCAGACCAATTACTGACCCAAGACCATGATTGGTTTTCAAAGCCATTATCATTGGACGAAGCGAAAACAACGCTTCAACATCTTTCGGGTCAAACCCATCAATTGGTGACGGTGGCGGTGGTTTACCAGAACGGCAAACGTCTTTGGCATCATGCCGAAAGCCCAAAGATTTCAATCCGGCGCTTATCCGACCAAGATATTGATGATTATCTGAAAATATTGGGGGATGGTTTTGCCTATACGCCGGGTGTTTATATGATGGAAAACCTAGGCGCGCAAATCATCAGCAAGATTGATGGATGCCCTTATTCGGTATTGGGTTTGCCGCTCTTGCAATTGATGGATTTCCTCCGCCAACACGGATTAACCTTAAAGGAAGACTAATGCTTATTTTGGGGCTTACAGGTTCAATTGCCATGGGAAAATCCACCATGGCCATGCAATTCCGCCAAGAAGGGATTCCTGTGCATGACGCGGATCAAGCGGTGCATGATTTGATGGCGGCGGGTGGTGCCGCCACGGCCCCAGTCGCATCGCTATTCCCTGAAGCGCAAAACCCTGATGGCAGTATTGATCGCCCCACCTTAGGCCGGCTTGTGTTCAATAACGGTGAAGCCCGCCAGCAATTGGAAGGCATCCTGCATCCTTTGGTGCGCCAAAACCGTGATGATTGGCTGAAATCCCATGAAGACGATGGCGCGTGGTGCGTGGCTTTGGATGTCCCTTTGTTGTTTGAAACAGGCGGCGAAAAAGATTGTGACGCCACGGTGGTGGCAACAACCTCACCTTATCAACAACGCATAAGGGCCTTATCCCGCCCGGGCATGACACCAGACCGCCTTGATGCTATTCTTGAATTGCAAATGCCTGATAAGATGAAACGTGATCAAGCTGATTTTGTGATTCCCACCAGCTATGGGCGCTTGGTCAGTCTTTTTTATATCCGGCAATGCCTTGAACAATGCCGTTTGTTTGGCGCGTCTTTTAAGCGTGAACAGCCATCAATGAAAACCCATTAACCTTGTGAGCCTTCAAATGCGTGAAATTGTCCTCGATACGGAAACCACTGGCCTCAGCCCCCAAGATGGGCATCGCATCATTGAGATTGGCGCGCTTGAGATGATCAACCATGTCTCAACCGGCAAGACCTTTCACGTCTATATTAACCCTGAACGTCCGATTGATCCTGACGCTATGGCCGTCCATGGCATCACCGATGAACGGGTTGCCAATGAACCTGTTTTTGCTGATCTTGTGGATGATTTCCTTAATTTCATTGGCGATGATCCCATGGTGATCCATAACGCGCCATTTGATATGGGGTTTATTAACGCTGAATTGGAACGCTGCGGTAAGCCCAGCCTGCCGATGGATCGCGCCATTGATACATTGGTGATGGCGCGCAAAAAATTCCCTGGCGGGCAAGCCAGTCTTGACGCGCTCTGCCGTAAATTCGGCATTGATAACAGCCACCGTGATTTGCACGGCGCGATGATTGATACCGATTTATTGGCGGAAGTTTATGTTGAATTGCTTGGCGGCAAACAGCCGGGGCTTACCCTTGCGCTTGATCGTAAAACCGATAATCAAATCGCAAATGATGGCGCGGTTGCCTCTGCCGCAAGCCATGAAAAATCACCAGCACGGCCGCCGCGCCCCCATCATGCCAGCCCTGAAGAAATCGCGGCGCATCAAGCCTTCATCAAAACCATGAAAGACCCGTTATGGGGCGAGTATGATGAAGACTTGAAAACGCCTGATGACCAGCAGATGTAACGTGATGGTTACGCGCTGCCAGCGGCGGCGGATTCCATGCCCTGCTGATAAATCCGAACAAAATCAATTGGCTGAATATTCAATGGCATAAACCCACCGGCTTGGGTGGTTTGCGCCAGAATCGCGCGGGCAAATGGGAAGATCAGGCGCGGCCCTTCGATCATGACAATCGGATGGATGGTGTTTTCATCCACGCCTTCGCCAACAGAAATGACAGCGGCGTAAGATAATTCAGCCAAGAACATATCTTTGTCGTTGCGCTTAGCGGACGCCCGAATATGCAAAACAACTTCAAAAAAGCGATCTTGTGGTTGCGGGTTGGCCGTCACATTAACGTTGATTTCAATTTCAGGCTGGCCTTCTTGTTCCACCAACATTTGTGGTGAGTTTGGATTTTCAAAAGAAAAGTCCTTAATATATTGGGTGTGGATAATCAGGCTTTGTTGAGGCTGGTCTTGCTTGGCGTCTTGGTTTTTTTCTTCGGCCATGGAAATCTCCTTAAATTCTAAATCATCCCAAAAGGATGGTTATTCTTTATCTTTGCGTTCGTAATCGCCTTCGATAATGGTTGCGGATGGATCATCATCATGAAGGTGATGGTGATCATGAAACGTTTGGTCTGGATGGGGCGACCCATCTTGGGATGTGAATCCGCCTGAAAATCCAGATTGGTTAAACTGAAATGATGATCGTTGAGCCATTTTTTGCACGAAAGGCTTGATGATAAAATAAAGCCCTAGGATTAAAACAGGTCTTAGACCGGGAATAAATAAAATTAGCCCCAAAGCATCAGTGGCATAGCCGGGGATTAATAACAACCCCGCCGCCAGCAAAATCGCCATGCCATCGGCAACATCCAAAACAGGGGGGCGGCCTGCTTTGACGCTTTCCTGCATTCTGGCCATGGTCGCCCGGCCAGAGGCGCGGAAAAGCCTGATCCCAATGGCGGCGGTGACAAAAACACCGATAATCGTCAACAACACGCCAATGGCATCGCCAACAATGCCAAAAACAACGATTTCAAGCCAAATCACCCCAATGAAAAGGGCGAATGTAATTAACCCAGGCACGGTCTTGTCCTTCTTGTTGTTTTTATCATTGTTCTTTTCAACATTTCAGCCCTTAAAAGCCATTTCGACAGATGCTCAAAACCTGCCTTGTTTATCAGGCTTGAGGTTACTATTTATATGTAAGAATACAAAATCACAATTAAAGGCCTAAATAGTTTTTGAGACCTGACCATAAGTCAGGTTATATTAAAAGCGATTTCGATCATAAAACCAACGAATGAATGAAGGATCAAACCCATGCCCGGCGGAATACCCTTAATTGATATATTAATCTTTGCGATTATCGCGATCTTTCTTGGTTTGCGACTGCGATCTGTTTTGGGCAAACGAACAGGGTTTGAACAAGATTTTAGCCGTGATCAATCGCAACAAGATGTATCGGATCCATCGTCATTGGCACCCGCTGAGGTAACAACCCTGACAGGGGATGGTGTTTCCGCTGTCATGTCCGCTGATCCAAGTTTCAGCGAAAAGGAATTTATCAAAGGCGCCTCCGCCGCCTATGGCATGATTCTGAACGCTTTTGCTGAAGGTGATCTGGAGACGTTGAAGTCTCTCTTGGGTTATGAAATGAACATTGGTTTTGCTGATGCGATCCGTGATCGCCAGAAAGCCGATGAAACATTGATGATTGATCTGCAATCAATTGATCGGGCGGTGATCTCATCGGCGAAACTGCGCGATGGCGTGGCCTCATTGGTGGTTGAGTTTACATCCCGCCAGCAGCGGTTGTTGAAAGCAAGCGATGGTTCGGTCATTGATGGTGACGCCGATACGGTTGAAACCTTTATTGATCTGTGGACATTTGAAAGAGACATCAGCTCAACCGACCCGACATGGCTATTGGTTGAAACAGAAACCGTGCAGCAATAATTTGGGGTTTAATTCAGGTTACTCATGTCAGGATCAAGAGCAAAAAAATCCCCCAAAGTTGGCTTATTTGTCACGTGTTTGATTGACGCCATGCGCCCAAGCGCGGGCATGGCCGCGTTGAAATTATTAGAAGACGCGGGCTGTCAGGTCGTGGTGCCTGAAAGCCAATCCTGTTGTGGCCAGCCAGCGTGGAATTCAGGCGATGTTGCCGCCGCCCAAGCGGTCGCCATCCCGTTTTTGAACAGTTTTGATGATTGCGATTATGTCGTTGTCCCCTCAGGGTCCTGTTCGGGGATGTTGGCGCATCATTTGGTCGATCTTTTTGAAACATCGAACGACCCGCTTCATCGCCAACAGGCTGTTAAAATCGCGGCGAAAACCCATGAATTGACGTCCTTTTTGGTGGATGTCATGGGGGTTAAAAACGTCCCCGGTTCTTACCAAGGGCGCGTGGCCTATCATGACAGCTGTTCATCCTTGCGGGAGATGAAGGTCAAAGACCAACCGCGGGCTTTGTTGAAATCAGCAGGGGCAGATGTGGTTGATCTTGAAAAGGCCGATACGTGTTGCGGTTTTGGCGGCACGTTTTCGGTGAAATATGGTGATATTTCCGGCGCTATGGTGGAAGACAAAGCGGCGGATGTCAGCGCGCAATCACCTGATTTGCTTGTCGCGGGTGATATGGGCTGTTTGATGAATATCGCGGGCAGGCTTTCACGCCGCGGCAGTTCTATTGCGGTGCGGCACGTTGCTGAAGTGCTGGCCGGTGAAATGACCGCCCCGCCGATTGGCAGCGGTGATGATCAATAGGGGATATGATGGAAGTTTCATCTCAAAATTTTAAAGAGAATGTTCATCAGGCTGTTGATGATGATAACCTGAAAGGCGCGATGGGCAAATTGACCGGCGCGTTGCGGCCGAACCGTGCCAAAGCGGTTGCTGGCCTGCCTGAATTTGATGATCTGCGCGATCACGGTATCGCCATCAAAATGCATACGCTTGATCATATCGACACCTATCTTGAACAATTTGAAGAAAACGTCATTGCCAATGGCGGTCATGTTCATTGGTGCGCCGATGAAGACAGCGCCCGACAAACGATCCTTGATCTTTGCCGCCAGCATGATGTCAAAACAGTCACCAAAGGCAAATCCATGGTGACCGAAGAATTAGGCTTAAATGATTTCCTTGATCAGCATGGGATTCTGCCGCTGGAAACAGATTTAGGCGAATATATCATCCAGTTGCGAGGGGAAAGCCCGTCTCACATCATTGCCCCCGCGACGCATTTGCAACGCCATGATATTGCCCAGACGTTCCGTGATGCCCATCAGCATCTTGACCCGAACCGCCCCATGGATACGGCCGAAGCCCTGACCGAAGAAGCCCGTCAGGAATTGCGCGAAAAATATGGCGCGGCTGATGCGGGGATCACCGGCGCGAATTTCATGATCGCCGAAACAGGCTCAACCATTATTGTCACCAATGAAGGCAATGGCGATTTGACCCAGACCTTGGCGAAAACCCATATTGTTGTGGCCTCGATGGAAAAAATCTTGCCGACCATGGATGACGCCGGGGTGATGTTACGGCTTTTGGCACGGTCAGCCACCGGCCAAGATATGAGCGTTTACACCACCCTTTCCAGTGGCCCCCGCCGCCCTGGTGATCTGGATGGGCCAGATGCTTTCCATGTCGTGATTGTTGATAATGGCCGCAGTAAAATGCTGGCGGGAAGCGAACGTGAAATGCTGCGCTGTATTCGCTGTTCGGCTTGCCTTAACCATTGCCCTGTTTATTCATCCATTGGTGGCCATGCCTATGGCTGGGTGTATTCGGGCCCCATGGGCAAAGTGTTAACCCCGTCCTTGGCGGGGTTGGATCAAGCCCGTGATTTGCCGAACGCCTCCAGTTTTTGTGGCAAATGTCAGGAAGTTTGCCCAATGCGTATTCCTTTGCCAAAACTGATGCGGAATTTACGCGCCAAACAAGTGGAACAAAAAATCACGCCGTTAAAGCAGCGGATGTATCTATCATTATGGGCATCCTTGGCCTCACGCCCCAAGTTATACCGGATGGTGACAGGCGCAATGACCAAAACATTATCTCGCCTTGCTGGCCAGCGGCGTGTTTTCCGCTGGATGCCTTTTGTTGGCGAATGGGTCAAATCCCGTGATCTTGTTGCCCCTGAAGGCGGCAGTTTCTTTGACCGTTACAAAGCGTCAAAAGGAGATGACCATGCTTGAGGCTCGCAATGATCGCGCTGAAATTTTCGCACGGCTGAAAGCGGCGAATACGGACCGTAAAAAAGCACCGCATCCCGGGGCGATTAAACCGCCAAAACGCGCCAATCAAAAAGGCCAAGCCAAGCTGGATCAATTTATTGATGCCGCCACGGCGCAATACGCCACCATTGATGACGTAACATCTTTTGACGATTTGCCAAATGCTATCGCCACATGGCTTCGTGGTCAGAACTTGCCGCAAGATTGTGTGATCGCACCGATTTTAAATGATCTCGATTGGTCAAAATCTTCAGGCTTTGCCCCTAAATTCGGCGCGGCAACAACCGCTGATATGGTGGGGGTCAGCGTTGCTTTTTCAGGGGCGGCGGAAACCGGCACGGTGATGATGATCGCCAATGAAGCGACCCCAACAACCCTTAATTTTGTTCCTGATGTTGAGATTATCGCGATCAGCAAAAAAGATATTCAAGCAGGTCTCGAAGGCTGTTGGGAGCAGCTCCGCCAATGGAAAAAAAATAACCCGATGCCGCGGGCGGTTAATTTCATCACCGGCCCATCAAGAACAGCGGATGTTGAAGCCACCATGGTGCTGGGTGCCCATGGCCCAAGACGATTGCATTTGATTCTGGTTGATGAGGCGTCACCATGGCGAAAAAATCCTTAGATGATGATGACATCACCCTGTGGAAGAAAGTTGCGGATACGGTAACGCCAATCGCGCGGGATGATTTCATTATCCCTGAGCCGATTGTTTCAACCTCTCCGGTTAAACCTGCGGTGACGCCAAAAGTTAAACCCGCAAAATCGCAAGCCCTCCGCCCGATTGCGCCAAAGACCACACCGTCTTTATTGCCCGCTGATCTTGACCAAAGGGGATATGGCGGTATTTCACGCGCCGCCGCCAAATCCATGAAATCAGGCCAGTCTGGTTATACCAAAAAAATTGACCTGCATGGATCAAGCTTGGCTGAAGCCCATGTGAAGTTGAAATCCTTTGTGCTTTCCGCCGCCGCCGAAGGCCATCGGCATATTTTGGTCATCACTGGCAAAGGCACCGCTAATAAAGGCGTGATCCGTTCACACTTGCCGATCTGGCTTAATGAAGCGCCCCTTTCTGCCCATGTGATTGCCTATTGCCAAGCCCAGATTAAAGATGGCGGGGCGGGCGCGTGGTATGTCAATTTAAGGCGGCGCGGATGACCCCATTTGGCAATAAATTGCGGCAGTTGCGACAGGAAAAAGGCATCACCATGGCGGTGATGGCGAAAACCCTTGGGGTGACATCGGCGTATTTATCGCAATTGGAAACAGGCAAAAAAGGTCAGCCTTCGGCGGTGATGGTGGATCGCATCTGCGCCATGTTGGGCTTGATCTGGGATGATGCCGAAGCGTTGAAAGATTTGGCACGGCTGTCAAAACCGCGGGCGGTGATTGATACATCAACATTAGGGGCAGAAGCCACAAGAGCCGCCAATTTAATGGCTGAAGTTCTGCCAAGGGTTGATGAAGATGAAGCGAAATTGATGGCCGAATGGCTGAATGAACGCCGCCAGACCCTGTAAAGCCCCGCTTAATTACCATCACTTTTCAATCCTTTAACGCAAAAGTCTGGTCAAATGCCCTGCACCCTGCTAGGTAATTCCCTAAATGCCCATCAATGATGGTCAAAGCCCACTTAATCCTGCGGCTGATGACTATGGAGTATGACATGGCTAATAAAGCAAATGACATGACACGGCAGGGAAGCATTTCCCGCAAGACCAAGGAAACTGAAATTGATGCCAGCATCATAATCGATGGTACTGGCAGCGCTAATATTGACACTGGCATTGGTTTTTTTGACCATATGCTTGACCAATTGGCGCGCCATAGTCTGATGGACATCAATATCAGCGCCAAAGGTGATCTCCATATTGATACTCATCACACGGTTGAAGATTGCGGTTGGGCGCTGGGCTCCGCCTTTGCGCAAGCCATGGGTGATCGCAGTGGTATTTGCCGCTATGGTCATTTTGATCTGGCGATGGATGAAGCGTTGAGCCGTGTGGCCTTGGATGTTTCAGGGCGGCCGTTCTTGGTTTGGCGTGTTGATATGCCGATCCCTCGTTTGGGCGATATGGATACCGAAGTCTTCCGTGAGTTTTTCCAAGCCTTCAGCCAAGCCGCTGGCATTACCCTGCATATTGAAAATGCTTATGGGGTTAACGCTCACCATATTATTGAATCATGCTTTAAGGCCGTGGCGCGTGCTTTGCGGATGGCGGTGGCTATCGACCCCCGTGAAAGCGGGCGGGTGCCGTCAACCAAAGGTGTTTTGGGCGGGAGTTTGTAACCATGCAAGTTGCTGTGATCGATTATGGGTCCGGCAATCTGCATTCCGTGTTGCAATCGCTTAAAACTGCTGTTGCGGGTGCAGGCTTGCCCCATGATTGTTTTCTGACCAATGATGCCGGCCGGGTTGCCGCTGCCGATTATATCGTTTTGCCCGGTGTTGGGGCTTATGCCGATTGCGCCAAGGGTTTAGCCCAAGTGGATGGGATGAAGGCTGTTCTGGAAGAAGCGGTTATTGAAAAAGCACGCCCGTTTTTGGGGATTTGTGTCGGGATGCAATTGATGGCTGAACGCGGCATGGAAGATGGCGTCACCGCTGGCTTTGGCTGGATCAAAGGCGATGTTGATAAACTTGACCCCAAGCAAGATGCCGATCAACCGTTGAAGATTCCGCATATGGGATGGAATGGCCTTAATCTTGAACAATCCCACCCTGTGTTTGATGGGGTGAATACGGGCGATGCTGTTTACTTTGTCCATAGTTATCACCTGACCTCAGGGGTGGATGATCAATTGCTCGCAACATCGGATTACGGTGGCCGTGTTGTTGCCGCAATTGGAAAGCAGAATATGGTTGGAATGCAATTCCACCCTGAAAAAAGTCAAGATATTGGCCAACGCTTGCTGACAAACTGGCTTAATTGGAAGCCTTAATTATTCAAGAGATCACGATGCCTGAAACAACGCGCAAACCAAAAGTATCAGTTGAGACCATCACCAATCTTGAAAATGGTGATTTGCATGAACTTTGTGATGCCACCGAAGTCGCCATTGAAGATGGTGGTGGTTTTGGTTGGCTGAAACCGCCTGCCCGCAAATTGCTTGAAGATTATTGGCGGGGGGTGATGTTAATCCCAGAACGGGTGCTGATTGTTGGCCGGATTGATGGCGTGGTGGCGTCGTCTTGCCAGATTGTTCGCCCGCCTAAAAATAACGAAGCGCAGAAATTTACCTGCCAATTGACAACGTTCTTTGTGGCGCCTTGGGCGCGCGGTCATGGTCTTGCCCCGGGGATGTTGGATGAAGCCGAAGCTTTTTCCCGCAGTGAAGGGTTTAAAACCATCACCTTGGATGTTCGCGCCACCCAAGATAGCGCGATCCGCCGGTATGAAGGCGCGGGGTATGTCCGTTTTGGCACGCATCCAAAATACGCGCTGGTCGATGATGAATATATCCCGGGTTATTATTATTTTAAGGAAATCAAATGAATCTCTACCCCGCCATTGATATAAAAAATGGGGCTTGTGTTCGCCTTCTTTATGGTGATTTTGAAAAGCTCACCACCTATAACGAAGACCCGGGCGCGCAGGCTGAAGAATTTGTCGCCGCGGGCTGCCGTTGGATTCACGTGGTGGATTTGGACGGTGCTGTTGAAGGCCAAGCGGTTAATCGTGATGCGGTGGCATCAATTTTAAAAGCAGGTTTGCCGGTGCAATTGGGCGGCGGTATCCGCGATATGGCTGGGGTTGAACATTGGATCAACCAAGGCATCAGCCGTGTTATCTTAGGAACAGCGGCGTTGAAAAACCCGCAATTGGTGAAAGAGGCGGCGCGGGAATTCCCCGGCAAAATCGCCGTTGGCGCGGATGCTCGCGGCGGGATGATCGCCGCTGAAGGCTGGATTGAAACAACGGATATGCCGGTTCTGGATTTGGTCAAACGATTTGAAGATTCAGGGGTCGCCGCGGTGATTTTCACTGATATTGGCCGTGATGGCGCGCTGACCGGAGTTAATCTTGACGCCACCGCCGCTCTGGCACGGGCAACCTCCGTTCCGGTGATCGCCTCTGGCGGGGTGGCTTCGATTGATGATATTACCGCCCTTGCCCAAGATGACAGCGGCATTGATGGGGTGATCACAGGCCGTGCTATTTATGATGGTCGTCTTGATCTGGCTGAGGCCTTATCAGTATTGGATGCCGCCTCATGTTAGCGACCCGTGTTATCCCTTGCCTTGATGTCAGCAATGGCCGTGTTGTCAAAGGCATTAATTTTGTTGATCTGGTGGACGCGGGCGATCCGGTTGAACAGGCGAAAGTCTATAATGACGCTGGCGCCGATGAATTGTGTTTTCTGGATATTACCGCCAGCCATGAAGGACGCGATACGATTTATGATGTTGTGCGCCGGACGGCGGCGGAATGTTTTATGCCGCTGACCGTTGGCGGCGGTGTTCGGACGGTGGATGATTACCGGACGTTGTTATTGGCAGGGGCGGATAAAGTTTCGGTCAATTCTTCTGCGGTGAAAGACCCTGATTTATTGGCGCGTGCTGCCTCTCGTTTTGGCAGTCAATGTGTTGTGCTGGCGATTGATGCACGCCGTAATGACGCTGGAAAATTTGAAGTCTTCACCCATGGTGGCCGTACACCCACAGGGATTGATGCCATTGAATGGGCAAAGGATGGCGCGCGCCGTGGCGCGGGTGAAATCCTGCTGACATCAATGGATGCTGATGGCACCAAAGATGGCTTTGATTTGGAATTAACAAAGGCGGTCTCCCAAGCGGTTTCAATTCCGGTGATCGCTTCTGGCGGGGCGGGGAATGCCGATCACATGGCAGACGCGGTGATTGATGGCCATGCTTCGGCTGTTTTGGCGGCGTCGATCTTCCATTTTGGTGAATTGACGGTTGATGAAGTCAAATCTGTGATGCAAAATCGCGGTATTGCGGTGCGCCGTGATAACCGTGTTTGCGCCTGAAGATTTTGCCCAAACATCAAGATTGAGGATGGATAAACCCATGTCAGCATCTCAAGACCACGAAAATCAGCATATTCTTGATGCTTTATACGCCACGATCGAAGCCCGCCGTGGCGACAGCCCTGATCAATCATGGACGGCGAAATTATTGGCGGCGGCACCGGAATTGCCCGTCAAAAAATTAATCGAAGAAGCGGGCGAAGTTTCCATTGAAGCCATCAAAGGCGATGCGCCTGCGCTGACCCGTGAAGCCGCTGATTTGATCTATCACCTGTTGGTGGTGATGGCGGCATCTGGCGTTACCGCGCAAGATGTATGGGCTGAACTTGAACGCCGGCAGGGGCAATCTGGCTTGGCCGAAAAAGCCAGCCGATAACATATTCTTTCAAAAGGGGAAGATCCGATGTCTTATGATCCTGAAAATATTTTCGCCAAGATTCTTGAAGGCAGTATTCCTTCAACCGAAATTGATCAGACCGAAACCACCTATACATTTGCTGATATTAACCCGCAAGCCGATACCCATGTGTTGGTGATTCCCAAAGGCGCTTATACGGATTTGACGGATTTTGCCGAAAACGCCAGCGATCAAGAATTGGCGGATTGGGTGCGAGGGCTGGCGCAAGCCGCGAAGACAACAGGTGTCGCCGATGGCGGCTATCGCGTGATTGTGAATATCGGCGATCATGGCCATCAGGAAGTGCCGCATTTGCACGGTCATGTGTTGGGCGGTCATGCCCTTGGCCCTATGCTGACAAAGCGCGGATAATCAAAAATTGCCGTATTGCAATCCCTTGGATCATTTGTAACACTTAATACAACCTATAGATGTATAAATGGTCCATCAATAATGCAATCTTCAATCAGAACCATGGCCTTTAACGGCATTGATACCATCCCCGTTGATGTCCAAGTGCATTTGTCCAACGGTATGCCCAGCATTGCCATTGTTGGTCTGGCCGATAAAGCGGTGGCGGAATCAAAAGAACGGGTCAGGGCGGCGCTATCATCAATTGGTGTGGCTTTGCCGCCAAAACGAATTGCCATCAATCTTGCCCCTGCTGATATTAACAAAGAAGGCTCCCATTATGATTTGCCCATTGCTTTGGGTTTGATGATGGCCATGGGGTTGGTGCCTGAAGATTCATGCCAAGATTTGGCGGTGATGGGGGAATTGTCATTGAACGGCAATATTGCCGCGGTTACTGGTGTTTTGCCGGCGGCGATTGGCGCGGCGGCTGAAGGCATGGGGTTGATCTGTCCCTATGATCGCGGAATAGAAGCGTCTTACGCGGGTGATATTGAAATTATCGCCGCCCCCAGCCTGACCGCCTTGATCAATCATTTAAGAGGTGACCAAGTGTTGGCACCGCCATCGCCCGGGGCAAAACCGCCAGTTCAACCGCTGCCGGATATGGCGGATTTGGTGGGGCAGTTTACCGCAAGGCGGGTGTTGGAAATCACCGCGGCGGGGGGGCATAATCTCTTGATGATGGGCCCGCCCGGGGCGGGGAAATCAATGTTGGCCGCAAGACTCCCAGGCATATTGCCTGAAATTTCCGCCGCTGAAGCCTTGGAAGTCACGATGATCCATTCGGTTGCGGGTCAGTTGCATGATGAAAACCTGATCTGGCAACGGCCATTTCGTGATCCGCATCATTCGTCTTCGGTGGCGGCTTTGGTCGGCGGTGGGCATCGCGCCCGCCCCGGGGAGGTGAGCCTTGCCCATAACGGCATTTTGTTTTTGGATGAATTGGCGGAATGGCAACGGCCGCATCTGGATTCGCTTCGCCAGACCATCGAAACCCATAAAGCGGTGGTCAGCCGTGCCAATCATCACGTGACATACCCTGCCCGTTTTCAATTGATCGCCGCCATGAACCCTTGCCGTTGCGGATATTTAGGCGATCCCGCAAGGGCGTGTTCCCGCGCACCGTTATGCAGTCAGCAATATTTATCAAAAATATCAGGGCCGATGTTGGATCGCTTTGATCTGTTGATCGAAGTGCCAGAAGTGCCAATCCATATGATGATGGATAAATCCGATCAGGAAACATCCGCCGATATTCGCGCGCGGGTGATGGCGGCACAGCAAAAAGCCAAGACAAGCCGTAATCAGCAGAAATTAAACGCAGACTTATCCCCCGATGAAATTGATGCAACGATTCAACTGGATGAGGCGTCACGGGCATTATTGCATCAAGCGGCGGAAAAGAACGCGCTTTCCGCCCGCGGGTTTCATCGTGTCTTGCGGGTGGCAAGAACAATCGCGGATTTGGCAAATGATGAAGAGACAAAAGATTTTCATCTGGCCGAAGCCTTGCAATACAGGCGGCTTGCCACCGAAAGCTAGCTCAGCATTTCGATTCAATCGCGTCCCAAATATTGACCGCCAGATTAACCCCGGTGAACCGTTCAATTTCCCGCAAGCCTGTTGGTGAGGTGACATTGATCTCTGTCAGGTAACCGCCAATAACATCAATGCCGGTGAACAGCAATCCGCGATCGCGCAACAAAGGCCCAATGGCCTCGGCGATGCGGTAGTCATGGTCATCAAGCCCGATTTCAGCAGGCGTGCCGCCAACGTGCATATTGGAACGCGCTTCACCTTCGGCGGGCAAACGGTTGAGAGCGCCCACCGCGACACCATCCACCAAAATAACCCGCTTATCGCCTTGCCGAACATCAGGCAGATATTGCTGAATCATCAAGGGTGCGCGGTCTTGCGCCAACATCACTTCCAGAAGTGACGACAGGTTATGGTCATCAGGTTTAATGTGGAAAATCCCCGCCCCACCATTGCCAAAGAGCGGTTTGACAATGATGTCTTTATACTGCCGGCGGAAGGCACGAATATCATCTTCATTGCGCGAAACCAAGGTCGGCGGCAAAAGATCAGGAAAAGCGGTGATCAGCAATTTTTCCGGCGCGTTGCGGACTTCGGTGGGGTTGTTGACCACCAGTGTTTCAGGATGGATATGATCCAACAGATGGGTGGCGGTGATATATTGCATATCAAACGGCGGGTCTTGCCGCATCAGCACCACATCACTGTCGATCAGGCGGCGTTGTTCTTTTTCGCCTTCCTTGAAATGATTGCCAATCTGGTCGATCAATTCGGTGCGCTGGCCTGTTGCCAATACGGAATTTTTCGGCAAGCGTCCCTTTTCCATATCCATGGATAAATCAGCAGGGTGATAGATGAAAATCTCATGGCCGCGACGTTGGGCTTCTAGCCCCAGCGCAAAAGTTGTATCGCCGCGAATATCAATCCCAGCGATTGGATCCATTTGGATGGCAACTTGAAGCGACATCAGGGTTTATTCACGGTCGTCGTCGGAAACGCGAATGTAATTCACAACATTCGTGGCAAATCGTAATTCACGCGCCAGCGCCACCACGGTGTTCATTTCTTCTTCGGAAGAAGCGATGCCCGTTAAGAACACGGTACCATTAACAACATCAACGGAGAAATTAATGGAAGACACGCCTTGTTCGGCGATCAATTTGGCGCGCAATTGCGCCGCCGCTGCTAAATCTTTGGCAATATCTTTGATGGATGATTTATCGTTAATCTCAATCTCATTGATGACTTCGATCACGCCTCTGGTCTGCCATGCCAATTGTGTCGCCTCAACTTTATGTTCAGGCTTTTCAACATTACCTGTCAGCAAGACCGCGCCATCATTGACCGAAACAGAAACATTGGTGAAAAGATTGGCATCAGATTGGATAAAGCGATCAGCCAGTTTCACCCGAATGACCCCATCAGAAATGGAAGTGCCTAAGCCTTTTTCAGTATTGCCGGCCGCCACCGCCGCCGCGCCAACACCAGCAAAAGCCCCAACACAACCCGAAAGGCTCAACCCCAGAAGCACAACCATGATTTGCAACATCAACGTTTTCATGGAAAAGAGCGATGATGCTTTCGGTGACATTGATTTGAGCGCCAGAGTTTTTAGTGCCATTGACAGGGACCTTTATCGATAGAAATTCCGTTCATTTATTGATGACGGAATGCTGATCAAAACTCAACAAAAATCATAAAAATTGATGATTATTTGTCGTTTTGCATGATGCTATTGGCAAACCACCATAGCCAACCGGAGGGATGCACAACCACCAGATCAAATCGAACCTGTTTGTGATGATGTTCAGGATGGCGGCTGTAATAATAATGGGCGGCTTGAGCCAGCCTTAATCGCTGGCGAGGATGGGGCATCAGCAATTCAACGTCATCAAAAGCGTGGCTTCGTCGCCCCAAACCTTGGCGATATTTTACCTCAACAAACAGCAACAGATTACGGCGACAGAAGATCAGATCAATTTCACCAAATGGATTGCGGTGGCGATGCTCAAGCCGCTTGTAGAAACAGAAAAACAGAATGACGCTGACCCATAATTCTGCCCAGCGGCCTTTTTGTTCCGCTTGTTTTCTTTGTTGGTGTTTTGTCACGTGTCATCAGCAGGCGACGGATCAGGTAAAGCAATAGCGATCTTATAAATATCTTTCTTCGCAAGTCCTGTTTGTTCGGCGATCATCTGGCTGGCGTCACGGCGGGAATATCCATCGGCCAAGGCTCGGGTCAAACGCTGTTCAATATCGTCATCGGAGATGGCGTCATCTTGTTCCAATGGCCCCAGCATCAAAACAGCTTCACCTTTTAACGTCTGGTCTTTTAGCTCTTGGTAAAGAGAAGTAACCGTGCCGTAATAAAAACTTTCATGCAATTTTGTTAACTCCCGCGCCACCACGGCTTGGCGTTGCGGGTAGAGTTCCATCATCACCTCAAGGGTGGCGGCCAGCCTTTTGGGGCTTTCGTAAAACACAAGGGTGGACGGGATAACCGATAAACCCATCAGCAGATCACGTTTTTTCTTGGCGCTATTAGGAAGGAAGCCGCCAAAATAAAATTTATCGGTCGGCAGGCCAGAAGCGGCAAGCGCCGATAACACCGCTGAAGCCCCGGGCAAAGGCGTCACGGGAATATTGGCTTTGATCGCGGCACAAACAAGCCCATACCCCGGGTCTGAAATCAATGGCGTGCCCGCATCGCTGACCAAGGCTACGGTTTTGCCGTCTTTCATGGCATTGATCAGGCCGGTGATCACATGGTCTTTGCTGTGGTCATGGTAAGCCGCCAGTTTTTTCGGCGTGATCCCAAGCCGCGATAACAACAGCCCGGTGTGGCGCGTGTCTTCACAAGCAATAATATCGGCCGTGGCCAAAATATCATGGGCGCGCGGCGTTAAATCCCCCAAATTGCCAATCGGCGTGGCGGTGACGGCCAAACCTTTGAATGATGATGATTGGTCAGTTGACATAAAGCGCCCTATCCGGATGAAGC
>CALFYS010000122.1 GCA_937952245.1 uncultured Alphaproteobacteria bacterium | reverse complement strand
AGCTTTGTATTGGCTGTGGGTTATGCGCCAGTTTTGCTGGCGAGGATGCGATTGGCTTTGGGATGAATGATGAAGGCGATTTAATCCCTTTTGCCCGTGATGGCCTGACCGACCCCCTGATGGATCAGGTGGAACAGATGTGCCCATCGTTGCGGGTGGAAGGCTTGCCGCAAGATTTGATTGATACAAGCCCCCATCATGATTTGGTGTGGGGGCCGTATCATGGGCTGAAGACAGGACACGCGGGGGATGCAACGCTTCGGCATATCGGCTCAACCGCAGGGGTGTTGACCGCGATTGGATGTTATCTCTTGGCATCTCATCAGGTTGATTTTATCGCCCATGTCAAAGCCCCTGATCATGATGACGACAACCCGCCCCACCACGGGGTCGCCACCGTCAGCACCACCGAAGATGAGGTGATCGCCGCCGCGGGTTCGCGCTATGGGCCCACCGCGCCGTTGATCAATATCATGGCACTGCTGGATCGTGGCCAGCCCTTTGCGCTTATCGCCAAACCATGTGATTTAAACGCCATGCGCAATCTGGCGCATCTTGATGAACGGGTTAATCGCCTGATCAAATATTGGCTGACCCCTGTTTGTGGCGGTTTTAGCCCTGATGAAGGGTATCAGCAGTTTTTAGACCGTCACGCGATCCCGAAAGATGAGGTGAAAGCCTTGCGGTATCGAGGCTATGGTTGCCCCGGGCCAACGCAATTGACCATGGCATCAGGCGCGACCAATGACATCCATTATCTTGATTTCTGGGGGGATGATGAAAGCCATTGGGTGTTGCCCTTGCGCTGTAAAATCTGCCCCGATGGTATTGGTGAAGGGGCTGATCTGGCGGCGTCCGATACATGGGATGGCGGCTCACCGGATCGGGTTGAAAGCGAAACCGATTTGGGGCTGAACCATATGATCATCCGCACAAAACAAGGGATGGATTTGGTCAAAGATGCGGTCAAGGCGGGTTATCTGACCATCACGAAAGAGGCTGAGATTGAAGACCTTAACCGCACCCAGCCGCATCAGGTCAAAAAGAAATACGCTGGTCTTGCTCGCGCCCATGGTCTTGCTGCAGCGGGCAGTGTCGCGCCAGCATTGGTCAATATTCGGGCGGAGGCTTTATCCGATGCCGCGGGCGATGATGCCTATCACCATGAAAAGCAAGGCACGATGAAAAGAGCCTTGGCCATCAAGCCGTCTTAAAAATTCTTCAACTGATTGACCGCATCATTCGCTTGACAGGGCTTGGTGCCATGGATAATGATTAACCTATTGGTGACCAAGGCCAAAGGCCGAGGTAGAATAGGGAATTCGGTGCGCCGTATCCATCAGGAAGCAAGTCCGAAGCTGTACCCGCAACTGTAAATGGTTGATGTATGCCCTAACGCCACTGAACTGATCTTATCCAAGCCATGGGGGTGACGTTTGGGAAGGCGGTATGCGTCAAAAACCATAAGCCAGAAGACCTGCCAATGTGAAGCAACCAACTTGGGGCGGGTGTCCCCTCATGGAGTGAAACATGGCGCAAACTATCCTCGAAGCACGCGACCAATCCGTCGTGCAAACTGATGGCTCACCTGAACGAGCAATCCATACCGAATTTAACCTAACAAGGTTCAGTGTCTTTAACACCTGCCTCATGGCTTTGGTGATCGCGGCCCCGATATGGGCTTCAATCGCTTATATCTTGATGCGTTAAACCCCATTTAACGGCGTAACTTTTCCTGTTGATGGGATGTCATGATGCTGAATGTTCACCAGATCGCGCTGGGCTATAACGGCACGCCGCTTATTGAGGGGTGCAGTTTTGCCTTGGAACAAGGCCAAGTCTGCGCGGTCATCGGCCATAATGGTTCTGGGAAATCCACTTTGATGCGGACATTGCTGGGGATTCAGCCGCCGCTGGCGGGCAGGATTGATTGGCATGACCCCGCTTCCGCCCCGAAAGGCCAGCCTCGGAATATCGCGTATCTTGGCCAGAGCGCGGATCTTGACCATCAGTTTCCGATGCGCGTGAAAGACGCGGTGGCCATGGGCGCGTGGAAAGGCTTAGGCTTCTGGACAGGGATTGATCAGGCCAAGGCCGACCGCATTGATTATGCGTTGACCCGCACAGGTTTGGCTGAAATGGCTGATTTGCCGTTATACGCTTGTTCCGCGGGCCAGCTTCAGCGGTGTTTCTTTGCCCGGGCGATTGTGCAAGACGCGCCGGTGATTCTGTTGGATGAACCGTTTTCCACGATTGATCAATCCACCGAAGCAAAATTGGTGGAGATTATCAGAGAATGGCGCGCCGAAGGCCGAGGGTTGATGATTGTCTTGCATGATCTGTCGGCGGTCATGGGGCTGGCGGATACGTGTTTGCTCTTAGGCGATGGCCGGGCTTCATTCGGGCAGGCCGATGACGTGATCACGATTGATAACCTGATCGCCCATCACTATTTATCCGAAACACAGGCTGAATGGCTGACGCTGCTGCAACAGAAAGGAGCATCTTGATGTTGGAGTGGCTGGAATATGATTTCATGCAGCGGGCATTGGTGGCGACCTCTGTGTTGAGTGTGTCGATTGCGCCGGTGGGGGCGTTTTTGGTGTTGCGCCGACTTTCGCTTGCGGGGGAGGCCATGGCTCATGCCATTGTGCCGGGGATCGTCATTGCTTTTGTGATTTTTGGCTTATCGGCTGTTTCCATGATCACCGGCGGGTTGATCGCGGGTATCCTTGTGGCGTTGGGAACATCAATGTTGGCGCGGCGGACGTTGATCAGGGAAGACGCGTCGCTGGCCTCGCTTTATTTGATCGCCCTTGCGCTGGGGATTTTCATTTTATCGGCGGCGGGTTCTGCCATTCCGCTGAAAAGTTTTCTCTTTGGTTCGGCCTTGGGGATTGGTGATGATACGCTGGTCTTAATTGGCGCTACCGCCACCATCACCTTGATGACATTCGCGGTGATGTTGCGGCCTCTTATCGCGGCGACATTTGACCCGATTTTTTATGAAAGCCAATCGCATCGCCCGGGGTTGGTGCAGCAATGGTTTATGTTCTTGCTGGTGCTGAACTTGTTGGCGGCGTTTAAATCCTTGGGGACGCTGATGGCGGTGGGGTTAATGATTTTACCCGCAACCGCGGCGCGATATTGGGTCTCCACCATCACAAGTTACATGATTCTTACCCTTATCTTTGCGCTCTTGAGTTGCTGGATTGGGCTTATTTTATCCTTCTACCTCAGCCAAGTGCCAACTGGCCCTGCCATTGTCTTGGTTGCGGGCGGGTTCTTTTTCTTCAGCCTGTTGTTTGCCCCATTGGGGATGGTCTGGGGACGGTTTGTTCAAAAATAGGGGGTCATTTCATGACAACAAAACGTGAAGCGAAAAAAACATCACTGTTCAGGATGATCGTGCTGTTGGGGTTGATGATGGTCAATCCATCATGGGTTTATGCCTCAGGCGATAAGATCAATGTGGTCGCCAGTTTCTCCATCCTTGGGGATATGGTGGCTGAAGTCGCAGGCGATAAAGCCCATATCACCACCATTGTTGGCCCTGATGCCGATGCCCATCTGTATCAGCCCAACGCGGGTGACGCGGTTGCTGTCACGAATGCTGATTTGATTATTGTCAATGGCATGGGGTTTGAAACGTGGTCAGCGCAATTGATTGAAACGTCAGGCACGAAGGCCAATATTGCCGTGGCCACCGATGGCATCACCCCGCTTTTGGTGGATGGTGAGGTTGATCCACACGCCTGGAACTCCCTTATTAATGGGATGATTTATGTCGATAATATCGAAGCGGCTTTATCGGCCATCAGCCCGAAAAACGCGGATTATTTTAAAGCCAATGCCGATGCCTATCGCGGCCAATTAAACGCGCTTCATGCCCGTGCTTTGGCTGATATTGCAAGCCTGCCCGAAGATAAAAGGATTGTGGTCACCGCCCATGACGCTTTTGGTTATCTGGCGGATGCCTATGGCCTGACCTTTCTTGCGCCGCAAGGCATTGATACGGAAGCGGAGCCTTCTGCCAAGGAATTGGCGGCGTTAATCGCTTTTCTGAAGGAGCAAAACGCCGGCGCGTTGTTTGTTGAAAATATCGCCAATGCTGATTTGATTGAGCAAATCTCACGCGAGACAGGGATTAAGATTGGCGGGCGGATTTATTCCGATGCGCTGTCGGTTAAAAACGCCCCTGCGCGGTCTTATTTGGCGATGTTTGCCCATAACCTTGAGCTGTTGACGACGACACTGGCCGCCGCAAAATAACCCACCCAAAAGAAAAGCCCCTGATGGGGCTTTTCAATCAAGATTACAGATATTCGCTTGAGGGGGTTATTCAGCGGCAATCTTCATGGGTTGCTTATTGGCTGTGTAGAAATCAACCGCGGCACCAACGCCCGCGCCTGATGTAAACGGAATGCCAACATCGCGCATCGCCATTTCAACACCGCCCAGGGCCTGCATCACCATGATTTCATTCAGCCAGCCCAAGTGACCGATGCGGAAGACCTTACCGTTGAGGATGCTGAGGCCCGCGCCCAAAGACACGTTGTACTTGTAATAAGCTGTTTTGATCACTTCATTGGCATCATAACCATCACCAACTTTAATGGCGGTCACGGTATCAGAATGCCATTGTTCGTCTTGGCAGCAATTGGTCAGCCCCCAAGCGGAAACAGCGTGGCGGACACCGGTTGCCAAATGGTTGTGGCGAGCGGCGATATTATCCATGCCTTCTTCAAGCAGCATATCAACAGATTTTCTCAAGCCTCGCAGCAATGTTGCCGCTGGCGTGTAAGG
Organism: uncultured Alphaproteobacteria bacterium; assembly: GCA_937952245.1. Lineage (GTDB taxonomy): Bacteria > Pseudomonadota > Alphaproteobacteria > Puniceispirillales > UBA1172 > JAGWAQ01. Next base: position 3,464 of record CALFYS010000122.1, on the reverse strand, counting down.
GAAATACCCCGTGGCATTGGCCTTGATCATGTCGTCAAAGCTGAAGAAACAAACCGGCAGGTCAGAGCGGTTGCGCATATCCAGCGCCTTCTGGCTGACACCAACAATGGCAAGGCCTGTCGGCATCATGAAACCTTTTTGTGAACCTGATACGGCGACATCAACGCCCCATTCATCCATGCGGAACTCAAGGGAGGCGATGGAACTGACGCCATCAACAAACAACAAGGCTGGATGGCCAAGCTCATCCAGCATATCACGGACGGCTTTAATATCGCTGGTCACGCCTGTTGCGGTTTCGTTATGACAGACCAGCACGGCTTTAATGGCATGGGTTTTATCGGCTTCAAGGGCGGCACGATATTCCGCCATGGGCACGCCGCGGCCCCATTCCACTTCAACGTTATGAACATCAAGGCCAAACCGTTGACACATATCAACCCAAAGCCATGAGAACTGACCAAATGATGACGTTAACACTTTATCGCCAGCGTTCAGCGTATTGGCGATGGCGGATTCCCAACCGCCTGTGCCTGACCCGGGGAAGATAAAGACTTGGCCTGTTTCCGTGCGGAAAACTTTTTTCAAATCAGCCAAAAGCGGCATGGTGAACTGAGGGAAATCAGGGGCGCGATGATCTTCAAGCGGCACTTCCATGGCTTGGCGAATTTCAAAAGGCATATTCGTTGGGCCAGGAACGGCGAGACATTTAAATCCAGTCATATTGGTCTCCATCTCAATGTTTGTTTTAAACAAAATTTCTAGTTGGTTTATGAACTGGAGTGACCTTGGCAGGAAAAAACAACCGCGACACGCGAATTAGTGTAAATGTGTTTAAAGTTAACAAAACAACTAAACATCTTGTTAATTTGTTAATATGACCTATCTTGATTTTTGAGTGGGTTGCCCCAAGGCTTGATGAGCCTCAAAGCGGCCGTGCTGATCCGCAATATTGATCAGGAGAATATGTGATGGCATCGTCTTCAGGAAAATCTGAAATAAGCACCTCGAATTTGGGCAGAGCCTTTTCGGGCAAAACATTTGTTGGCCCAAGGTTAAGACAGCTCAGGCGTGATCACGGCCACACCCAAGCGGATATGGCCAGCCGGTTAGGGGTCAGCGCCGCATACATTAATCTGATGGAACACAACCAGCGCAGCCTTTCGGTTCGGGTGCTGGTGGGGCTTTTGGAATCCTACGGCGTTGATTGGCAAGATTTGGTCAATGATGTTGATAACAAAACCTTTGATGATTTGCGCAATGTCCTGAAAGACCCGTTCTTTGGCGAAGGCCAGATTGACCCCCGTGAAATGCGAGCGGCGATTGATAACGCCCCTAATTTGGTGGAAAACTTCCTGAGGATGCACAGCGAATACCGCAATCTTTTGGAAAATGTCATGCGGATTGGCAATGAACGAATGCCGGATGAATTGCTGGCCTCGTCGGCTGAAACCGTGGTGCATGATTTCTTCCGCAACAATTCAAATTACTTCCCCGGGCTTGAACAAGCCGCCAGCCAATTGCGAAGCGCGCTGAAAAAAGAAAGCGATATGACCTATATGGCCTTGCGGCAACGGCTTCATAAAAGTCATGGCATTGACGTGGTGGTCATGGCGGTTGAAAAAATGGGCGAAGCGTTAAGAGTCTATGACGAAGACCAGAAGGTTATTCATCTGTCCGAAGGGCTGGATCATATCAACCGCGTTTTTCAATTGGCTCATGTGCTTTGCTTTTTGGAATTTACCGATGTTCTGGACAGCATCACCGACCGGCTCAATGACCCCCGTGATGGCGTGGTCAAACGATGCCAGGTTGAATTGGCCAATTATTTTTCCGCCGCGCTGTTAATGCCTTACGATGATTTCGTCAAAATGGCGAAAGAAACCCGCTATGATATTGATCGCCTTGCGGCACGGTTTGAAGTGTCGTTTGAACAGGTTTGCCACCGCCTGACAACACTGCAGAAAGATGGCAATAAAGGCGTGCCGTTTTTCTTCCTGAGGGTGGATAAAGCGGGCAATGTTTCAAAGCGATTTAACGCCACCACGTTCCAGATCGCTGAATTTGGGGGCGCGTGTCCGGTTTGGAATCTGCATACCGCTTTCCGTACCCCCGGGGTGGTGATCCCGCAATTTGTCGAATTGCCCGATGGTGAGCGGTTCTTTACCATCAGCCGCACCACCGAACGCCCTGCCTTTAGTCGCGATACCCAAGACAGGCGGCTTGTTCTGTCTCTGGGATGCAGTGTCGCCCATATTGATGATGTGATTTACGCCAACGCGGCGACCACCGCGGCGCGGGTCAAAGACCAGCCTGAATTCGCCCAAATCGGGATCAATTGTCACCTCTGCCCAAGGGAAGGGTGTTCCCAGCGGGCGCATCAACCCTTGATGACAGAGCTGACCATTGACCCGAACCGCCGTGGCGGCACGCGCTATGATGGCTAAGTCAATAGCTAAGCCATTGGTGCTGATTTAACCTTGGGTGTTAAGCAAGATTTTGCCCTTTTGGCTTCCGCTTTCCATCAGGCTATGGGCGGCGGCGGCCTTAGCCATGGGGAAGGTTTGGAATGTTGTGGGGCGGATCGGGCGCGGTGATTTGGCATCAAACAGCGGCCAGAGTTTGTCTTCAAGATCGCGCGCCACCGCCGCTTTAAACGCGTCCGGCCGTGACCTGAGGGTAGAGCCGGTCAGCGATAACCGCTTCAGCATCATCGGCATCAGATCAATCTCAACTTTTGAGCCTTGGTTAAAAGCAAGGCTGATCAATCGGGCGTCATGTTTGGCGGCTTTGATGTTGCGGGCGATATAATCCCCGCCAATAATATCAAGAATAATGCTGGCACCGCCCGCTTCACGGGTGATGGGGACAAAATCGTCTTGGCGGAAATCAACGGCAATTTCAGCACCTAAATCGCGGCAGTATTGGCACGCGTCCTCGCCATCGGCGGTGGTGATGACCCGCATCCCCAAGGCCGCGCCGATTTGAATAGCGGTGGAGCCAATGCCGCCAGACCCGCCATGCACCAGAAACACATCGCCGGCTTGGATGGCATGACCAAAAAACGCGTTGCTCCAGACCGTGAAGAAAGTTTCAGGCAGTCCCGCGGCATCCGTCATGGAAACCCCTTGGGGGATGGATAAAACGTGTTCCGCATCAACGGCGACATATTCGGCATAACCGCCACCATTGGTGAGGGCGATCACCTGATCCCCTAATTTCCAGCGTGTGACATCCGCGCCAACCGCGACAATCTCACCTGAAACCTCAAGCCCTAAGAGATCAGACGCGCCTTTTGGCGGCGGGTAATGCCCCCGCCGTTGCACCAGATCAGGGCCGTTCACCCCTGCGTGGTGGGTTTTGATCAGCACCTCATGATCGCGGCATTCGGGCAAAGGACGCTCCCCTAAATACAGCACATCCGCCGCCCCCGCTTCGCGCATTTCAACAACGGACATTTTTGA
>CALFYS010000121.1 GCA_937952245.1 uncultured Alphaproteobacteria bacterium | reverse complement strand
TCATATTTTGCGCCAGCGATAAATGTTTCGGTTTCTTCTGAAACACAGACCAGCGTGACTTTAGCACCAACCGGAATGTAAACGCCCTCAGGCTCCCCATCCCAGACATCTTCACCACGATTGCCAAGGTTGGTGAATAACACGCCTTCAACCTCAACATCGACTGTTCCAGTGGCAGGCACGATGCAGGTTTCATACCCGGGGACTTGATAGCTGAACGCCTCACCTTTTTTCATTTTGACGATATTGAAATAATTCAGCGGAACAAGTTGATCTTCAACATCAACAATGGGTTTATTGGCATTATCATAAGGGGCGATATGCATTGAGATATCCTTTCATCATGAGCCACTATAGGCATGGGTATTCATAAATTCTGTCAATTCTGCTTCATCGGGCATGGCGGCGGCGCAACCTGGTTTGGACACGGTGATCGAGGCACAAGCAGACCCCCGCAACACAGCATCACGCAAGGGCATATCATCCGACAATGCGGAAATAAACCCTGCCATAAAACTATCGCCAGCGCCTGTTGGCTTTAACGCCTCCACAGGAAAAATTCCGGTTTTAATTTCCGCGCCATCTCCGAAAGTCACCGCGCCGTTTTCACCCATCTTATAGACAATGATACGCCCCGCCACTTGCGCCAATTCACGGGCTTTATCAAGGCCTTTTTCAATGCCGCCGGCCATAAAACCAAATTCTTCATCATTGCCAACCACAATATCGCTCATCTCACCGGCACGGGACAAAACATCTTCAGCCACCTCAGCCGCAGGCCAACTATAGGGACGATAATCAACGTCAAAGATCACCGGCATACCGTTTTCTTTTGCGCGTTCAAAAGCCCTGAACGCCGCAGTTCGGGAGGGTTCCGCGGCAAACACCGTACCGGCGGTGATCAAAGCGCCATATTCGCTGAAATCAATGGCGTTAATATCATCAACCGTCATCTGAAAATCAGCCGCGTTATTGCGATAGATCACTGATTGATGGCCTTCTACACGACTTTCATAAACAGCAAGCGAGGTTCGTTCTTCCCCTTTAACCTTGCGAACATGACGTTTATCAATGCCATAAAAGTCCAATTGGTTGAGGCAATACCACCCCACCGCATCATCAGAAACACAGGTTACCAGCGCAGTCTGGCATTTGAATTTTGATAGACCCGCCGCGATATTGGCCGAAGACCCGCCCATGGTGACCATCATATCTGTGGCGTTTTCAGTAGCAGTGCCCGGTGGATGGGGGCAGAGATCCATCCCCACCCGTCCAATAACGAGAATTTTTTTTGATTTGATGCCGTCAAGTATCATCACACGCCTCGCCGCTGACGTGATCTTGACTTTTCAACATCCTGATGCGCTGCTCTGACTTTCTTACTATTGGAGACTTCAGGCGTGCCGACTTCCCACCAAGTATGTCCTTCGGTGGTCCACCCATCATAAGCATCAACTTTCATGACAATGACATAGGTTTGATCACTGGCCTGAGCGCGTTTAAAGGCGTCTGACAATTCAGCCGGATTTTCAACAGTTTCAGCCTTCGCTCCCATGGCGGCGGCATGGGCGGCAAAATCCACCCCGAACGGTTCAGGAATGGTGGGGCAATCAGCAAAGAGGTTGTTAAAACTCTCATTGCCTGTGTTGTTTTGAAGTTTATTAATCACCGCAAAACCGCCGTTATCCAGCACCAGCGCGATGATTTTCTTTTGGCTTAACACCGATGAATAAATATCAGAATTAAGCATCAGATAGGACCCATCCCCGCAGAAAGTGATGGTATCGCGGTCAGGTTCTTGTTGGCTTTGAGCGATCCTTGCGCCCCATGCGCCAGCAATTTCATACCCCATACAGGAAAACCCAAATTCGACATCCACCGTGCCAATATCAAGGGTTCGCCAATTTGCTGTCACTTCGGCTGGCAATCCCCCTGCCGCCGCAACGATGCGGTCACGCTGATGGCAAAGGCTGTTCACAACGCCAATGGCTTGGGCATATGAGTTGGGACGGTTATCACCATAACTGGTGTTATCAGCAACATATTTATCCCATTTCACACGTTCGGATTGGGCTTGGGCGATCCAGCCTTGATCCGCTTTAAAATCACCCAAAGCCGCATCAAGAGCATTGAGGCCTAATTTTGCATCTCCCACCACTGGCAACGACATGTGTTTGCCGGCGTCATGGCGCGCCGCATTGATTGAAATAAACCGTGCCGCTTGGTCAAATGCCGTCCATGACCCTGTGGTGAAATCCTGCAATCTTGTGCCAACCGCAAGAATAACATCAGCCTGTTCAGCAATGGTATTGGCACTGTCAGAACCGGTGACCCCAATCGGGCCGATATTATGACCATGGTCAGCCAGCATATTGGCACGACCCGCGATGGTTTCAACAACAGGACTATCACGTCTTTCAGC
>CALFYS010000120.1 GCA_937952245.1 uncultured Alphaproteobacteria bacterium | reverse complement strand
TATTCTCTGTATTGTTTTTTAAGCGTGTTTGGGCATCGTCCGATTCAGGGCTTTTCCCCTGAAAACGCCAGTGTTTTGCCCCAATTTTTTTTAGAGTGATGGTGACGGTTTTGTCACGGGTGGTTGATCGCCTTTAGTTTTGATCGCGTTTGTTTTGATCACGTGTTTGTTTTCGGCGTGCCCCATCGACGGATGAAGTCATCACTAGTGGTGATCATACAGGAGTCGCATAATGGATGGTGTTAATACAGGCGTGAATACAAATCTTGAAGATGGGATCGCGATTGGTCTTGATGCGTATCAAGGGCCGTTGGATACCCCCGTCTGGCTTGATGAAGCGGCGGCGGCGCCATATGGCGTGACAGCGGGGTATTATCTCTTCCGTTTGAACGACAATGAAGATGGCTATTGGCTTCATAATATTATTCCTTCCAATATACCCCTTCAATATAAAGAGGAAGAGACATTTGAAGGGTGTATTCTCCCCGAATTACCAATCATGCCAGCGGAGCAAAACCCTGATGCTCCCGTCGAATCTTCCGCCCCAACAAGAGCCCCTTCAAGCGCATCTTCCAGCAGCGTACCCGCCAGCACCCTGCCGCCAGTAAGCGCCAGCAATGGTGGCGCGAGCAATGATGTTCTGGATGGCAGCAAATATGGTAACGAAATTGATATTTACACTGGCGGCAAAGGCAATGATGTTTTTGTCTTAAATGGCGTTAAGAAAAAAGAAAATGCTGATGCTTTGGCTGAAGAATCCACAAATATCATCACTGATTTTACCCAAGGTGAAGATAAATTGGATGTGGGAGGTTATCCTGACCTTTATATTTACAAATGGGAAGTGAAGAAGAGTACGTATATTTTTGCTGTGCCTGAAGGTCATAGCGATCGTACAGCCGATTATTTTGGAAAGAAACAACAACTCGCTATTCTGGTTGGTTTTACCGGCACGCTTTATAAAGAAGATTTCATCAATCTTTCCGAAAATGCGGCGAAAGATTTTAACAGTAGACCAACTTCGAGTTCTGCGCCTGAGCCTTCTTCTGCTCCTGTGGTTGCGCCTGAACTTGCGCCTGAATTTAACCCTGAATTCGCGCCTGAAGTGGCACCAGATGTAATCTAGGCCTTTTAACCCGCCTGACGGTGATGCCGCAAAGCCTCGGCGATGGCGCAGAAATCTTCCACCTCAAGCCGTTCGGGGCGTTCATCCCCCGTCAGATGCAGGCCATCCAACAGCCCATCTGTTTTCAGCGTCTTGATGGATGACCGCAGCATTTTGCGGCGTTGGCCAAAAAGCGCCCGCGTCACATCTTCCAAGCAGGTTTTATCAGCAGGGGCGAGCGGCGTTGCGCGGGGGGTGAGTTGCACCACGCTGGAGGTGACTTTCGGCGGCGGCACAAAGGCTTGCGGCGGAATATCAAAAACCGACCGCACTTCACACAGCCATTGCGCCATCACCGCCAGACGGCCATAGGCGGAATCCCCAACCTGGGCGGTGATGCGTTGCCCCACCTCACGCTGAAACATCAATGTCATGGCATCCAAATGGTCAAGGTCATCAAGCCAGTTGAGCAATAACCCCGTGGCGATATTATAGGGCAGGTTGGCGACAATCTGGCGGCGGCTGTTGGCCTGCCCCAAGGATTTAATATCAACATCCAGCGCGTCACCTTCGATAATCTCAAGCCGTCCTTCGGCGGCGATGACCAATGAGCCTAAGGCTTCAATGGCGCGGCGGTCTTTTTCAATGGCGATGACTTTTTCCGCCCCCGCCAGCAATAACGCGCGGGTCAACCCGCCGGGGCCGGGGCCAATTTCAATCACCGTGCCATCAAGCGGCATGGCGGCGCGGGCAATCCGCCCTGTCAGGTTCAGGTCAAACAAGAAATTCTGGCCAAGGCTTTTTTTCGCGTCCAGCCCATAGGATTTGATCACCTCCCGCAAAGGGGGCAGGGCATCAATCCTCGTGTTGCTGGCGTGATATGGCTGATCAGACATCATGGCCTCGGCGTTGTGCCGCCATTTGTTCCGCCATGGTGATGGCCGCCATCAATGACCGTGGGTTGGCGGTAAACTTGCCCGCTTGATCCATCGCCGTGCCGTGATCAGGGCTGGTGCGAATATAGCTCAACCCCAAGGTGACATTAACCCCGCCATGGAAATCAATGGTTTTGACAGGGATCAAGGCTTGGTCATGGTACATGGCGATCACCGCGTCATAATCGCCGCGGCGGTCTTCATGGAATAACGTATCGGCGGAAACAGGGCCGGTGATGTTCATCCCCATGGCCGCGCATTGGGCAATGGCAGGGGCGATAATCCGCGTCTCTTCATCACCAAGCGCGCCATCTTCGCCAGCATGGGGGTTCAGCCCCGCCACCGAAATGCGAGGGGCATTGAGGCCAAAATCACGCCGCAACGCGTCATCCAAAATGCTGGCGGTCTTGGTGATCAGCTCGGCGTTAATCGCTTTCGGCACCTCCGCCAAGGGGATATGCACGGTCAAGGGGACGGCGCGCAATTCTTGGCAGGCCAGCATCATCACCGGAAAGGCATCCGCCCCATCCAATTCGCCTAAATATTCGGTATGCCCCGGGCTGGTGAAACCAGCGGCATAGAGGCTGGATTTCTGAATCGGGTTGGTGACAATCCCTTTCACCAGACCATCTTGGGCAAAGCGCGCGGCTTGGGTGATGGCGTCAATCACTTGCGGGGCATTGGCCACCGAAGCCTGACCCGGCTGGGGGGCTTCTGGCCATGTGATGGGCAAGACCGCCAGCGTTTCATTCGGCAGGTCATTGGCGGCTTCCACGCTGTCCACAGGGGTGATGTTGAGCGCCACCGATTTGGCCTTGGCGAGAGCGGTCAGGCGGTTTGGGTCATCAATCGTGATTAAAGCGCTGCCACCCCTTTGTGCCGATTGATGCGCGGCATCAATCAAGATTTCACCACCAATGCCGCCTGGCTCCCCGGGGGTGACAAGCAGACGTTTGGCGATTTGACGGATGGCGGGCATTAATCCTGATCCAGATAGGTGATCACGGCTTGCTTTCTCAAGCGGGAGATATAACGCGCGGATAAAGCGGTGAAATGCTTGTTGCGGATTGATGTTTCAATCTGATCAAGGCTGGGCAGGATCAACTGGGGGATTTCTTTTTGGCAGACCATGAAGACGACCATGCCTTCGGCGAAGTTCAGCACGTCACTTTTTTCATTGCTGTCCAATGGCAAGACAACCTTTTGCAGCATGGGGGAAAGTTCGGTCAATTTGAACTCACCTAAACTGAATTTTGAACCTGAACCATAGCCTTCATGCAGGGCTTCCAATTCAGCGCATGATTGGGCGGTGGCGGTATCGGCCGATAATTTCTGGCGGGCGGCGTTCTTTTCCGTGTCACTGGCGGTCATGTCAAAGGGCATCACCAATCGCACCAGCTCAACCTTGGCTTCCAGCGGGTCGGCTTGGCCGGAAATCCGCAACCCATTGATGCGGTAAATCACAATCGCGCCATCCAGCTCAACAGGGCGGGTGATGGCGCCCGTCGGGGCGTTTTCAATGATTTGTTTCAGGTTTTCAGGCAGGCGTTCCACCAAAACCCAACCCAATTTACCGCCTTGGCGGCCTGAACCTGAAGCGGAATATTGCTGGGCGATGCGGCCAAAGTCAGCGCCTTTTAACAAGGCGTCATACATTTGATTGGCCAGTTTCATGGTGGTGTTGTAATTCCGGCTGGGTTCCGGCAAAAGCACAATTTCATCAATATTGGCGTGGGGTTTTTGGATGTTCTTTTCAATCCGCTCCAGCTCTTTTTCAGCTTCCTCGCGGGTGGTCGATAACTGGCGGGCAAAGCGCGATTGGATGGATGATGCCCAAAGCACATCGGCTAAAAATTTCTTTTCCGCCACCGCTGGGTCAATCTCAAGGCGTTCCATCACCTCAAACGGGTCTTCGCCATTTTGCGAAAACGATAGGGTGACCAATTCTTGAGCGCGCTGTTTGGCCGATGTTTCATAGCCCGCGCCCAGTTTTAACCCTTCGGCGATTTTGATCGTGTCATCAATCAACATTTGCAGAACGTCATTATCAATCTGCTCACGGGTTTCAGGCGTGTCGGCAATGCCAGTTGTTTTCACCAGAAAATTGCGGCGTTCTTCAAAATCAATATTGCTGATGGGGGTGCCATCAACCACGGCGATAACCGATATTTTTTTGGCATGGGCTTGCGGCAGGCCAGTGGCGATCACCATCAACAGGCTGGCCATGGCCATCATCATCACAAATGGCAGCATCACAAAAGGCTTGGATTTCAAGTGACGATCCCCTTTAAAGGTTTGGCCATTATGTCTCTTCATTGTCATTGCATACCCCAGTCAATAGTGACCCGAAAATTATGGTAATCCGTTATAGGATGTGTTTTATCGCTCTTCCGCCCGCATCAAAAGCCCTATTCCGATAATAATCATCAAAAATGATGGCGAAAATCCAGCAATAAACGGATGAATGCGCCCCGATGCCCCCATCACATAAAGCATATCTTTGATAAAATACAGCCCAAGACAGAAGCCAACGGTGAAAATAAACATATGCCCCCACCCGCGGCGACCCGTCAAATTGAGGGTAAAGCGTGCCACGATCAAGACAATGCCGATCAACAGAAACGGCGTGGACAATTGATAATAAAGATAAGACGAATGCGCCAAACTTGGCAGGCCAGCGTTATCCAGCACATCAATATATCCCCATAACTCAAACAATGGGATGGTTTCAGGCCGTTTGTTGGAATGGGTAAGGTCACGCTGGCTGAGGGATGATTTGATGATGGTCTCATCCACCGAGGTGGCTTTGCCGGTTTGGTCAATGACATCACCGCCTGTGATCAACCAGTAACCATTATCAAGGGCAAGTGTTTCAGGATAATACCGTGCCAACAGCTGATTATCTTGGTTAAACGTGTAAACAAGGGGGTTCACCAAAGCGAGGCTTTGGGTGTCAATCTCATCACCATGGATGATCATCGCGATATTTTCATTGCGATCACGGAACCAGATGCCCTCGGTGGAGACTGTCAAATTCCGGCCATTGCCGCCAAAGAGATTTTCTTCAAGGCTCTCATAACGTTTGCGCGTGGCCGAGGCGATGGGATCAATGATGATCAAGGCCAATAGCGACAATAACGAGACCAAAACAATCGGCCCTGTTGCGATTTTAAACAGCGACAGGCCATTGGTGCGGGCGATGACAATCTCATTGGTGGAGCGCAGTTTCTGAAAGCTGATGATCAAGCCGATCAAAACGCCAAAGGGGATCAGCACCGGCAAGGTGGATGGGATTTTCACCGCTTCCATCATCAAGACTGAAAAGGTTGTAACAGATTCTTTGTTGGAAACTCGCCGGAATAATTCAGATGTATCGATGATGGCCACCAGCATGACAATCGCGCCGGTCGCCGCCAGAATCCGAAGCCCGGTATAGCGCATCAGGTACAGCATCAATGTCATGGATAAGCGTGATTTATTCATGCGGCTTCCACCTTTAAACGCCTATACTTAGGGCGCAAAATCCACAGCCCGATTAATCCCGGGCCACCCGCCGCAAGATATATCAAAGGGAATGCGGCAGGTTCATTAATCACCGCGCCGCGGCTTGTGATCGTTAAAATCTGAACAAGAATGGCGATGCCCACCGCGCCAATAATAAATTTCCATTGCCCTGTTCTTTTATAACTGCTGCCCAGAACCGAAACGATGCCGATGACGACCAGTGACAGCCCCAGTAAAGGCGATGCCAGACGATAATGACCTTCCGCCCGCATTTCACGGGAATAATGCTCACTGGCGGCGTCACCTTGCAGCAAGGTGTGAATGGGCAACTCATTATAATCAAGCGCGCGCTGCCTGTTGGATTGGTTTTCTTGGGTCAACGACAGGTTGTATGATTTGAATTCCAGAATGGTGGTCTTTTTGGTGTCCGTTGCGAATTCAGACCGCACCCCATTAAAAAACCGCAACCGTGGCGGTGAAGAGGCCATGTCAATTTCACCGCTTTCGGCAATAATCTCCGTGATTGTGCCATTATTGCGCGTGTCATGGGCGAAAATATTATCAAAACTATTTTGGCCTTTGCGGTCACTGATAAAAATGGTCAGCCCTTTGGTGATGTCGGTGAAAACACCTTCTTGCAAGGTCACAATCGGGGCCGATGTCCTGAGTGAACTGATAATGGATTTATAACCACTATAGGTCAGGGGTAAGATTAAAACGGAGTTGATATAGAGGAAAATCGTCAGCAACACCCCAACCGCCAGCGGTGCGCGGGCGATTTTGAAATTGCTCATGCCCGCGGCATACATGGCGATAATCTCACGGTCGGATTGCAGTTTGTTGAGCACCACCACAACGCCGGCCATGCCGCCAATCGGTAAAATCGCCATCAACCAGAGCGGCACGGCCAAAAAGGTCAATGTCAAAAACTGTGACATGGCCGCGCCTTTATTGACCAGCAATTCGATCAATTGCAGGGCTTGCCCCAGCCAAACAATCCCGATCATCGAAAGGGTGCTGACCAAGAGCCAATAAAGCACTTGTTTAAAAAGATAACGATTGATTTCCATGACACAGACATATCACGAAAAAGGCGATTTTGTACAATAAATATCAATATTTAACGCTGATCAGGCCGTGTTCGGTTTTCTTTGCAAATAGCAAAGACAAGGATGAAAAATTGAAAAATATTATCCGCCAAAGACTTGATAATCTGACCCGTCATCACGATACTCAATAAAGATATTTCAAAAGAGGACTGATCATGACCGCAACCCTATCCCTATCTTTTCATCAAGCATCATCAACGATTGAATATCCTTGTGTTGTCATGGCGTCATCCAAAGATGATGGCGGCGATGGCGGCATTGAGTTATCCGCCGCTGCCAAACAAGCTGATCAAGACGCCGATGGCGCCTTATCAAGGGCGGCCACCGAAGCGGAATTTAAAGCCAAGTCAGGTTCAAGCCTTGTGGTGCGCGGCGCCAAAGGCACGGTTATCTTGATGGGATGTGATGCTTCGCTTGAAGCGGGGAAAGACGCGGAAACCCTTGGCGGTAAAATCTTTGCCGCCATCAAAGGGGCAAGCCTTTCTGATGTTCATCTATACATGGATGGAGATGCTGAAACACTGGCGGATTTGGCGCATGGCGCGCATTTAGCGTCTTATGTGTTTAAAGAGTATTTCACCAAAGGCGATCAGGCCAAAATCAAGGAAACGTCATTGGCCATCCACGCTGATGCCGCCGCCGATGCTGAAGCGGCTTATGGGGCGCGGGCGGAATTGGCAGAAGGCGTTTTCCTCGCCCGTGATTTGATCACGGAACCTGCTAATAAACTATACCCTGAAAGCTATGCTGAACGGTGTGAAGCGCTGGCGGAAACAGGGCTGAAAATCACTGTCCTTGATGAAGACGCGATGCGGAAAGAAGGCATGGATCTGTTGCTTTCTGTCGGGCAGGGCAGTCGCCGTGCTTCAAGAATGGTGGTCATGGAATGGCAGGGCGGGGCGAAAGACGAAGCCCCTATTGCCCTGATTGGTAAAGGTGTTTGTTTTGATACTGGCGGGATTTCCCTTAAACCCGCGGGCGGCATGGAAGACATGAAATGGGATATGGGCGGTTCAGCCGCGGTTGTTGGCGCGATGCGTGCCATCGCCGGCCGTAAAACCAAGCGCAATGTCGTGGGGCTTGTTGGCCTTGTTGAAAATATGCCCGATGGCGAAGCCACACGCCCGGGTGATGTGGTCACTTCCATGTCCGGTCAAACGGTGGAGATCATCAATACGGATGCCGAAGGCCGTCTGGTGCTGGCCGATGTGCTGACCTATGCCCAAACTTATTACAAGCCCGCAAAAATGATCAATCTGGCCACCCTGACAGGGGCTATTCTGGTGTCATTGGGCAAGGAATACGCGGGTTTGTTCAGCAATGATGATGACCTGTCGCAAGCCATTATCGATGCAGGCCAAGCCACCAATGAAAAGTCATGGCGGATGCCCATGGGCAAAGCCTATGACGATATGCTGAAATCACATATCGCCGATATGAAGAATATCGGCGGGCGGCTGGCGGGGTCGATCACCGCCGCGTGTTTCTTGGAACGATTTGTTGAAGACGTGCCATGGGCGCATCTTGATATTGCGGGCATGGCTTGGGCGGATAAATCATCCCCCACCGTGCCAAAAGGCGGCACAGGTTATGGCGTGAAAATGCTGACCAAACTTGTTGAAACTGAGGCCTGATGAATGGCTGAACTGGCCTTCTATCATTTGACGCGATCAACAGCGGCCGAAGCCTTGCCCGCCCTATTGCAAAAAACAATGGCGGCGGAAAAAAGGGCATTGGTCTGCTGTGATCTTAACCAAGCGCCGATTTTATCAACGGCGCTCTGGTCTTTTGGTGAAGGGTCATGGTTGCCCCATGGCATGAAAGGCAAAGATGATGCCGATGCCGAGATATGCCCCATCTGGTTTAGCGACAGCCCCGATGATAATCAAAATAACGCCAGTTTTATGTTTTTTATCAATGGCATCACCCCTGAAGGCCTTGAGGGGAGTGACCGCGTTTTCGTTCTTTTTGATGGCAATGACGAAGCGGCGGTGGCCACCGCGCGCAGCCAATGGAAAGCGCTTCATGGTGATGGCCATCAGTTGAGCTATTGGCAACAGGATGATTCTGGCCGCTGGTCACAATCTGCCTAGTAACCACCCCATTTGGTGAAAGAAAAAGACAAGGCTGGACAAGCCGCCCCAACCCCCCTATAAGGCCGATATGCACATTATTGATGCAGGTTTTAACGCCAATATCTTGGCTTTAATCAACACTCGTCAATCAACTGATGTCAACCAACT
>CALFYS010000119.1 GCA_937952245.1 uncultured Alphaproteobacteria bacterium | reverse complement strand
ATTCAACCTGATTTTAACGGCACAGGTCGAGGGGCAAAGAAATTCATCTGGCCATGGGGCAATTGCCAGCGAGGCGTGCGCCCCACCTGCCCTTCAAGAGCAAGAATATCATCATCGTAATGGTTTAAAGGCCGGTCATAGGGGGCGGGTTCAACCCCGCCGTCTTGCGGCAAGACCACCGCCGTATGATAAGACGTTTCAAGGCTTTTCTGGCCGCCCTTGCCATTCAACAGGTCAACCCCGCCATAACAACAGCACACATAGGTTCGTTTTTCCTTGGCTTGCCACGCGAAATAGGTGGTGGTGCCTCTGATCGCGCCAACCGCGTTAAAGGTTTTGATCTCAACCCCTTGGCCTGATTTCTCACCAAAGAGCGACAACACCCCGCCTGCTTTCAAAACGATATTTGAAACAAGACCATCATCGTCTTTATAGAAATCAGCCTCTGTTTCAGGGTCGAGGTAAAACACTTGGTCTTTGGTTTTCACCACTCCGCCCAACGCGCCGCTATCCAGTTTAAAGGGCTGTTTGCCGCCTTCGGCACTGGATGACGGCGTGATGCTGACAGCACCGCCAATCACATCAATCCCATCATTTTGAGCCCAAAGCTGTTGCGGCATGATCATAACGCCCGCCATGCCCAGCAAAACCGTACGGCGTTGATGCAAAGAACACATACACATCAGAACCTCCCCCTATCCATAAGGATCATGCTGGCGGAAATTGTAATTATTGGCAAGGGAAAGGGATGATGCCTAATGTCAGGGCAAATCTGAAAGCGAAGAGGTATTTGGGGATGGTGGACGCGGCTGGGATTGAACCAGCGACCCCTACGATGTCAACGTAGTGCTCTCCCGCTGAGCTACGCGTCCTTAGTGCTTAACAGCGTGATTGAGAACATAGCGTAAAATTTGATAAGCGCAAGCCAAAATATCACTCAAAATAGATCAGGGCTTGTTGATGAAGACATCACCCCCTATGCTTTGAATTCAGATTGTTGATATTTTGAGTTTATGGGATGACCGGATCACCACCACATCACCAACAAAGACGTCAAAACATAGAGGGCGGCAACCCGTTGGCCTGCCCTGCTGTGGTGGTCAATACGGTTGAATACCCTTTTGAGATTATCCCCGCCGCGGGCAACAGGCTTTCCCCGGTGGTGGTTAATTCCCCCCATAGTGGCCGCCGTTACCCCAATCATTTTTTGGATCAAGCCAGCCTGCCGCTCGACCAATTAAGGCAAGTCGAAGACGCGGGCGTTGATCGCTTATTGACGTTTCAGCCGCTACCCGCCCCGATTTTAATGGCGCAATTCCCCCGAAGCTTTGTTGATGTTAATCGCCAAGCGGATGAAATTGACGCGCAAATGTTTGATGGGCCTGTCGGCACAACCAACCCGAAAGTCACCCGCTACTTAAGGTCAGGTTTAGGGATGATCCCCAAAAAAGCCGCCCGGCAAAAGGATATTTACACAAACCCCCTGCCCGCCAGCGAAGTTGAATTAAGACGCCAGCATTATTACACGCCTTACCACAAGGCTTTGCAAACGATGATCCGGTCTGCCCGATCCCATGACCACGCGTTGTTGCTGGATTGCCATTCCATGCCGTCAGGGTTGTTCGGGGTTGATAGCGATGTGATTATTGGCAGCAATCACGGCCAATCGGCGCGCCCTTGGGTGGTGGATGCGGCGTTGAATTATTTCTCACGTGAAGGATTAAGAACACGTCTTAACTCACCGTTTTCAGGCGGTTTTATCACAAAGCACTATGGCAACCCCGTGGCGGGGGTCTCGGCGCTACAGATCGAAATTTGCCGTTCTTGTTATTTGGATGAAACCAGTCTTGAGCTGAAACAAGATTGGTCGGCCATGGCCTCTATTCTCTGCCGGTTCGTTCTTCATATGGATGAATTGATGATCCGCCGCGGAGATGATTAATGGGATGATTAATGGGGCGATGATTAAACCGCCTTACAACCCTTCCTTTGCTGAAAACCGATACGGGTCAACCAATGACGCCGCCCCTCGATCCAACGGGGATGGCGTTTGCATGATCAGCGATGCGATATACTGCCCCAAAATAGGCCCGGTCACCATGCCGCGCGCGCCCAAAGCCGCGATCACATAAAGGCCATTGCCAAGGTCGCCTGCGATGGGGGAACGATCCTTGGAGGCCAGCCGAAAACTGACCCGCCCTGACCATGTGGTGAAATCACGGTCAATGCTGGCCGCAACCGCTGGCGGCAATGTCTCGATATTGGCATTGTGCAAATCATCATCAATCGGCGGCGGGGCGTTCATATCAACGTGGCGGTCAAAACTGGCCCCTAAAGCGATTTGGCCATCCTTTGCTTTAGCCATATAACCGCCAAAACTGATGGCATGGTTTAACTCTTCCCCGTTCAAAGTAGATGTTAGAGCAGATGATGGCATATGGCTGACACGCCCCGCCGTGACTTGCAGGGGCAATAAAGGGTCCAGCCAATCTTGGGTTAACGCCGCCAGCCCTGAACCCGCCGCCAGCACCAAGAGATCAGCCTCAATCGCGCCTTGGTCAGTTTCAATCTGCCAGCCGCCACCCGACAACGGCGTAAATCCCGTGACCGTGGTGTTAAACTGTGTGTTCACCCCGTCTAACAACGCATGGGTCAAGGCTTTCGGGTCAACCGCCCCACCATCGGGGAAAAGCAACCCAGGATAGGCAATATCAAGCCCGGTTTGTTCTTTTAACTCGCTCGGCAGAGGGGTTGAGAACACCGTATCGGGCCAATCGCGGGATTTGATTTTTTCTTGCCGTGTGACTTCACGGTCATTCCACGCGTAGCTGATGGCTTGCGCCGCTAAATCAACGCCATGAAACCGCGCCAACCAGCGGGCATAGCTATATCCTGTGAGGGAAAGGCGTTCAGAAAAACTATCCGCCGCGGTTAAGCGCGGGGATTGCACCGCCGCGATATTACCGGACGCGCCATCACCAGCACCATCCCCCTGCCCCAAGACCAGAATATCATCCCCTCGGGGTTTTAGGGCGGCGGCGACCGATGCCCCCGCAATTCCTGCCCCAATAATCACAACTTTTTTGGGAGTATCGACATGGGGGATTGGTTCAGCGCTGGTCTGTTGAGACTTGAGTGTAAACTGGCCCGTGATGCGATGCCGTTTATGACCAAACCCCGGCAGGCGATGGATCATAAACCCTGCCGCCTCCAGCCCGCGCCGCACATGACCGGCGGCGGTGAAACTGGCCAATGTCGCTTGAGCCGCGGAATGGCTGGCCAGCGCTTCAAAAAGCCCATCCTGCCACATATCAGGATTAACCGATGGGGCAAACCCATCCAAAAACCACGCGTCGGCTCTAAAATTGGACGATTGGATCATTGCAAGGCTGTCACCGTAAAGGAAATCAACAACCACCCTGCCGCCAAACAAATGCCGCCGATGCCGCCCAGGCCAGCGGGGCGGCAGAATCGCAAGCATTTCATCAACCAAGCCCGATAAGTCTTGATAAGGCGAAAGCACCTCTTTGATCACCTCAGCATCAAGGGGGGCGATTTCAGTGGTGATGTAATGCAACAATGGGGCGGTTTGATCAGGGTGGTCTTCCAACCGCCGCCAATGATGCAGCAACGCCAGAAAGTTCAGCCCTGTGCCAAAGCCTGTTTCCGCAACGGTGAATTGCCGCTGCCCTTCCATTCGCGACGGCAAATCATTGCCTGATAAAAACACCAATTCGGTTTCGGCCAGACCATCTTGGGCGGCGAAATAGAGATCACCAAAACGCCCGCTGACCAAACACGGGCGGCCATCACGGTCTTCAATGGAAATCTTGGGGTCAAGCAATGGGGTCAACATGATATGGTTCTACCAGATGGCCACCCCCCTTACGAGGGCGAAAATCACGCTTTGGTTTTGCGCCCCCGCAAGGTGATGGGCAATTGCGCCAACATAAACAGCCCGCTGGCGGGGGCAAAGACGAATGTCTTGACCCAAACCCATCCCGCGTCATCCAATTGCCGCCAGGCGAGCTCATTGGCGATGGCCATCACCGTGAAAAACAGCCCCCAGCGCAGGCTTAATGTCATCCAGACGTCTTCGGTCAGGTCAAATTGCGCGCCAAAAAACCGCTTCATCATGGCGGTGCCGCGCCAGAGGCCTGCCAATAGCACGATGGCAAAACCGCCATTAAACACGGTCGGCTGAATTTTGATAAACACCGCCGCGTCCATCAACAAAGCAAGGATCGTGAATAGAGCCGCCAAGGCCACGGAATAGAGCGGGAACAGCGCGACTCGCCCTTCATTAAGCCATGCCAAAGCCATCAGGGCGACCCCCAATACCGAAGACACCACCGCACCGGTGAAAATCCCGCCCAGCTCAAAGCCGATAAAAAACCCCGCCAGCGGCAGAATTTCAATAAAAAATGCCATCAATCGCATGGGAAAGTCAGCCCTACCATTGATTTAAATCAACAGGCATGACGGCGGCGGCGGCTTTGCCGCGCAGAAACACCAAGGTCACCGACCCAACATTAATGCCAAATTTACTGACATAAGCACGGTTCAGCGCGATATGTTCATCCTGCTGATAAATCCAATCATCAAAACGAACGGTGAAACTGCCATCATCGGTCTCAAGATCAATATCATAGGACCAATTGAGCGCGTTCCCCGCCACTGTTCCCGTGGCCTCGCCGTTAATATCAGCGGCTTGCCCTGAATAGCGCGTCAGGCCATCATCGGCCTTGCCTTGATTGGTGATGGTCCACACGCGGTTGGCCTTTTCACCGTCATCATAAAGAAAATCTTCATCCAAGGTCAGGGTATTGCCTTCAACAGTGCCTTGGATGCGAACCCTGAATTGCCGCTTTAAATTGCCGAAACGATCTTCAAAAATCCCATAAGCCACCGTCTCCCCTTCAAAGAAATCCTCAAGGTTAAGGGCGGGGCTTCGATCAGCAAGATGGTCAACAGGTTTCGGGGCGCAAGACGCCAACCCCAACAATAAAGCCAGCGCCAAAAGAACAGGGGTGTAACCGCGCATCGGATCATCCTTCACTTCATGATTGATGCTTCTGATATAGGTCTCTTGATCCGGCGGGAAAGATGCAATCCCCCATTGCTTTTACGGTTTAGCCGGAATGGCGCTGGTCAAAACACAGGACTTTTTTATCTTTTACTAGATTTTTAACTTTACTGTCAAAGTCTTTGAAATGATTCGAATTTAAATGAAGATCAAACGCGGCACGATCGCTATAGACCTCATATAAAAAGACGGTGTTGGGGTCATCATCCTGATGCACCACGTCAAAATAATGGCACCCTTCTTCAAGGCGAACTGAGTTTTCTGCCTGCGCCTTCATCAACGGCATGAAGGCCTCTGCCGCCCCATCATGAAGCGTGAACGTGACCGTCACAACATACTGCCCTTTAATCATGTCTCGATCCCCTCTTTCTGATGCCTTAAGATGATGGACGGGCGGTGCAAAACGCCATCACCGCTTCGGTCATGGCTTTTGTTCCCATATCGCCGCCGAATTCCATGGGGCGCAACTGGTTGGCGGCAAAGCCTTGATCCACCGCGGATTCAATCAACAGCCCCGCATCGGCATAAGCGGTGATACCCGTTTGATCCGCCAGATAATCCAGCATCAAAGCCGCGCTTAAAATCGTCGCCAAGGGATTGGCTTTGTCTTGCCCCATAATATCCGGCGCGCTGCCATGGGCGGGTTGGAAAAGACCTATTTCATCACCAATCTCACCGCAAGAAGCCATGCCCATGCCGCCAACAAGCCCCGCCGATAAATCCGACAGAATATCGCCGAACATATTTTCCGTGACCATGACATCAAAATTCCACGGCTGGCGGATTAATTCCAGCGCCATGGCATCAACATATTGATAGCTTGTATCGACATGGGGGAATTCAGTTTTAACTTCATCAAATATCTTACGAAAGAATGCCAACGCGCTGAATACATTGGCTTTATCAACGCAAGTCACGCTTCCTTGATGGCCGCGGGCTTTGCGCTTTTCCGCCAAACGGAAAGCAAAGCGGTGGAGTTTTTCCGTCGTGCTTCGGGTGATCCGCAAGGTTTCTTCCACCGCTTCATCGCCTTCAAATCGACTCCGCCCATGGACAGCGGCGGAATAAAACAGCCCTTCGGTGCTTTCGCGAATTAAAACCAGATCAATCTTACGGGCATCATCGGCGGCAAGGCGTTGCGGGGCATTGGGATAGGCTTTGACAGGCCGCACCCCAGCATACAGACCATAGCGATCCCGCAAGCGCAGATGCGGTGAAATTTCAGTGCCATCGTGATGCCGGATAGAGGGCAAGCCAATCGCGCCGAGGAAAATCGCATCGGCTTGTCCAGCACGGGCTTCACCACCTTCTTCAATATCAATCCCTTCAGCGGCGTAATAGCTGGCGCCTGCGTGAATTTCATCCAGAATGGGCATGGGTTTGCCGACCAGCGACAGGGCTTTTTCCATCACGGCTAAGGCGGATGAGATCACGTCATGGCCAATGCCATCACCGCGAATAAGGGCTATTTTTACGGTCATTATGCTTGCATTTCGATTGGGTTGTGAAAACGAGACGGTGAAAGGGAGGCTTCGAGTTCAGCATCAATAGACTGATCAATGGACTGCCCCATCAGAAGCGCGGCGGCGATTGACGATAGCGCCGGTGAGGTTTGAATCCCATAACCGCCCTGCCCGCCAAGCCAGAAAAACCCTTCGGCATCATCGGCAAAACCCACCACCGGATCACCATCAGGGGCAAAACTCCTAAGCCCCGCCCATGACCGTTCAACCCGCGTCACTTCAACCGTGGTGGCCTTGCTAAAGCGATCAATTCCTTCTGCCAGCACCATATCATCGGGATAAGCGTCATGCGCCTCCACCGGATCGGCATCCGCCGGTGAGATCATCAACTGCCCCGCATCAGGCTTAGCATACCAATCTTCAGCCGCGGGCACGATCATTGGCCAAGCCATCGCCCCTTCAGGGGCGGGAATCATCACCGCTGACCGCCGTTTCGGGGTGATGCCAATGGGATTTACCCCAGCCAGACCAGCGATATGATCAACCCAAGCCCCCGCCGCGTTCACCACAATCGGGGCTTCAAACACATCTTGGGTGGTCGTGACGCGCCAAACCCCATCTTGTCGGGATATGGCCTGAACCATTTGTTTGGATTTTAATTCAGCACCAGCGGCTTTGGCTTTCTTCTGAAAGCTGGAAAACAGCATATCCACGTCAATCTCACTGGCATCCGGTTCATACGCGGCACGTTGCAACCGCGCCCTGTTCAAGATTGGCACAATCTGATGGGCTTCATCGGCGGAGATAATCTCCAGCCCTTTACTGCCATCAATATAGGCTTCAAATTCTTCGGAATCATTGCCGAAATCAATGGTCATTTGCCCCCGTGGGGATAACAGCGGGCTTACGCTAAACCCTTCATGGTCACGCAAGAAAGACTCCGACATCCGGTTCAACACCCTGATCACCGGTGGGCCATAATTGCGAATAAACATGGCGGCAGACCGCCCCGTGGAATGATAGGCAAATTGGTCTTCACCTTCGAGCAGGATAACACGGCGATGGTCAGCGATGCGGGCGGCAAGGCTAACCCCTGCGATCCCGCCGCCAATAATGATCAGATCAGCGGTGTTTGTCATGATCCGCGTGTCCTTTTTGCAAAACGTGGCAACATGGCAGAGAAATCCTTGCCCAATCCATCTTCATCTTCAACAAATTGACGGTAAAGTTCCGCCGCCGCCGCGCCCAATGGCGTATCAGCATCCGCGGCTTTGGCGGCATCCTGCGCCAGACCTAAATCTTTGACCATCAATTCCGCGGCAAATCCTGGGGCATAATCGCGGTCAGCCGGTGATTGAGGCCCCACCCCCGGGGCAGGACAATAGGTGTTGATCGACCAGCTTGCCCCTGATGACGTTGAGACCACATCAAACATTTTTTGCCGATCCAGCCCCAGTTTATCGGCCAAGGCAAACGCCTCACACGTGCCGATCATGGTGATGCCAAGGATCATGTTATTGCAGATTTTCGCCGCTTGCCCATCGCCAGACTTGCCGCAATGAACGGCTTTTTGCCCCATAATCTCAAATAAAGGCTCAGCGCGGGCAAAAGCTTGGTCACTGCCGCCTGCCATGAAAGTTAAACTGCCTTGATCCGCCCCGCCAATGCCGCCGGATACCGGCGCGTCAACCGCCATCACCCCTTTGTTTTCGGCGTCCATGGCGACCGCGACCGCGCTTTCAACATCAACGGTGGAACAATCCAGCAAAAGCGAGCCATCCGCCATATGCGGGAGAATTTCAGCGCTGACCTCTTTCAAAATCGCGCCATTGGGCAACATGGTGATGACCACATCCTGCCCTGTTGCGACTGATTTCACATCAGGGGCGATGGTCACCCCCTCCACCGTGACAGTGGCGACGTCAAATCCCGTCACATCATGACCCGCCTTGGCCAAATTACGCGCCATCGGCGCGCCCATATTGCCAAGGCCGATAAATCCGATCTTCATGGCATCCTCCTCTTGATGAATAACCCTAGCGCAGGTCTAGGCCTTCATCAACAGGACAGATGTTTTGCAGAGCCGTAACCCTATTGGCGGCAATTCAACAGGCTTTCCGCCAAGCCGTGCATCATCTGGCTATATTGATCCGCCCCTTGAGGATAAGAAACACCAATCGGGTCCATCAAAATGCGGGTCAGTTTTTGTCGCGGGTCAATGGTATTGAGGATTTTCTTATCAAATTGCGGTTCATGGGCGATGCAGGTCACTTCACCATGGTCAACCAGATGGCGGATCATCTGAATCCGGTTCACCCCTGAAGACGCGTCATGGTGATCAAGCACCGTTGTTTTGACG
>CALFYS010000118.1 GCA_937952245.1 uncultured Alphaproteobacteria bacterium | reverse complement strand
CTTTCGGGCGGCGTTATTCTGGCGATACAGGAACGGGCGCTGGCCGAACGGCTTCGGGGGCAACATCAATTCCGCGGGGCGGCACGCTCCATGACGTCTTTATCCGCGCTCTTGGCGCATGAGATTAAAAACCCATTGGCGGGGATCAGAGGGGCGGCGGAATTGCTGAAATCAGGGCATCGTGACCCAGACGCTTTGACGGGCTTGATCATCTCTGAAACCGACCGCATCGCGGCGTTGTTGACCCGCATGGAAAGCCTTGCTGGCGGCAAAGACATTGATCGTTCTCCGGTGAATATCCATGAAGTGATCAATCATTGCATCACCCTTGCGCAAAACAGTTTTGGCCAAGGGGTGGAGATGATCTCGCTGTTTGATCCGTCCTTGCCGGATACTGAAGGTGATCGTGATCTGTTGATCCAATCGTTATTAAACTTAATTAAGAACGCTTGTGAAGCATCTGATAAAAAACAAAAAATATACATTAGAACTTTTTATAACTTAGGGGTGCATTACGCGGTCGCGCGGCAAGCGGGGCAAGCGGTGGCGCCCTTGGTGATTGAGATTGAAGACCACGGCAGCGGCATTGCGCCTGAATTAAAAGACCATATTTTTGATCCCTTTGTGACCAATAAATCACAAGGCACAGGGTTGGGCTTGGCGCTTGTTGCCAGCACCATCGCTGACCATGGCGGGACGATTGATGTGACCTCGCAACAAGGCAAAACAATTTTCCGGATTGGCCTTCCCATTATGGAAAGCCCGATTATGGAAAGCCCCATCACGGAAAACCGCATGACAGAACAGAGCCATGCCAGCTCACCATCAGATGACAATAAAGAGGGCGTGTCATGAATAAAATCACAACCGAAAGCCCGACGGTTATTTTGGCCGATGATGACCACGCCATTCGTTTGGTCGCTTCAACCGCTTTGGGCAACGCAGGGTTTACCGTCAAAACCGCTGAAACCTTGGCGGAGCTGATGGTGTTAATCGATCATATCAACGCCCCTGTTTTGATTTCAGATGTAGTGTTCCCTGATGGCGATGCTTTGGATGTTTTGCCGGAGATTAAATCAAGCCGCCCGGACATGGCGATTGTGATGATGAGCGCGCGTTCAACCTTGCTGACCGCGGTCAAAGCCCAAGAAGGCGAAGTCTTTGCCTATTTGCCGAAACCTTTTCCGTTGGAAACATTGGTGGATACCGTCACCTCGGCTTTAAATTCAGCATCAACCGCGCCATCTGAAATGCTGTTTGGTGATGACCAGCACGACCAATTGATCGGCCAGTCCCCCGCCATGCAGGATATTTTCCGATCCATGGCAAGGCTTGTTTCCACCGATCTGTCGGTGATGATCACTGGCGAAAGCGGCACGGGTAAAGAAGTGGTGGCGCGGGCGCTCCATGATCTTGGCTTGCGCAAAAAAGGCCCGTTTGTTGCGCTTAATATGGCGGCCATCCCCCGTGATTTGATTGAATCGGAACTCTTTGGCCATGAAAAAGGGGCGTTTACGGGCGCTGACCGCCGCATGGATGGCCGTTTTGCCCAAGCCAAAGGCGGCACGCTGTTTCTTGATGAAATTGGCGATATGCCGCCAGATGCCCAGACACGGTTGCTGCGGGTCTTGCAAGATGGCGGGTTCACCCGTGTGGGCGGCAGAGAGGTGATTAAATCAGACGCGCGGATTATCGCCGCCACCCATCAATCCTTGCCGGAATTGATTAAAAAAGGCCAGTTTAGGGAAGATTTATACTACCGCCTGAATGTGGTGCCGCTTCATTTGCCGCCATTAAAAGATCGGGCAGAAGATATTCCGGAATTGGCCACGCATTTCATTAAAAAAGCCGCAAAAGAAGGCTTGCGCGCCAAAAAGATTGATGATCAAGCCATGGCGTTGATGCTCAATCACCAATGGCCGGGGAATGTACGGGAGCTGGAAAACATGATCCGCCGTTTGCTGGTGTTGGTGGATGATGATGTGATCAAATCCAACCATATCCAAGAGGTGCTGACCCTTGATCAGTCGCAACAAATGCCCAAAGATGGGCAAG
>CALFYS010000117.1 GCA_937952245.1 uncultured Alphaproteobacteria bacterium | reverse complement strand
AGATGACCAAGGAACGCGCAACAGATCAACCAACGAGCACCCCGCCTTATTTGACCCATCCTTTGTTGGATTGCCCCGGGGTGCGCCATGGGTTTTTCACCCGCATGGGCGGCGTCAGCCACGGTTTATATGACAGTCTTAATGGCGGGTTAGGGTCAGATGATCATCTTGATCATGTTCATGAAAACCGCCATCTTGCGCAATCGGCCATTGGCGGCGGGGATGATCAGCTCTGCGGGCTTTTCCAAATCCATTCGGATCAATGCCATATTGTTGATCACCACGCCTTATCTAATCAGCCCATCCCCGAAAGAAAAGAAGGCGATGCCCTTGTCACCGCTCATACAGGCGTGACTTGTGTGATCTTAACCGCTGATTGTGTTCCTGTTTTATGTGTTGATCCGGTCAATCACGTGATCGGGGCGGCGCATGCTGGTTGGCGCGGTGCTGTTGGCGGCATTATTGCCAGCACGATTACCGCGATGGAAGACCAAGGCGCATCCCGCGATCATATTCGCGCCGTCACCGGCCCCTCGATCCAGCAAGCCTCCTACCAAGTGGGGCAAGACCTGAAAGACGCGGTTTGCGCCACCAGCCCCCCCGCCAACTCCCCCGCCAAGTCCAACGCCGCGCAATTTTTTATCCCTGACCAAAAGAAAGACCATTGGCTGTTTGATTTGCCGGGCTATGTCTTGGGGCAATTGCATGACCTTGGGGTTAATGCCGCCTCCATGCCCGAAGACACTTATGCCGATGATCGTTTTTTCAGCCACCGCCGCGCCACCCACCAAAACCAACCTGATAGCGGGCGTTTAATGGCAATGATTCGCTTAACCCATTCCTCAAAATAGGCAAAAAAGGTATTTTCATGCCCCATCTTTATATTTTTTTAGGTCTTTTTTTCTTAGGGATGTGTGCATCCTGCGTGATCATGTAACAAATCTGTAACCTTGGCCTTGCTCAAAATGGTAAGACTTGGTATCAGAGATCGAGTTCGCTTTATTGAGTAAAAGCATGAAAATTCTGGCCTGTAATTCCAATCGTCCGCTTGCCGAAGCTATTGCCGCCTATCTTGATTGCCCATTGACGAAAGCCGATATACGCCGCTTTGCCGATATGGAAGTCTTCGCAGAAATCCAAGAAAACGTCCGTGGTGAAGATGTGTTTGTGGTGCAATCCACGTCTTATCCCGCCAATGACAATTTGATGGAACTCTTGGTGACATTGGATGCCTTGCGCCGTGGTTCAGCCCGCCGTGTCACCGCGGTCATTCCTTATTATGGCTACGCGCGGCAAGATCGCAAATCAGGCCCCCGCACCCCTATTTCCGCAAAACTTGTTGCCAACCTGATCACCTCAGCTGGCGCGGATCGCGTGCTGACCATGGATTTACACGCTGACCAAATCCAAGGTTTCTTTGATATTCCGACCGATAACCTCTTTGCCGCGCCGGTTCTGACCGATGATATTAAACAAAAATATCCAAACGGCCGGTTGGTGATTGTATCGCCTGATGTTGGCGGTGTTGTTCGTGCCCGTGCCGTGGCCCGCCGCCTTGATGCTGATCTGGCGATTATTGATAAACGCCGTGAACGCGCTGGTGTTTCCGAAGTGATGAATATTATCGGTGATGTTGAAGACCGCCATTGCATCATGGTGGATGATATTGTCGATAGCGGCGGTACTTTGTGTAACGCCGCTCAAGCCCTGATTGATAAAGGCGCGCTTTCGGTTGATGCCTATGTCACCCATGGTGTTCTTTCCGGTGGGGCAGTCTCTCGTGTCGCGTCATCACCGCTCAATTCTCTGGTCACCACCGACAGTATTCTGGCAACAGAAGCGATGCGGGTGGCCAAGAATATCCATCAATTGACGGTTGCCCCACTTTTGGGTGAGGCCATCTTGCGGATTAACGAAGAACGTTCGGTTTCATCTTTGTTCAATTAATTGAACAATTTCCTTTATTTTTTAGCGGGAACACGCTAGGAAAGCATCATCCCAAGGCCAATGATTGGCGTTGCGGGTAAACCCAGCCATGCACCCCTGGAGGCATGGCCCATTACAATGGAGAAAAATATGTCTGATACAATGACATTAAGCGCAGAAAAGCGCGACCGGGCTGGTAAGGGGTCCGCCCGGGCGGCACGTCGTGCTGGTTTAATCCCAGCCGTTATTTATGGTGACCGTAAAGATCCCCTCAGCATCAATCTTGATGCCAATACCTTCCGTAAACTGATCAACCAGCCTGGTATTTTCAGCCAGTTGTTGAATGTTCAGGTTGACGGCGGTGATAACAGCGTGCTGACACGTGATATTCAGTTCCACCCTGTCACTGATGTGCCTTTGCATGTTGATTTCCTGCGTATTGCCAAAGGGGCAAAGATTGCCGTTATGGTTGCCGTGGAATTCATCAACGAAGAATTGTCACCTGGCCTTAAGACAGGCGGTATTTTGAACGTTGTTCGTCACGAAGTTGAACTGTCTTGCCCAGCAACAGCGATCCCTGAAAGCATCACTGTTGATCTGGAAGGCGCCAATGTTGGTGACTCCATCCATATCAGCGCGATTAAATTGCCTGATGATGTTGAACCAACAATCACCGACCGTGACTTTACCGTGGCCACAATTGCCGCGCCTGCTTCAGAAACTGAAGAAGCAGAGGTTGAAGAAGCCGCTGAAGGTGAAGAACAAGCCGAAGGTGGGGAAGAATAATCTTCCCCCCGCTTTAGAACCATGATTGTTCTGGCTGGACTTGGTAATCCTGGCGAAAAATACGCCAGCACCCGTCACAATATAGGATTCATGCTGCTGGATGAAATTCACCAGCGGCATGATTTCTCCCCTTGGCGCAGTAAATACAACGCTGCCCTTGCCGATGGCCGTATCGGAACAAGTAAAATCACCCTTGTCAAACCGATGGCCTATATGAACAAATCAGGCCTCCCTGTTAAAGATGTGCTGGGGTTTTTCAAAATCACCCCTGACCAATTGATCGTCGCCCATGATGATATTGATCTGGCGCCGGGCAAAATCCGTGTCAAAACAGGCGGCGGTCATGGGGGGCATAATGGTCTGCGCGATATTGATCGCCATTGCGGCCAAAATTATCGCCGCATCAGAATTGGCGTTGGGCGCTCGCCTTTTGCCACGCCTGAAAACAAACAAGTTGATAGTCATGTTTTGTCCGATTTTGGCAAAGATGAAATGAAACAATGGGTCACCCCATTAATCGATTGCATGACCAGCGAAATTGATCGACTGATCAACCAAGATGATGATAATGACTTTGTCACAGCGGTGGCGCGGTTTTGCCCGCCACCTGAACCGAAACAGAATATAAGCGAACAGGATTAACCCATGGGATTCAATTGCGGTATTGTCGGCCTTCCGAATGTTGGCAAATCAACGCTTTTCAACGCTTTGACCGAAAGCGCGGCGGCGGACGCGGCGAATTATCCGTTCTGCACCATTGAACCGAACACGGGCCGTGTTGCTGTTCCTGACCCTCGGTTGGATAAATTGGCAGCCATCGCGCAATCGGCTCAAATCCTGCCAACACAGCTGGAATTTGTTGACATCGCAGGGCTTGTCCGCGGCGCCAGCAAAGGCGAAGGCTTGGGCAATCAGTTCTTGGGCAATATCCGTGAAGTCGATGCCATCGCCCATGTCTTGCGCTGTTTTGATGATGAAAACATCACCCATGTCGATGGTGAGATTGATCCAATTCGTGATGCCGATACGGTTGATACTGAATTGATGCTGTCTGATCTCGACTCGCTGGAAAAGCGCATGGCCAATCTTGTCAAAAAAGCCCGTGGCCAAGACAAAGACGCCAAATCCATGTTGGCGCTAATGGAAAAGCTTTATCAAGGGCTGTCTGATGGCAAGCCTGCCCGCGCCATCGAAGGCCTGACCGAAACCGAACAAGCCATCGTCCCCACCATGCAGCTGATCACCGCCAAGCCTGTGCTTTATGTCTGTAATGTCGAAGAAGGGGACGCGGCAACGGGCAACGCCCTGACCGAACGTGTCGCGGAACGGGCCGCCAGCGAAGGCGCGGCTCATGTCATTGTTTCCGCCGCCATTGAAAGCGAGATTATCGCCCTTGATGACGCTGAAAAATCAGAATTCCTCAGCGATCTAGGGCTAGAAGAAGCCGGGTTGGCGCGGCTTATTCGGGCGGGCTATGGCCTTCTTGATTTGCTGACATTCTTCACCGCTGGCCCAAAAGAAGCCCGGGCTTGGACCGTCCGTGCTGGCGCGAAAGCCCCACAAGCCGCGGGCGTGATCCATACTGATTTTGAACGCGGCTTTATCCGTGCCGAAACCATTTCATATGATGATTACATCGCCTGCAATGGTGAAGCCGGCGCAAGAGAAGCGGGCAAATTGCGGGTTGAAGGCTCAGATTACGATGTTGTGGATGGCGATGTCTTCCACTTCCGCTTCAACGTCTAAGCGGCTGATCCACCAAAGCAATACACCCCCCGCTAACGGATGGCGTTTGTTTTCCGGATGGCGCGTTTTTCTTTTCGCATTTTTGTGATGGCTTTGGCTTTGCCAAGGGTCAAACAATCGGGGCAAACACATTTGCCCGCCAAATCAAAACTACCCCGCATATTTGGCAAATTCATACACCAACACGTATTGCCTTCGGTGGAACCACAATTAAAGGTTGTTCCACATTCATCGCAGGTCAGTTTATTCACTGTTCCAACCGCCATGATCCCCCCTTTTTCCATCTTTAATGGAAAGTCTTACAATTCGGGTTAAGCCTGATCGTTTTTTCAAAAAAGCGCAACAAAAAAGCCCGGGGGATACCGCCGGGCTTAATTGAATATATGGAATTGGTCCGTTTTACTTTTTAACGTCTGACCAGATGTAACGCATGGAGCCGTATGAAACAAAACACATGACCAGTAAGAACGCCATTGCCGCGATCCCTGTCCGCTTCCGTGTTTCCATTTCAGGCTCAGATGTCCAGGCCAAGAATGTCACGACATCAGCCGCCA
Organism: uncultured Alphaproteobacteria bacterium; assembly: GCA_937952245.1. Classification (GTDB taxonomy): domain Bacteria; phylum Pseudomonadota; class Alphaproteobacteria; order Puniceispirillales; family UBA1172; genus JAGWAQ01. Next base: position 98,308 of record CALFYS010000117.1, on the reverse strand, counting down.
AAGCTTCCATAGACGTGTCGCCATCACCCGCAAGGGAAATGTCATCACCCCAAATTGGCTGACCCATCGCGATCATATTGCCGCTATAGGCGGAGTTGTAATGCATCCCATCGGGCACATCCATGCTCTCTGGCGCGTCTTCATAACCGGTCAACAGGCTGTAAAGGTAATTGGCACCATTCGGGCGGGCTTTGACCATCAAAGACAGATCCGGCGGATAAGCACCACCATTGGCCGCGCGCGCCGCGTTTTCATTGGCAAATGGGTTCGGGAAACGGTCCGCGGGAATCCCCGGGCGCATAAACATTTCGCCTTCATCATTCGGGCCATCTTCAACTTCATATTCAGCAGCGATAGCTTTGATTTCAGCTTCGTTGTAACCCAAATCAGCAAGGTTACGGAAAGCGATGAAATCAAGACCATGACAGCCTGAACAGACTTCACGATAAACCTGAAAACCACGCTGGAGTGAGGCTTTATCAAAATTTCCGAAAGGACCGGAGAAGCTCCAATCGCGCTCGACAATTTTACCACCAGCACCCGCGGCGAAAGCCACAGAGCCAGAGAGGATCAAACCAGCAACAGCACTTAAGCCGCGTGTAAGGATATTCAATTTACGCATCAGGCTTCTCCCGTGGTGCAGCAGACCCTGCCATCGCCGCCCCACCCATCACAGGGGTAGAGATTGATTGTGGCAGTGGACGTGTTTTTTCAACATATGACAACAATGGCAGAACAACGAGGAAATGCATGAAATACCAAGCTGTCGCCAAGCGAGACAAGATCACATAAATCCCTTCCGCAGGCTTAGCACCAAGCCAACCCAACAGAACGCAATCCGCCAGAAGAAGCCAGAAGAAGACTTTAAAGATCGGACGGAAACGGCCTGAACGGACAGGGGACTTATCCAACCATGGCAGGATGAACAGAACAGCAATCGCGCCGAACATGAACAACACGCCACCCAACTTATCAGGGATCGCCCGCAGGATCGCGTAGAATGGCAAGAAGTACCATTCCGGCACAATATGCGCAGGTGTCTGAAGCGGGTTCGCTGGAATGTAGTTATCGGGATGACCCAGATAATTCGGATAGAAGAACACAGCCGATGCAAAGATTGTCAGGAAGACCACCGCACCAAACAAATCTTTTGATGTGTAGTATGGGTGGAATGGCAATGTATCTTGTTTGCCGTTGACATCAATCCCAAGAGGGTTGTTTGAACCAAAACGGTGCAATGCGATGATATGCAGGATCACAACACCAACAATCAAGAATGGCATCAGGTAATGCAGGGCAAAGAAACGGCTCAATGTTGGGTTATCAACGGAAAACCCGCCCCAAAGCCAGATCACAATGCTCTCACCCACAAATGGAATGGCCGAGAACAGGTTGGTGATCACGGTCGCCCCCCAGAAGCTCATCTGCCCCCAAGGCAAGACATACCCCATGAACGCGGTGGCCATCATCAACAACAGGATCAAGACCCCTAAAATCCACAGCAATTCGCGCGGGGCTTTATACGATCCGTAATAAAGGCCACGGAAAATATGGATAAACACCACAATGAAAAAGAAACTCGCGCCGTTCATGTGAATGTAACGGATCAACCAGCCCTGATTCACATCACGCATGATCCGTTCAACCGATTCAAACGCGTGATCAACGTGCGGCGTGTAGTGCATCGCCAAAATGATACCAGTGACAATCATGGTCACCAGCGCCAAACCAGCAAGCGAACCGAGGTTCCACAAGTAGTTCAGGTTCTTTGGCGTTGGATATTCATGCAATTCATGGTGCATGAAGCTAAAAATAGGAAGACGGTGGTCAATCCACCGAACAACTGGGCTTTTAAAATTCTGAGTCTGCATTGGGGTCTCTCCAATCAGCCGATTTTAATAACATTGTCAGAAATAAACGCGTAAGGCGGTACTTCTAAATTGGTAGGGGCAGGCCCTTTGCGGATACGACCTGATGTGTCGTAATGCGAGCCATGACATGGGCAGAACCAGCCGTTGAAATCACCTTTGATCTCACCAACTTTCTGGCCCAAAGGAACACAACCAAGATGGGTGCAAATCCCCTGAATAACGAGCATCTCAGGCTTCTGAACCCGATCAGCATCCGTTTCAGGATCACGCAGATCATCAACAGATGTGTCATTCGCGGCGGCAATCTCTTCAGCCGTGCGGTGACGAATAAACACAGGCTTACCACGCCATTTGACGGTGATCGCCTGGCCTTCAGCCAAAGCACCAACATTCACTTCAATAGAAGCCAGTGCCAATGTATCAGCGGCAGGGTTCATCTGGTTGATTAATGGATAAGCAACAGCGGCTGCGCCAACAGCCATCATGGTATTAGAGGCGACCACGATAAAATCACGGCGGCCTTTATTCTCAGCGGTATCGGTCATGGTTCCCCCTTACAATACCCTTGGTATAATTTGTTTCTTTATAGTAGTTGTGATGCCGAAAACCAATGATTATTATCCCGCCATCAGGCCGTGAATCGGCGACTGCGACCAATTGTCCCAAAATACCCAGCCTTGTTTAAGGCCAGCGAACTTCAGGCGGCATCGACATCAAAATCGCCTCAACATTGCCGCCTGTTTTCAGGCCAAATGTTGTTCCGCGATCATAAAGAAGGTTGAATTCCACATAGCGGCCACGGCGCACCAATTGATAATGCCGATCCTCTTCGGTGTAAGACGTTTCCATGCGGCGACGCACCAATTTTGGGTAAATGCTTAAAAACGCTTCACCAACATCTTTGGTAAAAGTGAACTCGCCGTCATAATCCCCGGCATCAAGGTAATCATAGAAAATCCCCCCTGCCCCGCGCGGCTCATCACGGTGCTTTAAATAGAAATAGTCATCGCACCACGCTTTGAAGTCTTTGTAATAATCAGGGTGATGGCGATCACAAGCCGCCTCTAATTCCTGATGGAAATCTTGAATATCATCGTCAAACGGCATGATTGGCGTCAGATCAGCCCCGCCACCAAACCAGCGTTTGCCCGCATCGCCCCCAGCGTTCAAATAGCGGGTGTTCATATGCACCGCGGGAACAAAAGGGTTTTTCATATGGGCAACCAATGAAATGCCGCTTGCCCAAAACGAAGGATCTTCTGACGTGCCGGGGATCTGGCCTCTGAACTCAGGGCTGAACTCACCATGGACGGTTGAAATATTAACGCCAACTTTTTCAAACACCTGGCCATGCATAACCGACATCACGCCGCCGCCGCCTTCGGGCCTGTTCCATTGTTTTTGCTCAAATCGGCCGGCTGGCCCAACGTCAGGATGGGCGGCGCAATAGTCATCCTCAATGGCTTCAAAAGCAGCACAGATCCGGTCACGCAAGCCTTGAAACCAGTCTTGCGCGTCTTGGCGGCGGCTCGCGATCACATCACTGGCCAATGGTGATGAAAGGTCTTCTCTGCCCATGGAAATCTCCCTTATTGATCACAAGACCTATAATGTTTGGGCGGTTTCGTCCAGCGTTTCATCCCTTCAAAGGGGCAAGCAAATCGTCGCGGGTCAGGGTAAATCCCGAAGCCACCCAATCGTCTTCTAAAGATTGCAACCGCTGGCCTAAAGATGGCCCTTGGGCAACCCCATAATCCAGCAAATCTTGCCCTTTGACGGGAAATTCAGGGGCTTGCCATTCCAACAATCGGTAAAAATGATCATGGTCGATCATCTGCCCCGCTTTCGCTTGGCTGACGGCAAAACGCCAGACCAAATCCGTTCGATTGGCATCGGCATGGGGTTTGGCACGCCACGCTTCTGCCTGCCATTGATCACTGGTCAACCCTTCTGCATCAAGGGGGCTGGCCATATAGCTGATTTGCCGCCGCAGTTTTTGAGACAGGCGCAGGCGTTCAAAAATCACAGGCAAGGCATTTTCCTGAAGAAGAACAGCGTAACACGCCGCCAAGGGCAGCACCGTAAAGGACATGGAACGCGCCATCTTGGAGAGCGTCGCCATGGCCGCCCCATCAAAACCAGTGGCATCACCAGCGGCATCACCAGCCATCAGCACCCGATCCACCCCTGTAGTGATCATGGCTGCAAGGCCTTTTGTATCGCCCATGGGCAAAAGCCGCGCCAATTCCATGGCTTGCCGCTCGCCAGAAATCTGATCCAATTGGGGCGCCAGTTTGGTGATGGCCGCCATCGTCTCATCATCAGGGTCGGTTGTTGCGAATCTGGCATGAAACCTGAAAAACCGGAGGATTCTTAAGAAATCTTCTCGAATACGATCTTCAGCTTTGCCGATAAACCGAACCACACCGTTTTTGAGATCATTCTGGCCATCACAAGGGTCAAAAATCTCACCATTCCCATCTAGATAAATCGCATTGATGGTGAAATCCCGCCTTGCCGCATCCCCCGCCCAATCTTGGGTGAACATCACCTCAGCGTGACGACCATCGGTGTTTAAATCAGACCGAAGCGTGGTGAGTTCAATTTTTTGCCGATGGTCTTTTTTATCAAATACCGTGATCGTGCCATGGTCGATCCCCGTGGGCAGCACTTTGAGGCCATCAGCCTTGAGGGCTTTCATCGCCGCATCCGGCGGCAGTGTCATGGCCATATCAAGATCAGGCCAATCTTGCGGGGCGATCCCCGCCAGCGCGTCACGCACAATCCCGCCTACATAACGCGCCTCACCACCGGCTGTTTTGATCACATCCAGCACGCGCCGCCCCAAAGGATGGTTTGAAATCAGCAATAAAGCATCGTTTGTATTGGCTTGCCCCCTCTTCACCGGATCAGCCCTCTTCCGCCCCTGAAGTTTTTGGGGAATCTTTAGGCTGGTCTTTAGATTGGTCTTGGCCAGAGTGGTCTTGATTAAAATGCCCGGGGTTAATCGCCCCGCCATCAATCACCGCGGGGTTATATTCACCTTCAATCGGCGCGCGGTTTAACCCCGCCAGATAAAACAGCCCCAGCGCCAAAACGATCAACCCGCCAACAAATGGCCACAGATTGCTGACTGGTTTTTCTTCCACCAGCACTTCATCGGCGGCAGGTTTTTTCGGCCGTGATAAAAGCCAGCCGATCAGCACCCCTGCCAGCACCGCCGCTAAGATGATCAAATATCGTGTCATGCCGCTCCCCCTATTGCATCGTCACCCCATAGGTCACTTGGCAACAGACGTGACCATTGGACGATCAATTTCGCCGTTGCCCCCCAAATATATTCTTGATGATGGTCGATCACCCAGGTTTTGTAATCAACCCCATTATATTGCCGCGGTTCTTGCCGATGGTTTTCTTCGAGCAACAGCGGATGAATTGGCTCAAGCAAGATCCGATCAACTTCATCAGGATGCGGCGATAAATTCATGTCATTGGTGGCCAATTCTCTTTTCACCAGCCCCAGTACCGGAGCGATATGAAAATTGGCCGTGGTCAAGACCCCGGGCAAATGCCCCAAAACATCGACATGACTTGGATTGAGATTAATTTCTTCATGGGCTTCTCTTAAGGCGGCTTGTTCCACGGTCTCGCCTTGGTCAATCGCGCCGCCGGGGAAACTGATTTGCCCCGCGTGATGGCGCAATTGGGTTGACCGTTTCGTCAAGATCACTTTCAATTCGCCTTGGTCTTCCAGCAATGGAATCAAAACAGCCGAAGCCCGCCGCCCTTGGGGGGCCGCTTCCGCATCAGGCCGCATCACGCTTTGAAAAGCCCTGATCAATTCATCTGCTTTATTCATGGGTTCGGTTATCATTCTTCCATTATCATCGGTTTTCAATCCATGGGGTGAAAGACATCCCCGCTCCAGATGCCAAAGCGGTCTTGATGTTCAACCGCCAATTCGGCCAATTCATAATACACAGATCGCGCCAGCAGCGCATCAAGCCCGCCGCGAATATTAACATAAGGGCGGGGCTGGCCATCATCTTGTGTTTCAACCCTTAACCCGTGGTCTTTGCCCAAGGTGACCGTGTCATCCAAACTTGTGGTCAGGGTGATGTGTTGGTTCTGGCCTTCACCTTCAATATCCATTTTCACCACATAAAACGGCGCGTCTTCGACGGTGATGACGCCGCGTTCCGCGGGCGTGATCAACCAATATTGCCCATCATCAAGCCGCGTTAAAACAGAAGCGAATAATTTGACCAAAGGCAGTCTTTTGATCATATCCCCCTGATGATACCACTGGCCCATGGCATCAATATGCATATCAAAGGCTTGGGCTTGGGTGCCGCGTTCATCATGTTTTTTGGCCAATTGCGCCAAATCAATTTGATCAAATGTAGTTTTTTTCGACGGTTTATCGGTCATGTCTCATTATACTCTGTTCTGCTGTTTAGCGGTAAAAATAAGGCCGTATCATTGATATAATATTTTTTTCAATTTATTCCCGCTCATTAAGTAAATATTAATCTTATTGTCATATGATCAATCCGAATAGTCACCAAAACGGATTCAGAAACGGATAGCATCATGTGGTTTAAATCCCATCCCAAAAACGATAACACCCCGCGGTCAGATGCCGACCAAAGCAAAACCTTCAGCCGCCCCCGCCGGAAGACCTCCCCCGCTGATCGCAGCCGCGCCACCACCATCATGAAAGCCATGAGCAATTCGCAACGGCTTCAAATTCTCTCGCATTTAATCAACGGCGAAGAACGATCGGTCAAAGAATTAGAAGACATGATCCAAACATTGAGCCAATCGGCTTTATCGCAACATTTAGGGCGATTGCGCCGGGCGAAAATCCTGAAAGCCAGACGTCATTCCCAAATGGTGTTTTATTCGATTGATGATGAGAATGTACAAAACATCATGACGCTGTTAAGCGAGATTTATCAGGAAGACCCTGTCTTGAACAAACCATCGGAGTAGGCCTTCTATTAAGACCTTATCCTTAACGGGGCTTTGGTTTTGCTCTCCAAAGCCCCACGCAAATTGACGCATCATGGTTTTTTGGCTCATTTAGGGCAGTTTCTTGGCGCTAAGCCATTGTTTGAACCTTATATTATCATGGCAATTAACCGCTGATGGTGTTACAAGGTAACCATGACAGGCCAACGCGCTGTTATTACAAATACGCCAATACCCTAATGCTGGAATACCATGTACGTTTATCTTCCCATTGCTGAATTGTCGATGAACATCTTTACCATCATCGGCCTTGGCGGCGCGGTGGGTTTATTATCCGGTATTTTTGGCGTCGGTGGCGGGTTTTTGATGACCCCGCTGTTGATTTTCCTTGGCGTTCCTGCCCCTGTTGCTGTTGGCACCGAAGCCAATCAGATTGTTGCCTCCTCCGTTTCCGGTGTCTTGGCGCATTTCCGGCGGGGCAATGTTGACATCAAAATGGGCTTGGTTTTATTGGCCGGCGGTTTAACAGGTTCAACCATCGGCGTGTGGTTATTCGCCTTGCTCCGCCAATTGGGCCAGATCGAAGTTGTCATTAAATTAAGTTTCATTCTGTTCTTGGGCATCATCGGCACATTGATGCTAATCGAAAGCATGCGCGCGATCATGCGGTCACGCCAAACCGGGGCGCGGCGCGGGAAATTGCATCAGCACAATTGGCTTCATGGCCTGCCCTTTAAAATGCGGTTCCGCAAATCAAAGCTTTATATCTCCGCATTATTGCCTTTTGGTGTTGGCGCGATTGTTGGCGTTCTTTCGGCCATCATGGGTGTCGGCGGCGGCTTTATTATGGTGCCAGCCATGATCTATCTTTTAGGGATGCCCACCTCTGTTGTTGTCGGCACGTCTTTATTCCAGATCATTTTTGTCACCGCCAACGTGACATTCCTGCAATCGGTACAAACCCAAACCGTTGATATTATGCTGGCGGGGCTTTTGCTCTTTGGTGCTGTTGTAGGGGCGCAATTCGGAACACGGATTGGCGCGAAATTAAAGGGCGAACAATTGCGCGGGCTCTTAGCACTGCTGGTGCTTGGCGTTTGCGCAAAACTTGTTTTTGATGTTGTCATCACCCCTGAGGATTTCTTCTCTGTGGAGTTCCTCAGATGATCCGTATTCTTTTCTCCAGTCTTTTGGTTTTGTTTTTAAGCGCATCCTTGGGCCACGCGCAAAACCGTCTTGTCGCTGACCTTGACCAAAAAGAAGTTCAGATCACCACCGGCTTTAATGGCGCTGAATTGTTGCTCTTTGGCGCGCTTGACCGTGCCAGTGTTGATGATATTGCCATTATCGTGACAGGCCCGTCGAAGAACATCGCCATCCGCCGCAAATCCAATGTTGCGGGCATTTGGCTTAACACAGAAAATGCTGAAGTCGTGGGCTTGCCAAGTTTTTATCATATCCTGACGACAAAACCGCTGGATGTCATTTCAAGCGAGAACACGCTGAAGATCAATAAATTGGGGTTTGACCATATCCCTTTCCGTCTGGCACGGGACAGCAGCATTGACGATGCCCCCGAAGCCGAATGGAAAGACGCCTTAGTCCGCAATATGCAAAAGACCGGCTTGTGGAGCAATCGCACCGGTGAGGTTGAAGTCATCAGCGATGTTTTATTCCGTGCTGATATTGAAATTCCAGCCAATATTATGCCCGGTGATTACAATGTCCGTGTGCTTCATTTCCGTGATGGCGCGGTGGTTGAAGAAAACAGCTCAACCCTCAATGTTGTTAAAACAGGCTTAAGCGCAGAAATTTATCGCATCGCGCATGAATATGCGGCGTTTTATGGTATATTTGCTATTATATTTGCAGTCGCGAGCGGCTGGTTGGCGGCGGTTGCCTTCCGCAAGTAAACAATTAGCCTTAGGCTTGCCATAGCAAATAAAAATAATCACAAAAGAAACCCAAGGGGATACATCAATGGCTAAAAAGCAGACAAAAGCATCAGCACCTCGTGTTTTTCTTGTCGTTATTGATGACAGTGAAGAACTGCATCAAGCGCTTTATTACGCTTGCCAACGTGCCGCCAGCATTGATGGTCACATTGCTTTGATGTATTGCATCCCCCCTGCAGAATTTCAGCATTGGGCCGGCGTGGGTGAATTGATGCGCGAAGAAGCCCGCACCGAAGCCGAAGATTTATTGCGGGTGAACAGCGAATATGTCCATGAACTCACCGGCAAAACCCCCGCGGTCTATCTGCGGGAGGGCGACCCAAAAGTGGAATTGATCAATCTGATCAACGAAGCCAGTGAGATCACCATGTTGATTCTTGGCGCCAGCACCGATGGTGAAAATTCAGGGCCTTTGATCAATTACATGACGACAAAAGGCGCGTCGATCTGCCGTGTGCCGATCACGATTGTCCCGGGCAATCTTTCTGATGATGATATTGATCACATCACCTGATCAAAAAAACGCCTCAACCCTACAATCTTTGGTAATCTCACCGTCATGAATTGTAATAATCCGGTCGGCGATGCGGCGGGCTTGTTCAAGGCTATGGGTGACCCAAATCACCGGCATGCCTTGGTCGGCCAGATGCCTGACATGGCTTTCCAATAAAGACACCGTGGTTTTATCAAGCGAATTGCTGGCTTCATCCAACATTAAAATCCCGGGCTTCATGGCCAATACCCGCGCCACGGCCAGCCGTTGCCGCTCGCCTTGGGAAAGATGAAAGGCCGAACGGCGTTCATCTTGGGTGATGTTCATCAGGTTCAGCACATCACGGCGATATTCAGGCCAAAGCCTTTGGTCAATCCCCGCCGCGTCCATGGCATAGTCGATATTGCCCGCGATACTGCGGCGGAACAAAACAGGCTTTTGCAAGACATACCCCACGCGGGTGATGGCGGCATCTTGGCCATCGGCTTCGGTTAAGCGGCGTTTGCCTTGATCAAGCGGCAATAACCCCGCCATGGCCGAAAGCAGAGAGCTTTTCCCCGCGCCATTTTCACCCAGCACCACAACAATTTCAGCCTGATCAACCGTCATGCTGATGTTTTTCAGCACCTGTTTTCCGGCGATGGACACTGAAGCGTCTTCAAGGGACGCGGTGATATAACGTTGATCAACCATGGCCATATCGCTTTTCTCCCCACCAGCGCAGCCCTGCCATGGCGGCGTTAATCAAGATGGTCATGACGATCAAAATCATCCCCAAGGCCAAGGCCAAGGCCAAATTCCCCCGCGATGTCTCCAGCGTGATGGTGGTGGTCATCACCCGGGTGAAATGGTCGATATTGCCGCCGACAATCATCACCGCCCCCACTTCAGCCATAGCGCGCCCCAGACCAGCCAGCACCGCGGTCACCAATTCAAACCTGCCATCAACAATCAATGTCATCATCCGCTTCATGGGGGAAATGCCAAAGAGCTGCAATTGCTGATCATAATCACGGGAAAGATGTTCAACCGTCTGGCGCGTTAAAGCGGTGATAATCGGCGTGATCAACACCGCTTGGGCAATGATCATGGCCGTGGGGGTATAAAGCAGGCCAAAAACACCAAATGGGCCCGAACGCGACAGCAGCAAATAAATCATCAGCCCCACCACCACCGGCGGCAAGCCCATCAACGCGTTGACCAGAATAATAACAGCAGACCGCCCCTTGAACCGTGAGGTTGCCAGATACCCCCCCAAAGGCACGCCGATCAGGCTGGCGATCACCACCGCCGAACAACTGACGTAAAGGGAAAGGTTGACCACTTCAAAAAGGTCATGCTCACCACTGATGATGGCATTGATGGCGAGATTAAAAAAATCAATCAAATCCATTTTCTGATTCTGAAACCTCAATCTCCCCTGAACAGCCGCCCATCATTGAGCCAATCCCAATTAAGGCCGTTTAAGCAGATTGAGGATCACCTTTAACCTTTTTATTCAGCGGATCATAAAGCGCTTCCACCGTGATCTTAGCAGGGCAATCTTCGGCCAAAATCCCGATGGATAATTCAGCGTCATCAGCAATGTCAGGCTCAATAAATCCGTAAGCGATATTCGCCCCTACCCTATGGCCATAGCCGCCGGATGTCACACTGCCAATTTGTCGCCCTTGGTGATGGATAGGGTCACCGGCATGGGCGGGGGCATGATCCGCGTCAACCACCATGGTGACAAACCGTTTCCGCAAACCTTGCTGGAGTTGCTTTTCAAAACCTTCTTTGCCGAGGTAGTTTTCCTTATCCCTTTTATAGAAACGATCAAGGGCGGATTCAGCAGGGTTAAATTCCACCATCAAATCAGCCTTCCAATGGCGATAGCCTTTTTCAAGCCGCATCGATTCCGTGGCATAAAGACCAAAAGGCTTGATGCCAAAATCCTGCCCCGCGGTCATTAATGTCGTCCACATCAGGTATAATTGTTCATTAGGGATATGCAATTCCCACGCCATCTCTCCGGAATAACTGATCCGCATGGCCATGGCTTCAGCATGGCCAATGACCACAGGTTTGACCCCCATAATCGGGAAGCCTTCATTGGACCAATCTTCATGGCCAGCGGCCTGTTCCAAGACAGCACGGGATTTCGGCCCGGCGATCACCAACACCGTATGCGATTGAGACATATTTTCGATGGTAATCTCTTGCGGCAAATGGTGTTGCAACCAATCGCGGTCATGCCATTCCGCCGCCGCCGCCGCGCCATACCAAATCTCTTGATCATTGAGCCGCGCGAGCGTGGCTTCGCTCAAGATATTGCCTTTTTCGGTCAACAGATAGCTCAAACTCACCTTGCCATTTTTCGGCATCCGCCCAGCGATCAAACCATCCACGGCATCAACAACACCGTCTCCGGTTAATTTGAAACGGCTGAAGCCCGACACTTCCATCAAGCCAACGCCATGGGCAACCGCCTCAACTTCGGCTTTAATCACCGCTTCACGATCAGCGTTAAATCGGTAGCCCGGCTCATCATGGAACCCTTCAGGCGGGAAGCACAGGGCGCGTTCCCATCCGTTCACAACACCGAACTCCGCCCCCATGTCTTTTAACACCGGATACAGCGGCGTGGTGCGCGCCAACCGCCCTGCTGGCCTGTATTCATGGGGTTCATGGTAATGGAATTCCATCTGATAATCTTCGATCGACTTCAGCATGGTAAAGCGCGTGTTGGCGTGTTGGGTAAAGCGGCGCGGGTCAAGGAACCACGCGTCCCATTCGCTTTCGCCATGGACAATTGTTTCCGCCAAAATCTTACCATGACCGCCGCCTTCACCAATCCCTGCCCGCAAACCAAGGCAAGCGTAAGCGTTGGTCAGCCCGGGGATGGGTCCCACCAATGGCATGCCATCAGCGGAATAGGTGATCGGGCCATTGACCACGGTGTGAATACCTGTTTCCGTCAAGGCCGGCAGGCGTTCAAAAATCCGCTCCATGTTATCAAGACAGCGATCCAGATCATTCGGGCAAAGCGCCATGGTGAAATCAGGGTCGATGCCATCCATGCCAAATGTCTTACAGCCTTGTTCATAAACCCCCACCAACAGGCCTTTCTTTTCCTGCCGTGAATAGAAATCATCCCCGGGGTCACGGATAATCGGCACCCGCTCATCCATCTCTTCCAATTCTTTAATCGGATCGGTCAGGAAATACATATGCTCCATTGAAATGACCGGATGTTCCACCCCCATCATACTGCCCACTTCATTGACGCGATAACCCGTGGCGTTGACGATAATTTCAGCGGTGATGTCGCCGTTTTTAGTATGGACAATCCATTCGCCATTGGGTTTCTGGGTCAAGGCTTCCACCGGGTTAAAACGGGAGACTTCCGCCCCCGCTTGACGGGCGCGGCGGGCAAGCGCTTGGGTCAACTGGCTGGGGTCAATATCGCCATCCAATGGATCCCACCAAGCGCATTTAATCCCTTGGCCTTTCATCAACGGATGGCGGCGGGCGGCTTCTTCACCGTCAATCAGCTCAAAATCCACCCCAACACCTTTGGCCATGGCGATATAATGCTTATAAATATCCATCTGCCGGTCGGTATAGCCCAGCCGCATCCCGCCCGTGATGTGATAATTAATCGGAAATTCAGGATCAGCCGCCAGTTCACGATAAAGATTGATGGAATGACGCTTCAACGCCACAAAGGTCTGATTACCGCCAAATTGGGTGACTTGCGCCGCGGCGTGCCAGGTTGACCCTGAGGTCAGCTCATCACGTTCCACCAACATCACATCAGTCCACCCTTCTTGGGTCAAATGGTAGAGCGTTGAACACCCCGCGATACCGCCACCGATTACAACAACTCGTGCTTGTTTCCGCATTTTTCATCCCCAAAAAAATATGATGTTGTGTTGATGCTTTATTCTTCGTCCTTCATATTAATCATAGGTTATCACGGATCACAAACATGAAATCAGCATCGCCACCAAAGAAAATTCTGATTGCTGGATTCCAGCATGAAACCAATACATTCGGCGCGACAAAAGCAGAGTTTGATGACTTTGTCATGGCGGATTCATGGCCCGGGTTATTGCTTGGCCAAGACGTTCTGAAAGGTACGAAAGGCACAACCCTTCCCTTGGCCGGATTTGTTGCCGCCGCCAGCCAAGACCCATCAGTTGAATTGATCCCCATCATTTGGTGCGCGGCTGAACCCAGCGCCCATGTCACCCGCCATGCCTATGAAAAAATTGCAGGGATCATCACGGATGGCATCACCAACACCCCTCAACTTGATGGCATTTACCTTGATCTGCATGGCGCGATGGTGACCGAAGATTTTGATGATGGCGAAGGCGAATTGCTCCGCCGCATCCGCCAGATTATCGGTAATGATCTTCCCATCAGCATCAGCCTTGATTCCCACGCCAATCTGACACAAGCCATGGTTGATCACGCCTCCAGCATCACGATTTTCCGGTCTTATCCCCATCTTGATATGGCGCAAACAGGCGGACGTGCTTTTGAAGCGTTAAAACCATTGCTGGCCGGACAAAAACGATATTTGGCGTGGCGGCAATCGCCCTATCTAATCGCGCTTCCCGATCAATTTTCAGGGGCAGAACCTATGGTCAGTCTTTATCAGGATTTGGCAACACATGATGACGCCCCCGCATCATGGTGTGAATTGGCAACAGGCTTCCCCGCCGCTGATATTGCGGATGCTGGCCCTGCTGTCTTGGCGCAAGCCGCAAGCCGTGATCAAGCCGAAAGCATGGCGGACGCGATGTTCCAATCGCTCTTGGATGCGGAACGCGGCTTTCAATCCCATTTATTCACGCCTGAAGAGGCTGTATCCCGCGCCATCTCAAGCCATGCCGCCACCAACACGCCGGTGATCATTGCCGATGTTGAAGACAACGCCGGCGCGGGCAGCTCATCGGACACAACAGGGATTCTCCACGCGCTGATGGCCTCAGGTGCCGAAAACGTCATCCTCGGCATGATGAATGACCCTGAGGTTGCGGAGATGGCGCATCACTCTGGTGTTGGCGGCATCATCGAAACATCACTGGGCGGAAAAGCCTTTGATGGGGATCCGCCTTTGCATCACCGGTTTGAAATCCTTGCTTTAAGCGATGGGCAATTTGCCTTCAGCGGCGAAATGTATCGCGGGTTTCATGCGGACGCGGGTCTATCGGCGCTGATCAAACCCCATGGCCATGACATTAAAATTGCAATATCAAGCCAACGGTGCCAATGCCTTGATCAAGCGATTTTCACCCATCTTGGGCAAGACCCATCACAGGCGGGGATCATCGTGGTGAAAAGCACCGTGCATTACAGGGCGGATTTTGATCCGATTGCCCCCTTTGTGATCAACGCCGCCGCCAATGGATTAACCCCCTGCCGTTTGGCCGATACGCCGTTTCAACATCTCCGCAAAGGTGTCCGTCTCGGCGCCAATGGACCGTCCTTTATTCCTTAAATTCGCACCCGCCTAAAAGCGTGCATCTTTTTCATAGACCACCTTGCGAAAGTCTTCATGCTAAGCCATAGTTTTTGGGCAGTGACGAATAGGTTAATCCATGAGCATTTCACCCGAAAAACGCCCATCAAAACCCCGAAACACCCGAAGCGGCGGGCGCTCAGCCCGAGTGCAATTGCGCACCACCCCGGGGGAGATGCCCAACCCTTGTCCGCCGGGGCAAAGAGGCGGGGCGTATAAACCCCTTGATGATGCTGGGCTGAAAAAAATCACCGATACCGCCTTTCAGCTTCTGGCCGAATTGGGCATGGGGGATGTCCCAAAACGCTTTCAAGATTTAGCCCTATCAAAAGGCGCTTATCTCAATGACAAAGGACGGCTGTGTTATTCGCGTGCCATGGTCGAAGATGTAATTGATGGCGCGGCACGGCAATTTGTGTTGCATGGCCGTGACCCGAAACATGATCTTGAAATCGGCGGTGATCGTGTCTTTTTCGGCACAGGCGGGGCGGCGGTTCAGACGCTTGATATTGACAGCGGCATCTATCGGCCTTCGACCTTGCGTGATCTTTATGATTTCACCCGCCTGATTGATACGCTTGAAAACGTCAGCTGGTTCACCCGTTGTTGTGTCGCCACTGACGTTCCTGATATTCGTGACCTTGATATTAACACCGCTTACGCGTTATTGCGCGGCACCACAAAGCACGTCGGCACCAGCTTTACGGTGGCTGAAAATGTCGCCCCGATTATCGCGATGTTTGACCAAGCCCTAGGCGGCGAGGGTGAATATCGCAAAAGACCGTTCTGCAAAGCCCATATCAGCCCGGTCATCTCGCCGATGCGCTATGGGGAAGACGCGGTGGATGTCACCTATGCTTGTGTTGAACATGGCGTTCCGATTAACTCAATTATCGCTGCCCAATCCGGCGCGACATCGCCCGCGCCTTTGGCGGGAATGTTGGCGCAAACCACCGCCGAAACGCTGGCGGGTTTAATGTTGGTCAATGTTATTGCCCCGGGCTACCCCATGATTTTTTCCAACTGGCCTTTGGTGATTGACCTCCGCACGGGGGCATTTTGTGGCGGCGGTGGTGAAATCTCGGTGATGAATGCCGCCTCTGGCCAGATTGCCAATTACTTTGATTTGCCCGGCGGCGTGGCTTCCTCTATGGCTGATGCCAAAGCGGTGGATGCCCAGATGGGGATGGAAAAGGCACTCGCCGCCTTATCCGCTGGTCTGGCGGGGGCGAATATGGTCTATGAATCCTCCGGCATGATGGCCAGCCTTTTGGGCGCGTCTTTTGAAGCCTTCGTCTTGGATAATGAAATGTTAAGCCATGTCCACCGCGCCATCAAAGGCGTTGAGATCAATGATGAAACCTTGAATATTGATGCCATCAAAGAGGCGGTTTACGGCGAAGGGCATTTCTTGGGTGGCGATAACACCATCAACGCCATGGTGCGGGATTATTATTACCCTGAGATTGCTGATCGCAATGACCCTGATACTTGGGCACTGCTTGGGGCGAAAGATGCTTGGGCGCAGGCAAGGGAGAAAGCCCGCGATATTCTGGGCAATCATCATCCGGATTACTTGTCCAGCACCGCTGACCAATGGATCAGAGACCATCATCAGATTTTCTTGGATTAATCCTTTCAGCAAAAACCCCTAATTGAGAGCATAAAAAAACATGGGCATCCGAAGATGCCCATGCTCTATATCTTGCCTTAAAGCGTAGGGATTAGGCCATCCACCAACGCTTACAGATACGTGAGTTATCAAGCATCCAAAGGTTACCAATTTCACCACTATGCGCTACTTTTGTTGAGTGAGCGTCAATGTAATTGGCGAACATTGGAATGATGGTTGCACCTTCTTGTGAAACAAGAGACTGCATCTCACCGTACATTTCACGGCGCTTGCCTGAATCCAGTTCAGCACGTGCTTCAAGAAGAAGATTCTGGAAGCGTTCGTTATCCCAACCGGTGTCGTTCCATGGAACACCACGTTCATAAGCGGTTGAGAACATCCAATCTTCAGTTGCACGGCCTGACCAGTAACATGCACACCAGCCCTTTTTCAACCAAACGTTTGACCAGTAACCATCGGCAGGTTCCTGAACAACGTTAATGTTGATGCCAGCGGCTTTTGCTG
Organism: uncultured Alphaproteobacteria bacterium; assembly: GCA_937952245.1. GTDB lineage: Bacteria > Pseudomonadota > Alphaproteobacteria > Puniceispirillales > UBA1172 > JAGWAQ01. The sequence goes on along the minus strand of CALFYS010000117.1, from coordinate 81,363 downwards.
AGTTCTGGTACAACTGCGCCGCATCAACAGCACCGTTGAAAGCACCGTCAGAAGCAGACAGATCAATGTTCAATGAAGACATACCTGCCTTCTTCAAATAGAACTTTGACTTGTCTGGATCATAGGCCAGCTGTTCCATTTCAGTGTTGACATACTGGTTCGCAGGACCAATGGGGTTGTCGTTACCAACAGCACCATGGCCTTGAAGAATCTTCTTCACCATTTCGTCACGGTCACAAGCATATTTCAACGCTTTACGAACATTAACGTCGCCAAATGGCTCAACATTCGTCAGCATTGGGAATGTGTATTGCATATTACCAGTCACTTCAACGATGCTGACCATTGGGTTGGCTTTCGCCAGCGGAATGGTCTTTTTGTCGATATTGTTGATCGCATCAACCTGACCGGTCATCAGGGCGTTTGTGCGGGCAGCATCATCGTTAATCGCGATGGCTTCAATACCGTCAAAATAACCGCCACGATCAGCCAAATGGTGATCATCAACGCGTGTGACAACGCAACGTACGCCTGGGTCAAAGCTGACAACCTTATAAGGGCCAGTACCGATCCCTTTAGCGATCGCTTCATCGATCATGCCAGCAGGATAAATCTGGATATGGTAATCAGACAGAAGATATGGGAAGTCAGCGTTACCAGCCTTCAGGGTCAGTTGCACTTCGTGGTTATTGACCTTTTTCATATCAGTGATGGCAGAAACGATTGGCTTCGCCGCTGACTTAGCGCCTTCAGCAGTATGCATCTGGAGTGATTCAATCACATCATCAGCACCAAAGCTTTTACCATTGTGGAACTTAACGCCTTTGCGCAGTTTGAATGTCCAGACTTTCGCGTCAGCAGAAGCCGTCCAGCTTTCCGCCAATTCGCCTGTCAATTCACCGTTTGACTGAACTTCGGTCAAACATTCAAAGACACAACCATGCCCCATGTTAATCATGAAACTGTCAGAGTGTGTACGACCATCCCAAGTGTCAGATGTATTCGCACCTTTAAGACCTAGTCGAAGCGTACCACCACGTTTCGGCGCGGCAACAGCAGGCATACCGGTTGCTGCAAGAACACCAGCCGCAGCACCTGTCTGCAATACTGAACGTCTATTTAAATTAATGCTCATGTTTTTTCCTCCATCATGTAAGCATTACAGGGCTTATTATTCATTGTTATGACCCAACTCGAAATATTATGTCTTGATAACCTTCATTCGTCAATTGCCAGACATCTTTCCGACAGCCGCATCACCAAGGTTTTCAGCACCACGATCTGCCAACAACCGATCCAGCCATTTTTCATCCATTTCTGGCACTGAACTCAGCAACAAATCGGTGTAAGCGTGATGTGGTGGGGTGAACATTTTATCCTTCGGACCTTGTTCGATAACCACCCCGTCTTTCATCACCACGACTTCATCGGCAATGGCACGCACGGTCGATAAATCATGGGTAATGAACATATAAGCCAGCCCCATCTCATCTTGGAGATTGGCCAGCAATTTCAGAATGCCTTCGGCCACCAACTGATCAAGGGCAGAGGTGACTTCATCGCAAATAATAAATTCAGGTTCCGCCGCCAGCGCGCGGGCAATCCCGATCCGCTGTTTCTGGCCGCCTGATAATTCAGTCGGCAGACGATTGGCAAATTCCGCTGGATCAAGTTCAATCTGCTCAAACAAGCGGTTCACTTTGCGCTTTTTATCATCGCCCGTCAGGCCAAGATAAAACTCAACAGGCCGGCCGATAATCTCCCCCACTTTCATCCGTGGGTTCAAGGCTGTATCCGCCATTTGGTAAATCATCTGAATTTGGCGCAATTGATCTTTATTGCGGCTTCGGTAATGGGCGGGCAAAGGCTCCCCATTATTCAGGATTTGGCCAGACAATGGCGGTAACAAGCCTGTAATACAACGCGCGGCGGTGGATTTACCGGAACCGGATTCACCCACAACCGCAACCGTCCGTTCACGGTGAATATCAAAAGACACGTCTTTCAATACAGGCACTTTGCCATAAGCGGCGGTGACATTTTGCAGACTGACAACAGGCACATCACCTTTTTTCGGCATTGGCTTTTGATCGCGCTTGAAACTCCGCACCGCCCAAAGGGATTTGGTGTAATCTTCCTTTGGTGATTTCAGCATCTTGGCGGTGGTGTCTTCTTCAACTTCATCCCCGCGCAACAACACTTTAATGCGGTCCGCCATCTGCGCCACCACCGCAAGGTCATGGGTAATGTAAATCGCGGCGGTGTTAAACTGCTGAACAATTTCGCGGATTGAGGCCAGCACTTCAATTTGTGTGGTCACATCCAAAGCCGTGGTCGGCTCATCAAAAATGATCAAATCCGGCCGGCACGCCATGGCCATCGCCGTCATGGCACGTTGCAACTGCCCGCCAGAGACTTGATGCGGATAGCGGAAGCCAATTTCATCAGGGTTCGGCAGACGCAGTTTTTCATAAAGATCAATCGCGTCTTGTTCGGAATCGCCACGGCTCATAGTGCCGTGCACCCCGGGGGCTTCACTATGTTGCCGGATAATGCGATGGGCTGGGTTAAATGATGCCGCCGCCGATTGCGCGACATAGGCAATGCGCTTGCCCAACAACTGCCTTCTGACAGCAGGGCTGGCATTGATCAAATCAATCCCATCAAATTCAACCTCACCACCGGTAATATGACACCCATCACGGGTATAGCCCATGGAGGCCAGACCAAGGGTGGATTTCCCAGCCCCGGACTCACCGATCAGGCCCAAAACTTCACCGCGATTGAGATCAAGATCAACGCCATTGATGATCGGCACTTTGACTTCATCAGTAATCCCGATGATCTCAAGATTGCGAATACGGATAAGCGGTTCTTTTTTTGACATTGTCCTATTCCTTCAATCCTGATGAGCGGTGCAACATCCAGTCCACCACAAAGTTAACCGCCACGGTCAGGAGCGCGATTGCCCCCGCCGCCAGCAATGGTAACGCCGCTGTCAGAGGGCTAAAGGCCGCAAAGTTAATGAACTGCGACAGGTCTTTCACCATCGTCCCCCAATCGGCCAATGGCGGCTGAATCCCGACACCCAAGAAAGACAAGGATGCAATGGTCAGGAACACAAAGCAGAAGCGCAATCCAAATTCCGCCAGAAGCGGGGCGTAAGCATTTGGTAAGATTTCTTTAAAGATCAGATAGACCAGATTCTCACCGCGTAATTTTGCGGCTTCAAAGAAATCCATCACCACGATATTCATTCCCACGGCTCGCGATAATCGGAAGACACGGGTTGAATCCAAGACCGCGATAATCACCACCATATAAATGGTCAGCAAACTGCGCTCAGACCCTGCCCAAGCCGTTGCGATGGTCATCAGCAACAGGGCGAAAATCAACTGCGGGATCGCCATCAGCATATCGACAATCCGTGACAACAGCTGATCGAACCAGCCGCCTAAAGTCGCCGCCAAAAACCCAAGTGACGTGCCGATAAAGAACGCCAAACAGGTGGTGGCAAAGGCAATCCCAACGGTGTTCTGCCCGCCGTAAATCAAGCGGCTCAACAAATCACGGCCAATCTGATCCGTGCCCAGCAAATGCGCGGGATCACCGCCCAAAGCCGGATCACCACCCGGCAGTAGGTTAATTTTATCAAACACATCCGCCTGTCCATAAGGCGCGATGAAATCAGCAAAGATCGACATGATGGCATAAAGAATAATTATTAAAATCCCGAAAGACGCGGTGACCGGCATCTGGCGGAACATTTTCTTTGACCATTCTGTGCCAACTGTCCGGCCGAGAACACGGAAGACCCATCCCGCCAGACCAAACATAATAATGCCGTTGATCAACCATCCGTAGAACGGCAATTTCTGTGGCCCAAAGAACGAGATCGCCTGCAACCAAGCGGGCATCTCTTCACCAAACCAATAGCCCAGATAATAATCCACCGACAACAGCACGATGGTGATCATAAAGATATAACCGAAGAACGAGACATAGCCGACGTCGCGCAACCATTCTTGCATTTCCGCTGTCGGGGCTTTAGGGGCGAGCGCTTTGGCGGCAATCGTCAGACCAACCGCGCCAGCAAACCAAATCATCATCATTGTTGTGAATGCCATGACCGCCCCCTATTTCGGATGCCGCAAACGCGGGTTTGAAATGATGGCCATAATATCCGCCGTCAGGTTCAACAGAATATACGCCGCGGCAAAAACCAAACAGCAGGCCTGCACCACCGGAATATCCCTGATCTTCACGCTGTCCACAAACAGCTGGCCAATGCCCGGGTACACAAACACCACTTCAACCACCACAACACCGGTGATCAAAAACGCCAGGTTCAACGCGACAACGTTAATAATCGGCGCCAGAGCGTTGGGGAAAGCGTGGAAGAGAATCACCCGAAACGGGCTTAAGCCTTTCAGCCGTGCCATTTCAATAAAAGGTGAAGCCAAGAGGTTAATAATCGCCGCCCGTGTCATCCGCATCATATGCGCGGCCACCACCAAGGTCAGCGTCAACGCCGGCAGCATGGTTTTCTGCAACCGCTCCCCAAATTCCATCCCGTCATAAATATTCGACAAAGATGGCAGGATCGGGTTCAACACCGCCAAGACAAGAATCAAGATATAAGCCAAGAAAAACTCAGGGGATGAAATCGACGACAAGGTCGTGATATTCGCCACCCGATCAAAAATCGAATTGCGATAGAGCGCCGCCAAAACCCCAATAAACAGAGAGATAGGCACAGCCACCGCCGCCGTCACCGACGCTAAGAAAATCGTATTCTTAAAGCGAGGGGCCAATTGGCTGGCAACAGAACCAAAGTTTTCAGTGGCGGTTGACCCACCGTATGAACTGAAATTGGCTTGCGCGAAACTCGTGCCGAAATCGCCTTGAATGGCGTTAACAAACCAGCCCATGTAGCGTTGGATGAACGGCTTATCAAGTCCAAGGTCACGGCGGATCGCTTCAACCGCCTCTGGCGTGGCCCCTTGTCCAAGAATAGCCTGAGCGAAATCACCTGGCAGAAGATTCACCGCGCAGAAGATCAACACGGAGACCATAAACATGGTCACCAATCCAAGCAGCAATCGCTTGGCGATAATCATTAAAACGGTATGCAAGATACCCCCCCGTTTTTTTTATTTTTTAAAACTTTAGCCGATCAAATGGGGATGTCAAATGGGTAATGAAATATTAATTAAATCATTAATAAATAACAAAGATTATGGGTTCAAATCAGCCCAAATATCTTCGACCCAAGACTTGATCACCAAGGCTTCTTCCCAACGGTTGGACATTTCAACACCAGCGTGATCCGTCATGGCGTATTCGGGTGGGCCCAACTCACATAAGAACAGGCAATCGCCCTCCTGATTTTGGCTAAGCCAACGTTCAAATCCTTCACGCCACCAGCCTTTGAATAAATCCACCCATTTTTGATGTTGAGGGAAATCCAATTGCAATTGAATCTGCTGGCGGCTGGCCACCCGGCCTTGAAAACTATCGGCGCGGTCAAGAATACGGCTAATCATCATCTGTTCATGATGCTGAAGCGGCAATTTAAACTCACGGTCCACCACATAATGCGACAGGTCCGCGCAAAGCCGCATTTCAGGAATCGCATCCAGCAGGGATAAAGTGGTGAATAAATCATTGGTGATGCAATTGCGGTGGGTTTCAAATTGCACCGGCATCCCAATCTCTTCGGCCATATCCATCCAGCGTCTGATCACAGGAATCATACCATCAACAGAAATCGGCATGACTTGCCCGATAACATCCACAAATGGCGCGCCGAAATCTTTCGACATCACCAAGACTTCGCGCATGCTTTCAACAGTTTTCGGAAAGGCGACAATCAACGGCGTTAGGCCATAGCGCTCCATGATCGGCTGCACTTCTCGGGCTTGGGCAATATCCCCTGCCCCCAGATCAAGCGCCATGCCATCATAACCCGCCGCCGCGACTTTCTCACAAATCTCTTCATAAGAAAGAACAACGCCGGATTGATCATGGGGCATCATCGCCCAAAGCGAGGTGTAAACTTTGAGCGACCGTGCCATGATTAACTTTCCACCCGAACCGTGCGGCCACCTTTGACAGGCACAATCCAGACTTCATCCATCGGATAGCCATCTTCGTCTTTCGCCATCAGGCGTTTGATGGCTTCGATCTGGAATTCAATCCAACCCATGCGATGCACTTCACCGCAAGCCCCTTCGATCTTGTCGTTGAGCTCCCGCAATTTCCAGAACGGCACGGAAGGGAAACTGTGATGGGCGGTATGATAAGGCATCTGCCAACACAGCCACCGCATGAAGAAATTCGTGCGGGTGGAACGGGTGTTGTTCAGAATGTCATGATTATGGGACAGGCCAAGATGTTCAATCGTGTTCTGCAATTGATGCACAGGCTTTGTTGCCAGCAAGGGGATAATCCAGAACGACAGCACCGCCCACGACTGAAAATAAACAGAAGCCCCTGCAATCGCCGCGTAACCCAACAGATGCAAACGTGATTCACGGATCACTTTGGCTTCTTCATTGGCATGGATATACGGCTCAATAATCACGCCTCTGGCGCGGCGGATAATCCCCCAAATGCGGTTCCGCCAATAGGTGATGCCAATCATCCACAATAAAAATGTTTTCAATGTGTAAGGTTCGCGCACCAGCTCACCATCCTTATCCCAGTTTTGGGTAAAGCGGTGGTGGGAATAATGCATGATCAGATCAAAATCACGCGGGAAGAGCATGAAGAAACCGATCACCCGCCCCCAAAATTCATTCAATCCTTTGGTTTTGAAAACCGTCCAATGGGATAATTCATGCTGGGCGGCATAAAGGAAATTCAACGCCACACCAAGGCCAAATCCGGTGAGCAATACCCACCATGTCCCCATCACCAAATAATGGGCATAGCCAAGGCCAGCGATCAGACCAAGGTGGCTTAGCATTTGCGCCCAGCCGCGAGCATCTGACCGTTCATTGAGATATTTAAGTTCAGTCGCATTAACAATTTTGCGCCGTGAAAAAACTTCTTCCATCTTTATGCCCTTCCCTTTTATGTCATTTGTTTGTGAACAATTCTTCGTGAAGACATCACTGTTTGAATATTCTATTAAATTAATCTTTGCTGATAATTCGGTGATGTGCAAGTCTTGAGACGCGATCACGCAACCCTAAAACCGGAGACAAGATGATGAAAACCGCATCTTACCGCGCCAAAGGCACCGCCCAAGATGTTTTGGAAATTTCCGACCAGCCCATCCCGCAACCTGCCGCGGGGGAAGTGCTGATCAAATTGCACTATTCGGGCATTAACCCCAGCGATGTCAAAATGCGAGCAGGGCTTAGCCTTGGGGGAATGACCATGCCTTTTGACCGCGTGATCCCCCATTCCGATGGCGCCGGAGAAATTGAGCAATGCGGCGAAGGTGTTGAGGGCTTTGCCCCGGGGGATCGCGTTTTTGTTTTTAACGCTGGTTTTAAACGCGCCCATGGCACCGCCGCCGAATACATCACCATTCCCGCCCGTCAGGTCTGCCCCCTGCCCGATGCCGCCAGCATGATGCATGGCGCTTGTTTGGGGATTCCCGCCATGACCGCGGTTCATACCATGACACGTGCCAAAACCATCGAAGGCAAACGTGTTTTGATCTCCAGCGGCGGTGGCGGCGTTGGCCGATATTGCATTGAAGTCGCCCGCGCCATGGGGGCCAAGACCATCATCACCACCGCCTCTTCACCGTTAAGCCAAGAGACCGCGAAAAAAGCAGGGGCTGATCTGGTGTTGGATTATAAAAGCACAAGCCTTGCCGATGATATTATGGATACTTGCGGCGGGATTGATCACGCGGTGGAAGCTGAATTTGGCGCGAATATCAACACCCTGGCCAAGGTTATGACCGAAGGTGGGTCAATCGCCGCTTATGGCTCGGCCATTCAGAAAACCCCTGAAATGCCGTTTTATGATTTCATGTTTAAGAACATCGCCCTTCATATGCTGCTGGTGTATTTGCTGGATGATGACACCCGCCGCGCTGACTTGGCGGTGCTGACCCAATTGTTGGAAGATGGCGCGATCACGGAAAACATTGCCAAAGTCTTTCCTCTAGATGACATCGCCGCCGCCCATGAAATGGTGGAAGATGCTCAAAAAAGCGGGTCTGTCCTGCTCGATTGCCGTTAAGGAGAATAACATGAGCCCATATGTTTTTATCACCGCTGGTGGATCAGGTCTTGGCCTTGATATGGCGCGCGGCTTCTTGGCCAATGGCGCCACGGTTGCGGTGACAGATACGGACCCCGCCGCCCTTGATCACGCCCGTGGTCTTTATCCTGACCTGATGACATTTGAAGCGGATGCCGCCAATGAAGCCGCGATGCGCGAGGTGTTCAAAAGCCTGCAATCAGCATGGCCGCAATTGGATGTGGTGATGGCCAATGCCGGTATCGCCGGCCCCACCGCCGCCATTGAAGATGTCGCCTTATCAGATTGGCAACGTTGCCTTGCGGTTAATCTTGATGGCGCGTTTCTGGCCACAAGTCTTGCCGCCCCATGGATGAAGGCCAATAAATCCGGTGTCATGACCTTAACATCATCCACCGCGGGGCTTTTCGGTTATCCCTTCCGTTCCCCTTACGCCGCGGCGAAATGGGGGATTATCGGCTTGATGAAAACACTGGCCATGGAATTAGGGCCTTATGGAATACGCGCCAATGCGATTTGCCCCGGCGCGGTAGAAGGCGATCGCATGGATCGCGTTATTGCCAAAGAAGCCGCCGCAAGGGGAATCCCCGAAGATGAATTAAGACAAGGATACGCTGATTGCGTTTCCTTAAAACGATTTGTCACCGCATCGGACATCACCGATATGGCGCTGTTTCTGGCCTCCCCCGCCGCCAAAAATGTCAGCGGCATGGCCATGGCGGTTGATGGCCACACCGAACAGGTCACGCTTTAATCGCGCCGCAAATTTTTGATACCAGTCATAAAAAAAGCCGAGGAAACCTCGGCTTTTTTGTTATTGGTTTGGCCGCGAATTGGCAGGGATTAACCTTTGCCCCGCCATGGGATCAGAATATCAATGACCTTCCGCATAATCAGGTCAAACATCAGCCCCAACAGCCCCATGATCAAAATCGTCACCCAGATCAATTCATAATCAGAAACTGTTCTGGCGACGTTTTCAATAAAGCCAACACCGGTTGTCCCCGCCAACATTTCAGCGGCCACCAATGTGCCCCAGCAAACGCCGATGGCAATCCGAACCCCTGTCAGGATTTCCGGCAAGGCGTTTGGCAAAATCACATGGCGCAGGATTTGACGGTTGGTCGCCCCCAAGGAATGCGATGCCCTGATCTTGGACAATTGCGTGCCCGAAGCCCCTGTCCGTGCTGAGATCACCATGATGGCAAAGGCCACCATGAACAACAGGAAGATTTTACCATCATCCTGAATCCCAAAGATGGTCAGGATCAATGGCGCCCAAGCCAATGGCGGCACCGGACGATACAATTCAATCAACGGGTCAAAGAACGATTTAAAGAAGCGCGACACGCCCATATAAATCCCCAATGGCACGCCCAAAAGAACACCAAAGCCCATGGCGACAATCACGCGGAACAGGGAATCCCAAATATGCCCATCCAGCATTGGGATTGACCCCAAATACACCTCACCTTGCGCGAAGGATAACAAATGGTCTTTGTAGGTTGGCATGAAACTGCCATCGCTGTCGTGGGTGCCATAACCGCCGGGCAGTGCATCAACCAGCATATCAGGGATCAAGAACCCAACCACATCGGCGATGGGCAACCATTTCACCCAAAGCAAGGTTGTGCCTTTATACCCGCCACCGTTTTCAACATCAGGATTGGCCAATTTCATGAATTTGGCCACCACATCAGTTGGCTTTGGCAACCAGCGGGCTGACCCTTGTTCGATACAGATTGTCCGTGATTTGACCACGCCTTCACCAGGGAAGAACAAGGCATCGACCACGTTCAGGCTGCCTTTGGCATCCCCCACCGCGTCATAGAGATTTTCAACCCCTTGATTAACCCCTTGCAAAGCATCGGCAGGGAAGATCACACCATCATCAAGACGGCGGAAAATACGCTCAACCGCTTTGACATATTTAACCCGTTCTGCTTGTTCGCTCTCGCTCCAAGACGTGTCATTATTGGCCGCGTCTTTCAATTCAGCGATTTCAGCCATGGTCTTTTCGATCAGCCCCATCGCTTCCGGCGGGAAATTCCTGAGCTTCAAGAACCGCTCCGCAACGGTTTTTACTTCCGCTGAAACTTCATCAAACAAAACGCCACGTGCCGTGATTGGCAATAATGGAATTTCGGTGGATTCAACCCCCCAGCGCGGCTGTTCCAACGCTTCCGCGGTTGGCTCAAGCCCATCATGACCAGCCCTCAGGCGATCCGCCAACCGGTCAAGATCATCGGCCACCATCGCCAGCTGGGTAGCGGTTTCAGGGTCTTGTTGCGCGGGGTTAGACAGGATCGCGATCACCGAACGGGTTTGTGAAATAACATTCCGCAAGCTCCGCTGTTCGGTCTGATTAAAGACCTGCTCTGGCAAGCCCACATCCAGATCATCAATCTGTGCTGAGTTCCGCACCACCAAAGTTGTGGATTTGTAATAGCGTGAGCCAATCGGCAGACGTGCTGTAATCGGTGACATGGCTTCTGAAATTTTACCCACTTGGCATAATTCATTGGCCGCGCTTGGGAAATAAGCTCGCGCCATCCCCCATGAGAAGAAAAACCAAATCAGCATCAATGCCGAAAGACCCGTTACCGCCCAATGCCAACCGCCTCGGGTGCGTTCAGGATCACCAAAAACTTCATCGTTTCGGCGGGCATGGCTGTCTTTTAGGCCAAAGTAAATGGATGTTGCTAATGCTGCCACCAGCATCAGGATGATAACCGCGGATATATCCGCGCGATGTGTCGATAACCACTCAAACATTGCCCATAATCTCCTCTTCCATATCCCAGATCATGGTCAGGATTTCTTCACGGACTTTGCCGAAATCAGCCTGCTGTTTGATGTCGCGCAGGGAATTGGTCAATCCCTGTTCAGCGAAGGGCAAATTATATTCTTTGTAAATCCGCCCTGGCCGTGGCGCCATCACAAACAAGCGCTCCCCAAGCAACAGGGCTTCTTCAACAGAATGGGTAATAATAATGATGGTCTTGCCTGTTTCTTTCCATAATTCAAGGATCAACGATTGCATCTTTTCACGGGTCAGCGCATCCAGCGCGCCCAAAGGTTCATCCATCAAAATCAGATCAGGGTCATTGACCAAACAACGGGCCAGCGCCACACGCTGCTGCATCCCCCCTGACAATTGATAGGTCGGCGTATCACCAAAGCCAGCAAGCCCCACGATATTGAGCCATTTTTCAACCAAGGCTTCGCTTTCTTCAGCGTCCATTTTTTTCATGCGCAGGCCAAAATCAACATTGCGCGCAACGGGCAGCCATTCAAATAAAGCGCCCTGCTGGAAAACCATGCCGCGTTCAACCCCCGGGCTTTCAATGCGCTTGCCGCCAAGCTCCAATTGCCCCGACGTTGGGTTGATAAACCCAGCGACCATATTCAGCAAGGTTGTCTTGCCGCAACCAGATGGCCCCAGCACCGACAATAATTCCCCTTGCTTAAGCGAAAAATTAATATCTTTGAGCGCTTCAACCTTTCCCCCTGTTTGAGGGTTGGTAAAGGTCATACAAAGATCACTACAGATTAGGTCTGACATTTTAATTCTTCTTTAACTTTTTCCCCAAATGAAGCAAGGCCCTCAAAAAGGGCCTTGCCATCGTGTTGTTTTGCCTGAACTTAGTTCAGGTATGAACCGTCAATGGTTCTGGCCAATGAGCCGCTGTAGTTTGAGATGTTGGTCTTGGTGAAGACAGCACCGAGTGATTCAGCAGCCGCGCTTGCAATACCACCATCGCCAAAGTACTGAGCCTTCTGCTCTTCCACTGTTGGGAAGATAAAGCCAGACATCTGGTTTTTGGTTGTTTCGAAATCCATACCGGCATCAGCAGCAACCTTACGGATCTGAGCATCAGAACCTGTCCAGTTGGCGTTAGCTTCATGGGTGACTTCAAGGAATGTTTCCAGCAGACCTGGGTTTTCAGTCGCGAACTTTTCAGTCACAGACACAACGTCAAATGAACCGATGCCAGCGTCAACTTTTTCCTGTGAGCTCATGATTGGTGTGCCGACTTCGCCAGCAGCTTTAGCGGAAGCACCACCAAAGATACAAGCCATGGCAACAGAACCATCAGCCAATGATACAGCACCATCAGCAGGCGCCTGATCGACGATTGTCATTGTTGATGTATCAACACCCAATGCCGCCATCTGCTTGCGGAATGAGAAGTCAGCCATGGTGTTCAAAGGAACAGCAACGGTCTTGCCTTCAAGTTCTGAAGCGTTTGATGATGAAATACCCAAGCTGTTTCCAACGAAACAGTCATTGGCTTCATAGACAACGGCGATGGAAACCATCTTCAATGGCGCGCCCTGACGGACAGCGGTTACGAATGGCGCCAGACCTTGCGAATACGCAATGTCAATATCGCCAGCCAACATGGCTTCAGTCATCGCAACACCAGTTGAGAAGTCTGTCCAGTTGACATCAACACCCATGGCGTCGTCATAAGCTTTATCGACTTTAGCAATCTGGTTTGGTGTCGCCCATTCCAAGAAGAATGCAACATTAACGGAATCAGCAGCAGCGGCAATGCTCGCGCTACCAGCCATTACGGCGCCAACAACACCAGCAACAGCAGTTTTTACGGTTTTTTTCATAAGGAGTCTCCCTAAACTTGGTCCTCTTTTTATAAGCATGAATTGCTTCTGATAATTACCTTTGCACTTTTTGAGCCAATGGGCAAAGGTTTTTTTAAATGCTAAACCATTGTTTTTAAACAATTTAGCAATTTATTTCACCACAGGGTTTTTTGAATGATGGATTTGCATCAAAAACAAAAAGGCCACCCGAAGGTGGCCTTAATATCTGGTGGATAGAGAGGCTTTAAATCACCCCTAAATCTGCCTGTTTTAGTCCATATGCTGGTCAAGTGTTTTGCGGAACTTATCAACAATCTCATCAATATGCTGACGTTCAGCAATAAAGGCAGGCGCAACAATCGCGTTATCACCGGTGAATTTGATATGCATTCCGTTCCAGAACATATCTTTCTGCATTTGCTGGCCACGACGCCCCGGCACACCATCATGGTGCACTTCAACGCCAGCCATCATGCCGATACCGCGAAGGTCTTTGACCATTGGGTGGTCTTTCAATGACCAAATCGCGTCAAGGAAGTAAGATTCCATTTCAGCGGCACGGTCAAACAAACCTTCTTCTTCATAGATTTTCTGGGTCGCGATACCCGCCGCGCAAGCCGCTGGGTGAGCGGAATACGTATAACCATGGAAAAACTCAATGGCGTTTTCAGGCGATGCGTTGGTGACGGTTTCATAGATTTCATCTTTAACCGCAACCGCGCCCATTGGGATCGCGCCATTGGTCAGAGCTTTCGCCATGGTTGCAATATCCGGCGTGACACCAAATTTATGCGCGCCAAAGGCTGTCCCCATGCGGCCAAAACCGGTGATCACTTCATCGAAAATCATCAGGATGCCATGTTCATCACAAATCTTGCGGATGCGCTCAAGGTAACCTTTTGGCGGCACCAATGTTCCGGTTGACCCCGCAACAGGTTCAATGAAAACAGCGGCAACGGTTGAGCCACCAAAGTTTTCACAAATGCGCTGCAGATCATCCGCCAAATCAGCCCCTGTTTCAGGCTGGCCTTTAACGAAGGCATGATCATCGGTATAGGTATGACGAATATGTGAGATATTCGGCAAGGTCAGGTTAAAGGTCTCGCGGTTCTTCACCATCCCCGCCAGAGAAACACCACCCATATTCACACCATGGTAAGCACGTTCACGGCTGACAAAACGTGTCCGCTGGCCATCGCCACGGGCGCGGTGATACGCCAAAGCAATCTTCATGGCGGTATCAACTGATTCTGACCCTGAGTTGGTGAAGAACACATGGTTCATCGGTTCAGGCAGGATACGCGCAACACGTTCGGCCAATTCAAATGACCCGGGGTGACCCAACTGGAAATGCGGGGTGTAATCGTTTTCGATCATCTGGGCATGAACCGCGTCCGCGATTTCACGACGACCATGGCCAGCAGGGCAACAGAACAGGCCTGATGACCCGTCGATCAGCTTGCCGCCTTTGTAATCCCAGCAATACATACCTTCTGACTTAACCACCAAACGTGGGTTGGCTTTAAAGTCACGGTTGCCTGAAAATGGCATCCAATGCTCTTCAAGTGAATTTGTCTCAAACGGCATGATCAAACCTCCCCGTTTCGCTTGGGGCTCCTAAAATGGAACCAAGTTGAATTGTGATGTTCATAAATTCAGTCGGGCATATAACCCTATTAAAAACCGTATCTATTAAATGTGAACAAAAATAGGTCCAGTCATTTCATTTTTTAGTGCCAGATGATCTTTTTCCGATTATGCTGGCTCCATGATAGGCCAATAGGAACTCCAATAGGGACTCTGGTATGAACCCCAATATGAACAAAGGTTATAGTCCTGTTTTATTCCAGATTGACACCACGCAATCGGCATCAAAACAGACCCAAATCAGAGAATTTTTTGTCAGGGCAATCCTGAACCGGAGTTTAATGCCCGGGGATGCCTTGCCATCCACCCGTGTTCTTTGTGAACAACTGGATGTCTCACGCAACACTGTTATTCTGGCGTATCAGGCGTTAACCGACAGCGGCTATATCGAACCAAAAGACCGTTCCGGCTTTATCGTCAGCCCCGAAGCCCCTGTTGGCCAGATTCCAGAAAGCGTATCCCCGCCAAGCGATGATCAGGTGAAATGGATTGATAAATTTGTCCAAAAACCATCGACGCTCAATATCATCAGCAAGCCGCTGAACTGGCGCGAATATGATTTTCCCTTTAATTATGGGCAAGCGGATTCCACTTTGTTTTCCCATTCCGAATGGCGTGATTGCGCCCGCCAAGCTCTTGGCATCAGGGATTTTGGCATCACCGCCGGGGATTTTGGCTATAATGATGACCCGCTTTTGGTTGATTACATTTGCTCCCACAGTTTGCCCCGCCGTGGCATCCAAGTAAAACCATCACAGATTCTTGTCACCATGGGGGCGCAAAACGCCCTATTCTTGCTGATACAATTGCTGGTCAATCAAGACAAAAAAGTCGTGATCGAAGACCCGTTCTATCCTGACCTTAGGGAATTGCTGAAACGTCATACCAATCATATCCAAACCCTGCCCGTTGATGATGACGGCATCATTATTGATGACCAAGTGATCGCATCATCAGATATGGTGATTGTCACCCCCAGCCACCAATGCCCCACCACCGCAACCCTCAGCCGTGAACGGCGGAAAAACCTGCTGGCATTAGCCCAAGAACATGATGTCTTGGTGGTGGAAGATGACTATGAATTTGAGATGAATTTCATCGAAGCCCCCTCGCCTGCCCTCAAATCCATGGATGATAGCGGCCATGTGATTTATGTCGGCAGTTTTTCCAAATCCTTATTCCCGGGGTTGCGCTTGGGGTATTTGGTCGCCTCGGAACAATTGATCGAAGAAGCCCGCTCGTTGCGGCATTTGATGTTGCGGCATCCCCCTGGTCAAACCCAGCGCACCGCCGCTTATTTCATGGCGCTTGGCCATTATGATGCCCAGATCAAACGCCTCAGAAGGCATTTCAGCAACCGCCGCAAAATTCTGCATGACAATCTTGAAAAAGAAGGCCTTCTGGAAGAAACAGGCGCGCATTTTGGTGGCACGAGTTTCTGGATCAAAGGTCCGGAATGGCTCGACGCCCGTATTCTTGCTGAAAAAGCCGCGGAACAAAGCATCTTGGTTGAACCCGGCCATCATTTCTTTAACGCCAAAACCCCGCCGCAAAATTATTTCCGCATGGCCTATTCTTCGATCCATGAAGATAAAATCAATGATGGGTTTGAAAAACTGGTGGGCTGCGTCACGGCGTTAAAACCATCACCCTGATCCCGCGTTTTCATCTGGACCTAACCTTGTCTTGATCTGGTTCTATGGCACAATTGCCACATAGGGGCATTATGGTGTTGATCTTATGGCGTTAATATTGATTAATGCTAGAGTGTGACATCACAAATATAAGATTCTCATTGGGGTGGAAGTACCATGTCTGGTTCAGCATTTTTATCCAAAAATTCACCGGTCTGCCCGACCGATTTGCTTGATCGTGCCCGCGCGGCAAGGCCTGAACCCATGCGCCTTGCGGTTGTTCGCGCGTCTGCCCCATTGCCTATTCAAACCGCCAAACAAGCCTATGAAGAAGGCATCGCCACCCCAATCCTGATTGGTGAAGCGGATTTAATCAAAAAAGAAGCCGCCGCCATTGATTGGGATTTAACCGGCATCGCCATTCATGACAGCTCGGGTGAAAAAGGCGCGATTGACCATGCCACCGCCCTGACGCGCAATGGTGGGGCGGACGCGTTGATGAAAGGTCATCTTCATTCTGATGTGTTCATGGGCGGGATTGTCAGCCGTGAAGCGGGGATCAGAGGTTCTGATCGCATGGTGCATATCTTTGCCATGTTCCACCCTGATGGCGGCTCACCAATTTTGATCAGCGATGGTGCGGTTAATGTCACCCCTGATGTCAAAACCCGCCAGCAAATGTTGATCAGCCTTGCCAGCACCGCTAAGGCTTTGGGGATCGAAACCCCAAAAATCGCAATTATTTCCGCCACCGAAACACCGATCGCCTCGGTGCCATCATCCATGGAAGCGAAAGATTTAAACGATTGGGCGCAGGATAATATCACCGGCGCTTTGGTCAGCGGGCCGTTGTCCTTTGATCTGGCCATGTCGCCAGAAGCCGTCAGCATCAAAGGGATGAAAGACAACCCTGTTGCCGGTTATGCCGATGCCCTTGTGATGCCTGAGATCACCTCCGGCAATGTGCTCTTTAAATCAATGGTCTGGCATAACGCCGCCTGTGCCGCCGGTGTGGTGGTGGGCGGTAAAGTGCCAATTATTCTTACCAGCCGTGCTGATAGTGCTGAATCACGACTGGCTTCAATCGCGCTCGCCGCGCTATGTTAATTCAACCTGTCCTCGGGGATTAATCATGTCTAAACAGCCGAAGATCAATACATCACCGGCAAGCGCCGATCGCGTTGCCAAGACCACGTGTTATATGTGCGCCTGTCGTTGTGGCATCAATGTCCATATGAAAGGTGATGACATCCGCTATATCGAGGGCAACCGTGATCACCCGGTTAACCAAGGGGTTCTTTGCGCCAAAGGGTCTGCGGGGATTATGCAGCATCTTTCGCCAGCACGTTTGCGGGCGCCATTAAAGCGGGTTGGCCCTCGTGGTTCAGGTGAATTTGTTGAAATCTCATGGGAAGAAGCCCTCAGCACCGCAACCGATTGGCTGGGTCCTGTTCGTGCCAATGACCCG
The DNA here is from genome assembly GCA_937952245.1 of uncultured Alphaproteobacteria bacterium. GTDB lineage: Bacteria > Pseudomonadota > Alphaproteobacteria > Puniceispirillales > UBA1172 > JAGWAQ01. The sequence continues at coordinate 63,780 of CALFYS010000117.1, read as the reverse complement.
AAAAAACTGGCGTTCTTTACAGGCCGTGACCAATCCCAAGCTCTTACCGGTTGGTGGGCGCAACAATTTGGCACGCCCAATTTCGCTGCCCATGGCGGGTTTTGTTCGGTCAATATGGCGGCGGGCGGCATCTACACCATCGGCGGCGCGTTTTGGGAGTTTGGCTCACCGGATTGGGAAAAAACTGAATTGTTCCTGCTCTTTGGCGTTGCCGAAGACCATGACAGCAACCCCATCAAAATTGGCCTTGGCAAATTAAAAGACCGCGGCGTTCGGACGATTTCCGTCAATCCTGTGCAAACAGGGTATTCCGCGGTGGCCGATGACTGGATTGGCATCACCCCGGGCAGTGATGGGCTGTTGATCCTATCCTTGATCCAAGTGTTGATGGAATCAGGCAAGATTGATGTCGATTATCTGATCCGCTACACCAACGCCCCTTGGCTGGTTATTCGCAACCCGGGGCAAGCCGATGATGGCCTGTTCCTTCGTGATGATGATGGCAACGCTCTTGTGATTGATCGCAAGACCGGCAAGACCGTCCCTGCCAATAAAGGCGGCATCACCCCTGAGCTTAAAGGCGAAGTCAAAGTTAAGTCCGGCGGTGTTGCTGTTCCGGCCTTCACCTTGATGGCAGAAGAATGGATGACGCCTGAATTAAGCCCTGAGGCGACCGAAGCCAAAACTGGCGTTTCAGCCGCCCGTGTCCGTAAATTGGCGGCGGAATTGGCCGAAGCCGCGTTTGAAAAAACCATCACCATCAATCAGCCTTGGACCGATTGGAAAGGCGACAAGCACGACAAAATGATTGGTCGGCCTGTTTCCATGCACGCCATGCGCGGGATTTCAGCCCATTCAAACGGCTTTCAGACCTGCCGTGCGTTGCACGTCCTGCAATTGATGTTGGGCAGTGTTGAATGCCCGGGCGGTTTCCGCTTTAAGCCGCCTTACCCGAAGCCGGCCTCTATTCACCCCCGCCCTGCTGGTAAGCCTGACCAGATTAAGCCCAACACACCTCTGCCTGGCGCGCCATTGGGATATTTGATGGGGCCTGAAGATATGCTGGTGGATGGCGATGGCAATCCAACACGGATTGATAAAGCCTATTCATGGGACGCGCCGATGTCCGCCCATGGCTTGATGCATATGGTGATCTCCAACGCCCATGCTGGTGATCCGTATCCGGTGGATGTCTTGTTCATGTATATGGCGAATATGGCGTGGAATTCATCCATGAATACCCGCGGTGTCATGGAAATGCTCACCGACAAAGACCCTGAGACGGGCGAATATAAAATCCCGAAAATCATTTATTCCGATGCCTATTCATCTGAGATGGTGGCTTTCGCTGATTTGATTCTGCCCGACACGACTTATCTGGAACGCCATGACTGTATTTCGCTTTTGGATCGCCCGATCTGTGAAGCCGAAGCGGTTGCCGATGCCATTCGCTGGCCGGTGGTTGAACCTGACCGTGATGTTCGCGGTTTCCAATCGGTCTTGCTTGATTTGGGGGCGCGCCTTGGCTTGCCGGGGATGACCAATGAAGATGGCACCGCAAAATATAAAGATTACGCGGATTACATCACCAATCACCAGCGCAAGCCCGGGATTGGCCCGCTTTCAGGTTTCCGCGGCAATGGCGATGATGAAGGCCGAGGTGAGCCAAACGCCAATCAGATCGACCGTTACATTGAAAACGGCGGTTTCTGGATGAAGCATCTGCCCGAAGACGCGCTTTATTTCAAACACGCCAATATGGCTTATCAGAATTTCGCCGTTGAAATGGGCTTCTTTGATAAGCCTGAGCCTTACACTTTCCAGATTTACAGCGAAGTCTTGCAAAAGTTTAAATTGGCCGCCGAAGGCCATGGTGATGTTCAACCGCCTGAACATATGCGGGAGCAGATCAAAACCTGTTTCACCCCGCTGCCATCATGGTATCAGCCGTTTGAAGACAAACAGACCGATGATGATGAATTCCCGATCTATGCCCTGACCCAGCGGCCAATGGCGATGTATCATTCATGGGGATCACAGAACCCATGGCTGCGCCAGATTCATGGTCATAACCCTCTGTTTATTTCAGGGATGTTGGCGGAAAAGCATGGCTTAAGTGATGGCGATTGGGCTTGGGTGACCTCACACCATGGCCGTATCCGCGTCCCTGTTGCCATTATGGAAGGCGTTAACCCCAACACGGTTTGGACATGGAACGCCATCGGCAAACGCCGTGGGGCATGGCAATTGGATGAAGACGCGCCGGAATCCCGCAAAGGATTTTTGCTCAACCATTTGATCCATGAATTGCTCCCACCAAAAGGAGATGGGCTGCGTTGGGCGAATTCTGATCCGATCACCGGCCAAGCCGCGTGGTATGATTTGAAGGTCAATATTGAAAAGGCCAGCGCGGATGAACCTGAAGTGGTCTTCCCTGACTTTGCCCCTCAACAGTCACCAGCAGGGCTCAGCAAGCCTGATCAGACCCTGCGGTATGGTTTGCGAATTATCGAAGATGAGAAAAAAGGAGGCACACGATGACCGATATGCCACCACCATCAGATGTTAAACTTGGCCTTGTCATTGACCTTGATATTTGTGTCGGTTGCCAAGCTTGTGTTGTCAATTGTAAGGAATGGAACACCGCTGGTTACGGCGCGCCGCTTTCCGATGTCAACGCCTATGGCGATAACCCTGTGGGGTCATGGCTGAACCGTGTTCATACGTTTGAAGCGGGCACGGGCAAAGACGCGCGGGTTGTTCATTTCCCAAAATCATGCCTGCATTGTGAAGACGCGCCTTGTGTGCCTGTTTGTCCTACTGGCGCGTCCTATAAACGGGCGGAAGATGGTATTGTGCTGGTCAATGAAGATTGGTGCATTGGCTGTGGTCTTTGCGCATGGTCTTGCCCTTATGGCGCCCGTGAGATGGACCCTGCCGAAGGGGTCATGAAGAAATGCACCCTTTGTGTTGACCGGATTTACAACGAAACTTTGGAAGAAGAAGACCAAATCCCCGCTTGTGTGCGCACCTGCCCCACCAGCGCTCGCCATTTCGGTGATTTGGGTGATCCCAATTCTGATGTCAGCAAATTGGTGGCGGAACGTGGCGGTTTTGATCTGATGCCAGAACAAGACACCAAGCCCGTCAACAAATACCTGCCGCCTCGCCCACGTCAGGCTGAAATTGAAGAAGATGGTCCTGTTGATCTGGTGGCTTTGGCCAATACCCAGACCAATGAAGGCGCTGGCTTCTGGTCTTGGCTTGATAAAACTCTTGATCGCTTGCAATAGGAAATCGTCATGCGTCCTGCCTTTTCCCTGATTGTTTTCACCACCCTTTCCGGCCTTGGATTTGGCCTTGCCGCCATCATCGGCCTTGGGTTGATCACCGCGCCAACCGCCTTTTGGTGGCTGGTGTATAATGGCGTTGCCTTGGCATTGATCGGTGCTGGCGTGGTTTCTTCGACCATGCACCTTGGCCACCCTGAACGGGCATGGCGGGCGATGACCCAATGGCGGTCATCTTGGCTGTCCCGTGAAGGCGTATTGGCGGCCTTGACCACCATTTTGCTCTTTGGTTTTGCCGTGGATGGCTATATGAACGGCGCGCCTAATTTTGTGTTAGGCGTTGCGGTGGCGATCCTGTCGCTGGTAACCATCTGGTGCACCGCCATGATCTACGCGTCATTAAAAACGGTTGCCCGCTGGTTCCACCCGCTGACACCATTCATGTTTGTTGGCTATGCTTTGGCTGGCGGGTTGATCGCCGCTGTCACCATGGATGCAATGGCCAATGGAGATGCTTCTGTTTTGACCCAGCCCGCGTTATTGGCGCTTCTTTCAGCGGCGGTTGTTGCGGTGTTATGGTCCAAGCAAGCGGGGGCAGAAGGCAGTGGTTCCACCCCTGAAAGCGCCACCGGCCTTGGCGCGTTAGGCCCTGTCCGTATGTTGATGCCGCCTCATTCAGAAGAAAACTGGTTGCAGCATGAAATGGGATTTGTCGTTGCCCGCAAACACGCCGATACCCTTCGTAAAATCAGCCTTGGTCTGGCGATTGTCTTGCCTGGCTTGGCGTTATTGGCGGCGGCGTCTTCGCCTGTGGCCTTGGTGCTGGCGGCGTTGATCCATATCGCTGGGGTCATGGTCTCCCGCTGGTTGTTCTTTGCCGAAGCGAAACATACCGTCACCCTCTATTACGGACAGCGCCATTAAGGTACACTTGCCACAAACAACCAGAGGAGGTCAGCAATGACTTATATCGATGGGTTTGTGGCGGCCGTTAAAGCCGATCAAAAAGACGCCTATATGGCGCACGCCAAAAAAATGGTCGAAGTGTTTAAAGACCACGGCGTTACCAGAGTTGTGGATACATGGGGGGATGACATCCCCGATGGTGAAATGACATCTTTTCCAATGGCGGTCAAAGCAGAGGCGGATGAAGTCGTGGTTTTATCATGGCTTGTCTGGCCTTCTCGTGATGCCCGCATGGCTGGGGTTCAGAAAATCATGACCGACCCGCGCATCACAAATGAGCATATGCCCTTTGATGGAAAGCGCATGATTTGGGGTGGGTTTGACGTTTTTCTGGATGAGTAGTGTTTTCTTGCCATTAAAATTCAGCATAAAAAAGGGCGGCACGTGCCGCCCTTTTGTTTCATCTGCAATCAAGCTTACGCCCGCGCCAGCAAGATTTTATGGGACTGGCGAATGACTTCATCAACATCTTTGCCGATATGATCAGGGATGAATTGAGACAAGATCGCGTCTTTGCGTTTGGCCGCTTCCACGTTCAACACAGGCTTGCCCAGCTCTTCCCATTCCTTTGGTGATGACCGATCCGCCAGTTCAGGATAGACATATTCGGTCTGCATGACATTAATCGTCGCATCATGCCCCAGATAATGCCCCGGGCCGCCCATGCAAACATCTTTCATCACGTCAACGGATAAAGTTTGCTCATTCACCTCAACCCCGCGAACACAGCGCATACATTGCCCCAGCATATCATTATCAATGATCAAGCTTTCAAGGCAGAAACCCAGAAGCGAAGCGTGCATACCAGCGGTTTCATACGCCATGTTGAGACCAGCCAGCCCCGCCATAACAGCGGTTGAGCCTTTTTCATAGCCGGATTGCGCATCAGGCATTTTCGCATCCGCCATGCCAGAAGCGGCACCAGACGGCAGATTGAAATGGTTCAGCACTTGCGCGCAAGCGGCGGTCAACAGCCCTTGTTCACCTGACCCGCCAGACATCGCGCCAGTCCGCAAATCTGAAACAAATGGCCATGTCCCGCAAATCGCAGGATGCCCGGGCACCATCGCGTTGACATAAACAAGCCCGGCCAAAACTTCAGCAACCGCTTGCGCCACCGCGCCAGCGATGGATGCGGGCGCGGTTGCCCCCGCCTGCCCCGCTGATAACAGTAACACCGGCATCCCGCCTTTGATGACTTCTTCCATCACCAAACAGGATTCCGTCGCAAACCGAAGCGGCGGCACCACAAAGCAATTTGAATTTGAAACAAATGGCCGTGCCCGCCACGCGTCTTCACCACCGGCAATCTTATGCAGCATTTCGATGGCTTCAGGCACATATTCAGCTTCGGTGAAACTGGTGCCAACGTGCTTCCGTGTTCCGATAACAGAGGCATAAACCGTGTTAATGTCCAGATCACGAGCATCTTCAACATCACGCGCCACCATAGGACGCTGGAAGAAGTGGATATTATCCATTTTTTCAACGATCCGCGCGGCATCGTAAATATCTTTCAGCTCACTTTCTTTATAGGCATTGCCCGCCACATCAACCAGATGGACAGCCGCCCCCGCCGTGCCGTAATGCACTTTTGACCCTGATAATTCGAGATCAAATTCAGGCGACTGGCCATGAAGCGTGATATTCCGCGCGGCTTTTTCCAGCGTTTCATCAATCACATGACGGGGGAAACGCACCCGTCCATCATCGCCAGCAATCGCGCCCACGGAACACATATATTCAACACCGGATTCCGGCGCTTGGCTCAGGCCAATTTCTTCAAGGATTTGGTAAACCGCATCAATCACCGCGGTCATGGCCGCGTCATCAAGCGGCTTGTAGGAACCGCCTGAAAGCCCTGCCCGCACGGGGCGTAATTCTTCGGCTAATGGGGCGGCTCTCAGTGATTTTCTGGCCTGACGGCCACCAGCACGGCGTGATTTTGGTACAGGGGATTTATTGATCATCACGAATACTCCTGAAAAACTAGGCTTTAACGCGTTCCGCGGTTGGATCATACATTGGCTTCAGGCTAACTTCTGCCATGACCTTTTGTCCAGCCACATCAATCATATATTCAGACGCCAATTGCGATTTGGCATCTTCGCCTTTATCACGGCAAGGGACATAACCAAGGCCAACGGCACCACCAAGGTGATGACCGTAATTTCCTGATGTTAAATACCCCACAATCTCACCATCACGGAGAATGGCTTCATTGTGATAAAGAAGCGGCATCGGGTCTTTTAATTTGAACTGCATCAAACGCGCGTTCAGCCCGTCTTCTTTCTTGCGCATCACCGCTTCACGGCCAATGAAATCACCGAACCGGCCCGATTGCTTGCCAATTTTCGCGGCAAAGCCCAAGCCTGCTTCCAGCACATGATCTTCGTTGGAAATATCATGCCCGAAATGGCGGAAGGCTTTTTCGATGCGGCAGGAATCAAGCGTATGCAAGCCACAATGGGTGATGGCATGGTCTTGGCCACGCTTCATCAATTCATCATAAACATGCACCGCCATATCCGCCGATACATAGAGCTCCCAGCCCAATTCACCGACATAAGTCACGCGATGGGCGCGCGCCGTGGCGTAACCGATTTCAACCTCTTGCATTGTGCCAAAGGGGAAATCTTCATTCGCGAGGCTTTGCGGGATCAACGGTTGCAGGAAGTCACGGGATTGCGGCCCCATCACCACCATGACGCTTTCCATCGCCGTCACATCCATGACCGAACAATGCGCGCCATCAGGAATATGACGTTCAATCCAGTTAATATCACGGCGGATGGTGGCGGCAGGGGTCACGATAATAAAGCGGTCTGCAGACAATCTGGTGATGGTCACATCCGCTTCGATCCCGCCATCGCTATTCAAGAATTGGGTATAGACGATCTTGCCATTATCAACGGCAACATCATTGCCCGCCACCAACTGAAGCACGGCTTCGGCATCTTTGCCCATGACCATGATCTTGCCGAAACTGGACATATCGAACATCCCCACCGTTTCACGAATGGCTTTATGTTCAGCGGCGTTATGCTCAAACCAGTTTTGACGTTTCCATGAATATTCATATTCAGCGGTTTTGCCCGCGGCACGTTCAGCGGCAGGCAAGAACCAATTGGCACGTTCCCAGCCGTTCACTTCTCCGAAACACGCCCCGGCATCTTCTAAACGGTGATGCAGCGGTGAACGGCGAACATCCCGCCCTGTTTCAAACTGGCGGTAAGGGAAGTGATCCGCGTAAAGCAGACCAAGGGTTTCACTCACCCGATCATGCAGGTATTTTTTATTGACTTGGAAAGGTTGCATCCGGCGAATATCGACATCCCATAAATCCATGGGGGCGTTGCCTTTATCCATCCATTCGGCCAGCACCATGCCCGCGCCACCCGCGGATTGAATCCCCACCGAATTAAAGCCAGCCGCCACAAAGAAATTCTTCACTTCAGGGGCTTCGCCAAGGATATAGCGGTCATCGGGGGTAAAGCTTTCCGGACCATTAAAGAAGGTTTGAATCCCCGCTGTGCCCAGAACCGGCAGACGTTCAACCGCTTTTTCAAGGATGGGTTCAAAATGGTCAAAATCTTCGGGCAGGCTATCAAATTCAAAATCTTCAGGGATACCATCCATCCCCCAAGGCTTTGAGTTTGGCTCAAACGCCCCCAGCATAATTTTGCCCGCATCTTCTTTGTAATAGGCACATTCATCCGGCACCCGCAACACCGGCAAATTGCTTTGCAACCCTTCAATGCCTTCGGTGACAATGTAGAAATGTTCACAAGCATGAAGCGGCACGGCAACACCGGCCATGGCGCCCACTTCACGCGCCCACATCCCGCCGCAATTAACAACGAAATCAGCACGGATATTGCCGTCTTCTGTTTCAACGCCAACGGCTTTTCCATCTTCAACAGTAACGCCGGTGACCTTTACGCCTTGGATGATATTCGCGCCGCGCATTTTCGCGCCTTTCGCCAAAGCTTGGGTAATGTTTACCGGATCGCCCTGACCATCTTTTGGCAACCAAACACCGCCAACCGCGTCTTCAACATTCAACCCGGGGTAAAGACGGGCGATTTCATCGGTGGGGATTTCATCAATTTCCACCCCGAATGCCCGCGCCATCGCTGCTGAACGGCGAAGCTCTTCCATCCGTTCGTCGGTCAAGGCCACGGTGATGGAACCGTTGCGCTTAATGCCCGTGGCCACGCCTGTTTCATCTTCAAGATTGAAATACAATTCTTGCGAATATTTCGCCAAGCGCGTCATGTTTTGGGTGGCGCGCAATTGCGCGATCAGCCCCGCGGCGTGCCATGTTGTCCCGCAAGTCAATTGTTTGCGTTCCAGCAAGACAACATCGGTCCAGCCCAGTTTTGTCAGGTGATAGGCGACGGAACAGCCGACCACCCCACCGCCAATAATGACGGCTTTAGCGTGTTGTGGAAGTGTTGCCATGATTATGCCCTCACTTTTTCGTGGCCAGCATCATAAAGCGCGTCACCTTCGACAATCGCGGCTTTACGATCGCGCCCTAGAACACTGATGGAAAGGTTAGAAAGACCAGCATCAATCGCGGTTTGCTCAATGACGCCATAAGCAATGGATTTGCCGACACGGTGGCCATAGCCTGCGGAAACCACCAGCCCAACGTCTTTGCCGTCAGACTGAATAGGCGACAGATAAACCGCATCGCCAAAAGGCTCACCATCGGTGGGGTCTTCAACCGTCATGGTGACAAAGGCTTTTGATGCGCCGCGTTGCATTTCCGCCTGAAGCGCGGCTTTACCAACAAAGTTTTCTTTATTGAGGTTGACCCAACGGCCCAGCCCGCTTTCCAGCATCGTGTAATCTGAAGTCAGGTCAGATTTCCATGAACGATAGCCTTTTTCAAGACGCATGGAATCAAGCGCCAGCATCCCAAACAGCCCAAGGTTATGGTCTTCACCCGCGGCCATAATGGCATCCCAAACATCATGCAATTGACCCATATCAGCATGGAATTCCCATCCCGCTTCACCAGCGAAAGACACGCGAATAGCAACAGCGTTAATCCCGCCGATGGACACGTTCTGATGGCTCAACCACGGGAAGTCGGCTTGCGCGGCACTGCCGCCGGTCAGTTTTTCAAAGATTGCCGGTGATTTCGGCCCTGTCAGCAACAACGACCCCATATCACGGGTGATGTCTTTGAATTCAACAGAACCATCCTGCGGCATCTGATGCAGCAGCCAATCACGGTCATGCCAAAGCGCGCCCGCGCCGGTGATCAGCCAGAAATGATTATCGCCGAAGCAGGTGGCGGTCATTTCCGTCAGCGTCTTGCCCTTTTCGGTGGCGAAATAGATCAAACCGATGCGGCCTTCTTTTGGCAAGCGGCCTGTCACCAGACTATCCAGCCAAGCCCGAGCGCCTTCGCCTTTAATCTCATAGCGGCTGAAGCCTGTCAGGTCGAGCAGACCAGCGTGTTCAGCAACATGGCGACATTCTGCGCCGACGGCATCAAATGAAGGCTGGTGGTTATAGCTGTCCACCATCTTTTCTTCTTCGCCATCCGCCAAGAAATATTCAACACGTTCCCAGCCGCCGTATGAGCCAAAGGCCGCGCCTTTTGACTTCAATGTGTCATAAAGCGGAGATGTTTTAGCCCCGCGACCCGCTGGCCATTGGATATGCGGGAAATGCATGGCGTATTCATGGCTATAGGTTTCAATCGCCTTGGCGATGGAATAATCACGGTCAACGTGATCGGTGAAACGGCGCGGGTCAACAGCCCAGCTGTCGCTTTCGGTTTCACCTTCGGTGATCATTTCCGCCATCAATTTACCAGCGCCGCCCGCCTGAACAATACCAAAGGTAAAGACACAAGCTTCAAAAGCGTTTGGCACGCCCGGCATAGGCCCGATCAATGGCAAGCCATCAGGGGCGTAAGGAATAGGCCCGTTCACCACCCGGGTGATGCCGCCTGACCCCAGAATAGGAACACGGTTAATAGCATCTTCGATATACCATTCCAGACGTTCCAGATCATCGTTCCACAATTGGAAGGAGAAATCCGCCGGACGCGGGTCATCTTCTGTTACCCAATGGGCTTTACAATTGTATTCATAAGGCCCCAACAACAGGCCATCTTTTTCCTGACGCAGGTAATAAGAGCTGTCCGGATCACGCAACAACGGCAGTTTTTCTTTGCGGTTGGTCAGCTCATCAATGCTTTCGGTGATCAAATACTGGTGCGCCATGGATACACAAGGCACGTCGCGGCCAAACATCTTGCCAATCTCATCAGCACGATACCCCGCGGCGTTGACCACATATTCACAACGAATATCGCCGTTATCGGTTTTGATCAGCCATTCATCATTGACCCGTTCAACACCTGTCACTGGACAAAAGCGGATGACTTGCGCGCCAAGATCACGAGCGCCTTTTGCAAAAGCCTGTGACAACTGCGCGGGGTCAATATCACCATCCAGCGGATCCCACTGGCCACCCGCAAGATCATGGGTTTCAAGGAACGGATACACCTCTTGCATTTCAGCAGGTGACATTTCTTGAAATTCAATGCCCATCTGGCGACCCATGGCTTCAACATGGCGGAACTCTTCCATCCGTTCTTTTGAATGAGCCAATCGGATCGCGCCGGTGACGTGATAATTCATCGGGTAGTCAACCTCTTCGCCCAAGGTGCGGTAAAGGCGGTTTGAATAAGACTGCATCTGCATGATGGTCCAATTGGCGGCGTAATTGGGGCAATTCCCCGCCGCGTGCCAAGTTGAACCTGATGTCAATTCGTTCTTTTCCAGCAGCACACAATCTGTCCAGCCCATCTTGGCCAAATGGTAAAGAACAGATGTCCCAACAGAACCCCCGCCGATGACGACAACCCTTGCGGTTGATGGCAATTTACCGGTGGCTTTATTTGTATCTTGTGCTTGATCAGTCATAATATCCTCACTTATCCCATACGTGATTAATAAATTGGCGGGGCGATCACCCAGATCACTTCCGCGTCAATAGTGCCTTTGTTTTCCCATGACATGGTTTCATGGGAGAATGAAAAACTATCGCCTGGCCCTAGGTCAAAAACTTGACCGTCAATGGTCAGGCGCAATTCGCCTTTAATGATATATCCGGCTTCTTCGGTGGGGCGGTTAACTGTGCCATTGCTTGAAGACCCCGCGGCGAAAACAGACCGCACCAATTCAAAAGCGCCGCCCAAATCCGGCGAGAGCAATTCTTCGGTAAGAAAAGTGTCATCATCCCGCATCTTGCGGCGCGATTCAGCGCGCACGATATAGCTTGATTCATCGCTCGGCGGGGTATGTGAAAAAAAGAAACTGACAGGCAGGTTAAAAATTCCGGCGATCAGGCGAATATCCGCCAAATTAGGTTCAGACGTGCCGCGTTCCACTTGGCTTAACCAGCCCACAGAACGGTCAAGTTTTTTGGCCAAAGCCGATAAGGTCAACCCACGGCCTTGGCGCAATGCTCTGATGTCATTGCCGATCAGGCCTGAAGACGTTAATTCCCCCTCAAGACCCGCGACATTGGTCGGCAAGTCTCGATTCATTTTTTTTGAAAACACAGTGTCTTCAGATGTCTTCAACATAGGATCACCCCATGAAAATTTTCATTACTTTTTCACCGAAATGAAAAAATGACAAGCCTTTTCATCAGAAAAATCAAAAATAATTACGGATCAAATCGTAAATCTTACCGCCACCCTTTAAGATACCTTGACCCGCCTTAAATTGAGAGGCAGAACAACAGTTTATTGATCACCAGATTGGGGGTTAAGGCCCATGCGCCTTTCATTTCTGTCTTTAATTGGAGCTTTGATATTCACCATGACCGCAACCGCAAATGCAGCTGGCACGCTGGTGCTGGAAACCACAAAGGGCGAAATTCGCATCGCGCTTCTTGAAACATTGGCGCCTAACCATGTCGCCCGCATTAAAACCTTGGCCAATGAAGGCTTTTACGATGGCATTATTTTCCACCGTGTTATCCCTGGGTTTATGGCACAGACCGGCGACCCCACAGGCACAGGCATGGGCGGGTCAGGTGAAAACCTGAAGGCTGAATTTTCTAGTTACCAATATCAATATGGTACCGTTGGCATGGCGCGCGCCATGAGCCCTGACAGCGCCGACAGCCAGTTCTTTATCTGCTTTGATGGTTGCAGCCATTTGACCGGCCAATACACCGTCTGGGGGCAGGTTGAAAGCGGCATGGACGCGGTTGAAGCCATCAATGTGGGTGAACCGCCTGCTGAACCTGATCAAATCATCAAGGCGACTGTTGAAGAATAAATCGAAACAGAACGTCTCTTAACCAATTTTATTCAGCCGTGGGGAGCGCATCCTTGCGGCTGAAATTTTTATAGGCCAGCACCGCCAAGGCCAGCCAGATCAACCCAAAGGCAAATCCATCCAAGCGGCTGAACGGTTCTTGATAAATCACCACCCCGCAAATCAGATGAAATGTCGGCGCCAGATAAAACAACAAGCCTGAAACAGCGATCCCAATGGCGCGGCTGGAGGCGATAAACATCGCCAATGGCACCGCTGTCACCACCCCTGTTGCAATCGCCAATCCGGTGTTAAGCCCGCCACCTTGGATGAACTGGCCATCGCCGGTCATCATCAAAAAGCCCAAAAACACCAAGGCTATGGGTGATAGCACAATCGCCTCAGCCAAAAGCCCCACAACTGGTCCTGTTTCACGGGTTTTGTTCAGCAAGGTATAAGCCACAAAACTGGTTGAGACGACGAGTGCGATCACAGGCGCGCCGCCATTTTCATAGGTTTTCAGCAAAACCCCTAAAAACGCCAGCCCCACCGCCAGCCATTCCAGACGATGCAATTTCTCCCCAAGGCCGAAGACACCAACCGCCACCACCATCAACGGGTAGATATAATATCCAAGGCTGGCATCAACGATTTTGTCATTGGTCACGGCGTAAATAAACGTCAGCCAATTGGTCGCCATCAAAATGCCGCTGAAGATAATCGACCGCATCTCCCGCCATGTTTTCAAGGCATAGACCAATCTTGGCAGGCGGGCAGTGAAATAGGCGAAGACCAACATCGCCGCCACCGTCCAGATAATGCGATGCGCCACCACTTCTTGCGGTGAAAAATCTTCCATCAATTTAAAGAAGATTGGCGTAAAGCCCCAAATCATGCTGGCGATCACGCCAATAATAAAACCGCTATAGGGCATTCCAAATCCTTATGGTGAAGACCATTCACCCTATCACCACAATGATGCTGGCGACACTATAATTTATCTTGCCTACGATGTAATTTTTCTGTTGAAATCATAGCCTAAAGAAAAATCAGATAAATCAAAATTGTCTGATCAAGGAGGCCGCCATGGATACCATCGAAAAAGACCGTAAAATGATCAATGATCATTTGGCGCATTTCCCGAACACCACCAGTGTTGCTGAATTTGTTCCCGGTCCTGGCATTTGTAAACTTGATATGCAGGTTGATCTGGCCGCCCTTAATCGTGATTTGGAGGGGATTTTAAAAACCACCGATTACCATGGTGATGTTTTTAAAGCCTTACCAGTTAACCGCCGCCCCGGGGCAACGGAATTGACAGAAACTGATTTATCCGGCCGTTATTACACCCGCCTTGATGACCGCTATGAAGAAGTCGCGGTGGAAGAATTGGTGGATGAGCACGCCTATACGGAATTAAACCCTGTGTTTTCGGGCACCGCCTTTGAAGATGTGTTCAACGCTCTCAAATCTCGCTTCACCTTGGGGCGGATGCGGGTGTTATCAAAAGCTATTTATTCTTGCAATTCATGGCACCGTGACCCTGAACCACGGGTGCATATCCCGCTTGTAACCAACCCCGGGTCATTATTTATCGTTAATCACCACTGCACCCATTTGCCCGCGGATGGATCGGTTTATTTCACCGATACAAGAGGTTATCACACCGCCCTTAACGGCGGGCCTGACCCTCGAGTTCATATTGTCGCCGCCATCGCCATTTAGCCAAAAGAGGTCTGCCCATGTATGCCGCCGCCGCCGCATCGGATACTAAAACCAATCTTGCTGATTTTCGCAGTGATACCGTCACCCGCCCTGACCAAGGGATGATGGCCGCCATTCAAAACGCGGAATTGGGGGATGATGTTTATGGCGATGATCCCACCACCAACGCCCTTGAAGCCAAAGCCGCTGAGCTGATGGGCAAAGAAGCCGGCCTTTTTATGCCAACAGGCACGCAATCCAACCTGATTGGCGTGATGGCGCATTGTGGGCGCGGCGATGAATATATCATTGGCAAGAATTATCATATCTATACCTATGAAGCGGGCGGCACCGCTGTTTTAGGCAGTGTTTTTCCTTGCCCCCTTCCCGTTGATGCCCGCGGCGCGCTCAACCCTCAAGATGTTATTGCCGCCATCAAGCCTGATGATTCCCACAGCGCCATCAGCCGCCTTTTATGTGTTGAAAACACCGTCAACGGCATGGTGCAATCGCAAGACTATATGGATCAAATGGCAAGCCTCGCTCATGACAACGGCCTGAAAGCGCATTGTGATGGCGCAAGATTGATGAACGCGGTGGTGGCGCTTGGCACAACCGCAAAAGAACTGGTTAAAGGCTATGACAGCGTCTCGCTTTGCCTGTCAAAAGGTCTGGGCACGCCAGCAGGGTCTGTCTTGGTGGGGGATGAGGCGTTTATCCATCAAGCCCGGCGGTTGCGCAAAATGCTTGGCGGCGGGATGCGGCAAACAGGGGTGCTGGCCGCCGCTGGCATCTATGCTCTTGATCATAATATTGACCGCCTGAAAGATGACCATAACCGTGCCAAAACGCTGGCAGAACAGCTCGCCACCATCAAAGGCTTACGGATTGATCTGGATCAGGTTGAAACCAATATGCTGTTCATCCATTTTGGCGATGACGACAAATCCATCAGCGATGAAGCGTTGGGCCATCTGAAATCCTTTATGGCGGAACGCGATTGCCGGATCAGCCCCGGGCGGCGGATGCGCTGTGTTATTCACCGTGATCTTGATGATCAGGATTGCGCAAAACTGGCATCCGCTTTAGCAGAATTTATCGATCATTATGCAGATTAAGCACCCGAATGGTGTTGGTGGTTCCCACCACGCCAAAGGGTGTGCCCGCCACCACAATCACCTGATCGCCCGGCTGACCCATCTCATTTTCCAGCATTAATGAACTGATGCCATCCAACGCTTGATCAAAGCTTGGGTATTCTTCGGTCAAAATACTGTTGATCCCCCACAGGATATTCATCCGATGTCTTGCGGTTTGATTAGGCGTCATCATGACAATTGGCAGCGGCGGGCGTTCCCGTGACAAACGCACAGCGGTTGCCCCTGAGGTTGAAAACGCCACCACCGCTCTTGCATCAATATGCTGAGCCAATTGGGTCGCGCTTTCCGCCACCGCGTGATAGGTCGTGTGTCCATCAATGGCGGTATAGGCCAGATTTTCAAAATAGCCGTCACGCTTTTCGGTCTCTTCTAAAATCCGGTGCATGATAGAAACCGTCTCAACAGGATAATTCCCTGATGCGGTTTCCGCCGAAAGCATGACGCAATCCACGCCATCCATCACCGCCGTGGCGACGTCAGACGCTTCCGCCCGGGTTGGCATGGGGTTATCAATCATGGATTCCAGCATTTGGGTTGCCACCACAACAGGCTTGCCGACACGGCGGCAAATGCGGGTGATGTCTTTTTGCGCCCCGGGGACACGTTCCGGCGGCAATTCAACCCCCAGATCGCCCCTTGCGATCATCACGCCATCGGATGCGACGATCAAATCTTCCAAGATTTCCAACGCCTTTGGCTTTTCAATCTTGGACATAATCGCGGCGCGATCACGGATAATACTGCGGGCTTCGATCAAATCGCTGACCCGCTGGACAAAGGATAAGGCGACCCAATCGACCCCTAAATCCAAGGCGAAATCCAGATCAGCCCTGTCTTTTTCGGTCAGGGGGCTGATGTTTAATTCGACATCAGGAACATTAACGCCTTTTCGGTCGGTCAACGCCCCGCCAACATCAACGCGGGTGATGATCAACCCTTTATCAACGCCGGTGACCATAAATTGCAATTTGCCATCGTTTACCATCATCCGATGGCCAGGCAAAATCGCATCAAAAATTTCAACATGAGGCAGGCATACCCGTTCGGCATTGCCCATCACGGGTTCGAGCTGAAAGGTGAACGTATCGCCTTTCTTCAACACAACATTGTCTTCAACCTCACCAATGCGGAGTTTGGGCCCCTGCAAATCAGCCAAGATGGTGATGGGTTGGCCTGTTTCTTCGGCAACTTCACGAATGACTTTGTGGCGGGCGGCGTGGTCTTCTTGGGTGCCATGGCTAAAATTCATGCGAAAGGCATTTGCGCCAGCGTCCACCATCGCCCTGATGCAGTCTTTATCACTGCTGGCCGGGCCTAAAGTTGCTAAAATTCGTGTTGCGGCAAGGGATAACCCCATGGTGAAGTCCTTTATCTTAATATTAATATCTTGGTGTTGCGTCAAAAAACCTGTTTCATAACTGATGATAACACGTTTAATAATAAAACATAAAGTTTTCACCGACATGACAGGCAAATCATGGCAGATCTCACCCAGCTTTATCAGGATCAAATCCTTGGATACGCCAGAGACGCGCGGCAATCACAGCCGCTTGCCCATCCCGATGCCACCGCAGCTATGAAAAACCCAACCTGCGGTGATGAAGTCCATGTTGCGCTTAACATCAACAACGGCAAGATCACCCATGTTTCCGCTGAAACCCAAGGTTGCGCCATTTGTGAAGCTTCAACAGGCTTTGCTTTGGGGGCGTTGATCGAAATGGATACAGACCACGCCCTTGAATTGCCCCAAAAGATTGAAGATGCCCTGACCCAAAATCAGGATATACCCCTATCCGGCGGAGAGGCGTTTCACCCTATTCGAGCGTTTAAATCTCGTCATACTTGTGTTCTTTTGGTTTATCAGGCCGTGGCCAAAGCCATCACAAACAAAAGAATGATAAAATAAAACCAAAGAAAACTTGAAGAATAACGGTAACTTGCCCTAAATTAGGGGAAGTATTTTCCAGCACTTGTGACTTTATGCTGACTTTTGAAACACATAACATTGAACCCGCGCTTGGCGAACTGGCGGAAGCGGCGTGCCGCTATTTCCATGATCGCTTAATCGCCCCTGACCGAAGGGGAGAGGTTACGGTCACCATCCGGCTGGTTTCAAGCGGTGTTTCCGCGGATAACACCCAAATGGGGTTGCAACGCCGCGATATGCTGGCGATGAAAAAGCGCGGCAAACCCATCCCGCCTGATCACTTTGATTGCGTCATCCAGCGCCAGAATGATGTGTTGGAAACCATGCTGAAATTGGCCCATGAATGGATCCATATCGCACAAGTGGCTTCGGGTCGGTATATGCTCTTGGGCAAAGCCCCTGCCCCGGGCAAGCCTGAAAAATTCACCGCCCAATGGCTTGGGGTTAAAATTGGTTTGATTGATCAAATCCCCTACACCATTCGGCCATGGGAATTAGAAGCCCATGAATGGCAACATAAATTGGTCAGTGAATTTGTTGACCGCTTTAATCTGGATGAGGCGGGATAATGGAACAGCTCGACCTTTTCATTCAGCAGTTCTATGCCTTGCCGCAAGTGGCCAGCGTTGTGGAAAGCAACGGTGTTCTTCGCCTTGCCGTTAATCAATATGGCAAGCCTTTATTCTTGATCACTTGCGCCTTTATCTTTTTGGTGATGATCCTTTTGATCTCTCGGCTCAAACCAAAGAAAGGCCGTCCGAAGAAAATCAAAGAACCTAAGGCTAAGCCTGTTAAAGCGGCTAAACCTGCCCGCCGCCCCAAAAAGGCAAAAGGCACACCAAAGTCGGTGATGAAAAACTTGGCGAAAATCCCTGACAGCCCCCTGCCGCTTTATCCTGTTGCCGATAAGCGCAAGCCCTTATCCATTGATGATGATTTGGCGGTTGGTGTTATGCCCGTGGTTGATGACAGCAGTTTAATCGCCAGCCTTGATCACCCTGATCCTGTTGATGACGCGCCAAAGCCCATTGTGTCGTCTCAGCCTGTGCAATCCTTCACCCTTGATGCCTCAACCGCCGCCGCCATGACAAATGTTGGGGCTGGCACTGGCACGAGCACAGCATCATCAGATCAATCTGACTTTAATGAAGATTTCATCATGCCCGTGGCGACCGAAAACGACATGACGGACAACGATAATAATAACGAAGATGAGCTGTTCTTTGAGGACACAGAGGATGATGATCCTGATTTAGGGATTCATACTGATTTCGGCGGTTTTGGCGCAGACCCTTCTGACCATATTGAAGACGATGCTGAAGACAGTTTTGAAGATGATTTCGCTGAAGATGGTGAGGATGATTTTATCCCCATTGAAGACATCACCGCCCCTGAAAACACTCCTGAAGATACAAAACCGAAACATGAAGTCACAGTCGATGTCTCGCCCATTGGCGGCGATGATTTTGATATGCCAGTGGGGTCATTTGGCGGTGATGATGCCGGCGGTGACGATCAAGCCAATAATGGTGGCCTTTCGCCATCCGCCCAGCAAAAATTGGCTGAACTTAATGAACGTGGTTCAACCTGATCACGCCGTTACGATTGGTTTTTTGATTTCCAATCTTGGATGGCTTTATCCAGATCATCCAGCTCACTACAGCCCAACCAACAGACTTTATCCAACCGCTCGCGCAGGGCTTCCGCTTGATCAATCTGGCCAAGCGTTAGGTATAACTCGCCCATATATTCCATGGCTTGCTTGTGTTTTGGGTTGAGCGACAGGGCTTTGGTGTAATGCTTTTCCGAAAGTTCATAGCGGCCTGTTTTGCGGGCGGAAAACCCCAATAAATTATGGAAATCGGCGTTATTCGCCTCAGCCCCAATCCCGGCCATCAGGCGATCAAATGCCGATTGATAATCGTTATTTTTAATGTCTTTTTTCGCCGCTTTCATCAATGCTGATTCAGCAGGTGTTGATGAATAATCACCCGCCGCCATCGCGTGTGGATTGCTCCCCACCACTGGGCTCAACAGAGGCAAGGCGACTAGGCTGATGGCCAAACAACCAGCGGTGATTGTGGATTTTAAAGGCAATGCCTTCATCAAGGTTTTAACATTGGGGGTCATGATAACGCTCATTCATTATGAAAAGGGTCATCATGATATAGGGCTATTTTCCTTTCCAGACAGGGTCACGCTTTTCCGCAAAGGCTTTCGCCCCTTCCAAGTTATCCTCACTGTCATAAAGAATATCGACCGTTGCCAGTTTTCTTTTGGTGATGCGGTTCATCATATCCTGAAAGGTTTGATTTTCCGCGTCACGAACAACCTCTTTGATCGCCGCGAAAACCAATGGCGGGCCTGCCGCCAAATCACGCGCGATGGAACGGACATGATCCATCAATTCTTCTTGCGGCATGACAGCATTGACCAACCCATGATGATGGGCTTCCTTGGCATCCATCCAACGGCCAGTGAATAGCATTTCCATGGCGACATGATGCGGGATACGTTTTGGCAATTTCACCGTCGCCGCGTCCGCCAAGGTTCCGGCTTTAATCTCCGGCAAGGCAAAACTGGAATGGTCACTGCAATAGATCATGTCACAGGATAAGGCCAATTCAAATCCGCCGCCAACAGCCATGCCATTAACCGCCGCGATCACCGGCTTGTTGAGCCCGCGCAATTCTTGCAACCCCCCAAAACCGCCAACACCGTAATCACCATCGACCGCATCGCCATCGGCGGCGGCTTTTAAATCCCATCCGGCGCAGAAAAACTTTTCGCCCGCGGTGCTAACAATCGCCACCCGCAATTCAGGGTCATCACGAAATTCTTTGAAGACCTCTCCCATTTGGCGGCTTGTCGCCAGATCAATCGCATTGGCTTTCGGGCGATCAAGTTCAACTTCAAACACCGCGCCATCACGTTTTGTTTTGATCACATCCGTCATGTTCATCTCCTTTTCATGACTTTGCCCAGCGGATTAAAGCATCAACCGCGACCGCGCCTTGCGGCTTAGCGTTACCATCACGGTTTTCTGGCCTGATCATCACCGGGTTTATATCCATTTCCACCAGCCTTGTTTGATGCTGTATGGCGAAATCCTGCACCGCCATGATCAGATCAATCAACGCCTTGCGATCCCCTTTTGGCTTGCCGCGATAGCCCGCCAGCAAGGCCGCCACCATGGTGCTGTCAATCGCATCCGACAGATCATCGCGGCTCGCGGGCATCATCACCAAGGCTGTATCGCGGGTCAATTCTGCTAAGATCCCGCCCATCCCGATCACCAGATGAAGCCCCAATAACGGATCCCGCGCCACACCAATAATCACTTCGGCAACACCATCATCAATCATGTCTTCCATCAAGACAGGCCCTGATGGCGATAAATCTTCCCAAGCTTTTGCAATCGCCTCTTTGCCCTTGATGTTGAGCCTGACCCCATCTTCTTCGGTTTTATGGGCGACAGTTGTGATTTTCATCACCAGATTTTTATCTTCCCCGAAAGAAAGCGCATCATCAAGGCTTGTGGCCAAAATACCGTCTGGCACCGCGACACCAAATTCGGCCAGCACTGTTTTGGCTTGTTTTTCGCCAAGGCTTTCCATTTCAGCATCAGCATCAATAGGGTTCAACCCAATCGGATGGTAATCACTCGGCTGGCTGGCTTGATGGGCGGCGGCGATCGCCGACAGTCCCGCATCAAACCCGCGCAGGGGCGCGATGCCTCGCGCCACCAGATCATGGGCAATATGAGGCGGCAGCAATTCAGGCATACTGGCAAGAACCACGGCGATCTTGCCTGTTGCTTGCTGGGCATCTGACCAAGCGTCAATGGCCAATTGCCAATCATCAGCCCGTCCCAATTCTTGCCGTGGGAAATCAATAATCAAAATACTGACCCCTTGGTCGGCCTGCATACTGGCGGTAAAAGTCGCCGTTAAACGGGCGCGATCCCCCCAATCAAAAGTGTGATAATCAAAAGGATTGCTGACCGTCACCAGCGGGTTCACCGTTGCCCTGATCGCATCGCTGGCCTGCTCGCTCAACGGCGGCATGATCAGCCCATGGCGGTCGGCCGTATCAGCGATTAATGAGGCCTCCCCCCCTGAACAGGACAAGGTCAGGATGCTGGAATCGTCAATCTTGCCAAAAAGATGCAGCAAAGACAGGGTTTGCAGAAACCCATCCACGCTTTCAATCACGCCAATGCCGAGCCGCTTGAGGAAGGCCAGCGACACGCGATGCGCCCCCGCCAAAGACGCGGTATGGGAAAAGGTCATGGCCTGCGCGCCTTCGGATGCGCCTGCTTTAATCGCCACCAAGGGTTTGCCCCGCGCCTTTGCCGTCTTGACGGCTTCGGCAAAAACATCAGCATCACGGATGCCTTCAATATGAAGGCCAATGGCCGTCACCCGATCATCCGCCGCCACCGCATCAATCAAGGCCGCCATGCCGATCATCGCTTGATTGCCCAAGGTCAGCATATAAGCAATCGGCAGGCCAGCGGTTTGCATCGTCAGGTTAATCGACAGGTTTGATGACTGCGTGATGATCGCCACCCCGCTCTCCACCCGCGCCCCGCCATGCACGTCAGGCCATAACAACGCCCCGTCCAGATAGTTGATCATGCCATAGCAATTTGGCCCTAACACAGGCATAGCGCCAGCGGCGGCAACCAATTCTTGTTGCAAATCCGCGCCATCATCGACTTCGGCAAAACCTGAGGCAAAAGCCACCACCCCGCCCGCGCCCATGGCGGATAATTCTTTGATCATCTCGATGGAGGCATGGCGGTTAATCCCTAAGAAGACCGCGTCAGGCGGTTCCGGCAACGCATCCAAAGAGGGATAAGCTTTAATGCCGTTAATCTCTGCCTTATTGGGGTGAACAGGCCAGATTTCGCCTTCAAACCCCATATCAAGGCAGGAGACAATCACCGCTTCCGCCCAGCGCCCACCCATCACCACAATATGCCGTGGCCGCAACAGCCGCTGCAATGACTCCTGATTAAATGAAGTCGGGTTAGGGGCAAGATTAGGGTTAGGCATGGCCAGACCTTTCAGGCTTAACCACCGAGGCGGCGCAACATATCACGGCTAATGATATGACGCTGAATTTCAGATGTGCCATCCCAAATCCGTTCAACCCGCGCATCGCGCCAGAACCGTTCCAGCGGCAGATCAGCCATCAGCCCCATCCCGCCGTGGATTTGTATCGCTTCATCCGTCACCCGCGCCAGCATTTCAGAGGCATAAAGTTTCGCCGATGCAATCTCGCGATTGGCTTCAAGCCCTTCATCAAGCCGCCATGCCGATGCCAAGGTCAGCCAATCGGCGGCGTCAATTTCGGTCACCATATCGGCCAGTTTAAAACTCACCCCTTGGAATTTCCCGATCTGCTGGCCGAATTGCTTGCGGTCAACACAATATTGGGTGGCAATATCCAAGACACGGCGGGCACGCCCCACACACATGGCGGCCACCGTAATCCGTGTTGCATAAAGCCAAGTGTTCATGACATCAAAACCGCCGTCAACTTCGCCCAAGACCTGACTATTGGGCAGGCGGCAATCATCAAAGCTCAGCACCATATTGTCATAGCCGCGATGCGAGACCGAATGATACCCATGGCTGATTTCAAACCCGGGATGCCCACGATCCACCAGAAAACAGGTGATCCGCTTTTTCGGGCCTTTATCGGTCATGTCTTCCCCTGTGGCGACAAAGACAATGACAAAATCCGCATGAGCCGCGCCGGAAATAAAATGCTTGGTGCCGTTTAAAATCCAATCGTCACCATCACGGCGGGCGGTTGTTTTCATCCCGCGGACATCTGACCCCGCATCAGGTTCGGTCATGGCCAGCGCGTCCATCCGCTCACCTCGCACCGCTGGCAAGAGATATTTTTCACGCTGTTCGCCTTCGCAAGCCATCAAGATATTTTGCGGCCGCCCCCAGAAATGAGTCAACGCCATTGAACCTCGACCCAACTCACGTTCCAGCAAAGCGAACTCCAAATGGTTCAAACCGCCGCCGCCAACCTCTTCAGGGAAATTCGGCGCGTAAAACCCCATACCCAAGACCTTGGATTTAATCTCATCGGCGATCTCTTTCGGCACTTCGCCAAGACGTTCAATTTGATCTTCAAGCGGATAAATTTCATTTTCCACAAAAGACCGAACGGTATCGACGATCATTTCTTGTTCTTCGGTCAATCCAAACTGCATGATCCACTCTCCAGTGATAACCTTAATCTTAACATTTTACTTTTTTCTGAGGCCAATCGCCGCCCCCGCCGCGTCAGGCTTGGGCAGATCCGATTGCCGATCCGCGATCACATCCAACATGGATTTCATGGCATCGGGCATGACGCTGGACCGCCCTTCCGTCATATCCACGTGCATCAACATATGCTCACCCGTGGCCAGCAGATTGCCCTTTTCCACACCATAAAGATGGTGGAACAGATGGATGCGTTTATCATCATGCTGAACCAATTGGGTTTCCACCCGCATCGGTTTTCCCGCCGCCACTTCATCGAGATGCTTGATATGGGTTTCAATCGTGTACCATGACGCGCCGGTTTCGACATAAGCAGGGCCGCCGCCAATCCAGACCAACAAGCGATCCGTTGCCATGCTGAACACTTCCAGATAGCGGAACTCCGTCATATGGCCGTTGTAATCTGTCCAAGACTGATCAACAACACCGGACCATGTTTCCAGCACCTTGCCTTCGGGCAAATCATTATTGCCGGATTTAACGCTTTCTTCGGCGGGGTTTTGAATAAGCGCCCCAGCCCCCCAATCATTAGCTTTCAGGGCTTTCAGAATATCCACCAAATTGTTATCGCGAATTTCTTCCAATTCGGCGATTGATTTGCCTTTGGCTTGATCATCACTTTGGGTGGCGATCATATCAATCAGCTCATCATTCCATTCAGGAACATCCATTAATTTGGTCCAAGGCCATTGCAGGGAAGGGCCAAACTGTTCCAAGAAATGACGAACACCAGCTTCACCACCGCCCAAGCGATAGGTCATGAACTGCCCCATTTGGGCATAGCGCAACCCAAGCCCATAGCGCACAACATCATCAATCGTTTCCGCCGTGGCGATGCCATCTTTGATCAGCCACAGGCTTTCGCGCCACATGGCCTCCAGCAAACGATCCCCCACAAAAGCGTCAATTTCCTTTTGCAGATGAACAGGCTTCATCCCAATGCTGGCGTAAAGCTCCATGGCTTTGGTGATGGCGGCGCTTGATGTTTGTTCACCGCCGACAATCTCAACCACGGGCAAGAGATAAACAGGGTTATAAGGATGCGCCACCATCATCCGATCAGCCCTTGGCATATCGGCTTGGATTTCAGTTGGCAATAACCCCGAGGTTGATGAGCCGATAACCACATCATCTGAGGCCGCTTCACCAATTTCTTGATGAATTCGTTTTTTCAGATCAAGACGTTCCGGCGCGGATTCCTGCACCAGATCAGCCCCCGCAACCGCATCACCAATTGATTTTTCATAGGTCAAACGGCCAGCGTTGCCCAAGGTTTGCCCCGGCCAAAGCCGCGCCATGGCGCGTTCCGCGTTCGCCATGATCGCGTCCAATTTGCGCTTGGCATCAGGATCAGGATCAGCCACCGCAACATCAACACCTGCCAGCACCAACCGTGCCGCCCAACCGCCGCCGATAACGCCGCCACCAACAACCGCGGCTTTTTTGATCATGCTCATATCGCTTACCGTTTTTTCAATTTCAATTTGGCGCGAACATCTTCAGGCGTCATGATTTTAATATTCATGGCTTCATTGATGGTCACCGCACGTTCAACCAATTGGGCGTTGGTCGCCAGATTGCCGCGTGAAAGATAGATATTATCTTCCAAGCCAACCCGCACATTGCCGCCCGTGATCGGGGCAAGCGCGGCGTAGGGCAACTGCCCACGGCCAATGGAAAACGCCGAATAAATCCAGCCTTCCGGCATATTATTAACCAAGGCCATCAAGGAATTAATGTCATCAGGCGCGCCGTAAGGAATGCCCATGCACAATTGCACCAGAACCGGATCATCAATCAGGCCTTCTTTGACCAAATCCTTGGCCAAGACCAAATGCCCTGTATCAAAGACTTCAATTTCAGGGCGCACGCCCGCGTCCTGCATTTGCTTGGCCATGGCGCGCAACATAGACGGCGTGTTGGCCATGATGTAATCGCCATGGGAAAAGTTCATCGTTCCGCAATCAAGGGTGCAGATTTCAGGCAATAATTCGCGAACGTGTTCTGTCCGAACAGATGCCCCCACCATATCGGTTGAGCCATCCAAGGGCAGCGGGGCTTCGGCGGAACCGATAATAATATCGCCGCCCATCCCTGCCGTCAGGTTAATCACCACATCGGTATCAGAAGACCGGATGCGATCAACCACTTCACGATATAACTCAAGGTCACGTGCTGGCGCGCCGGTTTCAGGATCACGCACATGGCAATGGGCAATCGCCGCCCCTGCTTTTGCCGCTTCGATGGCGCTTTCTGCAATTTCTTTCGGGGTGACGGGAACAAGATCAGATTTCGATGTTGTGTCCCCTGAACCTGTAACCGCACAGGTGATGAAAATCTCAGTATTCATGGCATGATCCTCCGCAAATTTACAAAAGATCATGACTAAATTTTAATAAAAGGGAAATGTTTTTTGCCATCAAATGACAAATAATATTCGCCCTGAAAAGACTGCCCTTATGCGCTATTAATCCTGATAACGATCAA
Organism: uncultured Alphaproteobacteria bacterium; assembly: GCA_937952245.1. GTDB lineage: Bacteria > Pseudomonadota > Alphaproteobacteria > Puniceispirillales > UBA1172 > JAGWAQ01. The sequence continues at coordinate 37,653 of CALFYS010000117.1, read as the reverse complement.
GGATTAATCGGCTGGCGGGCGGGATGTTTTCCGCCCCCCTGCCATCATCCAAATAGGCCTGATAATCACGGGCAAGAATTTTGCCCAATTCAACCCCGGGCTGATCAAAACTATTGAGATCAAGGCACCAGCCGCTGACCGCGGTGATATGCTCATAATAGGCCAGCACCCGCCCCAAGGAATATGGCGTCGTCTCACCCCAGGTGACAACAGAAGAAGGCCGCCCACCGGTGAAACCACGGGCTTGATCCCCTTGCGCCAAACAATCGGCCTGCGCCAACATTTGCACAATCAAATCCCGATGCCGCGTCATGGTGTCATGGGTGGCATCCCCCACTAATGACACCGGGTCTAATGGCGCGAGAAAATCGACAGGAATAAGATCATTCGATTGATGGATCATCTGGAAAAAGGAATGTTGAACATTGCTGCCCGCCTCACCAAAAACAATCGGTGATGTTGCCAGCTCTTGCGGCTCACCCGTTGCGGTGACAGCCTTGCCGTTTGATTCCATTTCCAATTGCTGCAACCATGATGGCAATAAATTCAACCGCTGGTCATAGGGGATCACCGCCAAACCGCTATGGCCTAAAAAGGCGCGGTTCCAAACCCTGACCATCCCCGCCATAATCGGCATATTTTCAGCAATATCAGCATGGGCAAAATGGTCATCCATCTGGCTTGCGCCGGCGATCATCGCGGTGAACATTTCAGCCCCAACCGCCACCATGATCGGCAAGCCCACCGCTGACCATAAAGAAAACCGCCCGCCAACACCTTCATCCATGGGCAAGACCAAATGGGCATCAATCCCGCGTTCTTCGGCAACATCAGGGCGTGACGTAACAGCGATCACCCGCCCTTTTGAGGCCACGCCGCCGCGTTCAAACCAAGCTTCCGCCGCGGTCAAATTCATTAAGGTTTCAGTCGTGGTGAATGTTTTTGATATGGCGATCACCGCTGTTGTCACAGGGTTTAAACCTGCCAGCAGATCATCAAGATGGGACGGGTCGATATTGCTGACAAAATGAACATCAGGCCCTTGATGGAACGGCGCCAACGCATCAACCGCCATTTTCGGCCCCAGATATGACCCGCCGATCCCAATCGCAACCACATCTTCAACCCCAAGCGCCAGTATATTTTCAGTCATGGCGGCCATGGCATCGAGATTATCGCGTGCCATTTGTTCATCAGGGTTGCGCAGATGGGCATGAAGCGCCGGTCTGTTTTCGCTGATATTGACGATTTCCCCCGCCAGCATCGCGTCCCGTTTCGGCAGAATATATTGCGCCCAATCCACCAGCATTTGCCATTGATCATCGGTGATGGTCTGGCGGCTGAAATCAACGCTCATATCATCAAGACCCATGACCATATGGCCAGCGGTCTCCGGCGTCATTAATCGTGTTGTCAGCATCGCCGCATCAACCTTGTGTTGATCGCGGCTTTCTTGGAGGGCTTTAATTATGTTTTTAGGATCAGTCATCATGGTGATGTTATGCACCAAAATGATGGGATTTTCAAACCACCCAATTGAATTAATTTGGTTTTATTTTCCTAATCTGGGCAATCAACGCCCCCATGACCACCAAAACACCGCCAAAGATTTTAACCGGATCCAAGTCTTGACCCAGTATCGTGACTTGCACCAAGACAAGAACAGGCACCAGATTTTGTTGCAAACTGGCGATGGTCACGCCCAATAAGGACACGCCCTTAAACCAGAACACCATTGACCCCGCCGATGATACGATCCCTAAAAACAACATCAACATCAGGTCTTCAGCTGAAAGGCTGGCCATCAAGCCAGAGGTTTCAATCTCAGTGACCTCAAGGCCAATCATCACCACCGTCAGCATCAACCCAGGCAGAAGAATAATCACCCCAAGGCCTGTAATCGGCGGTTCATCCGCCATGTTCTGATCAACATAACGGGACATCATCACCCATGACGTCACCCCAAGGAAAAGCATGAGCTCACCAAAGCCGATGGCCATGCTGGCGGAAGTATCAAACCCCACCGATGCCAAAACACCGCCGCTGATGGAAACCACCAAAGCCGTGGCCAGCCTTGGGCCAATGCGGTCTTGTCCGGTGATCACGTCAATCACCGCCGAAACAACAGGGATCAGGGATAAGATCACCGCCGTGGCAAAGGCGCCGGTGAACACCACCGCGTATGTTAGGCAAATCATGGTGACGAGATACCAAAACCCGCCAGCGGTGATGGCATGACGCCAACCCGAAGGCGACAAGCGGTGGTGGCGTTCAACCAACAACCCCAGCGCCAATAAAAATCCACCCGAAAGAATATTGCGGATCACCACCAAAGCGGTGACGGAATAATCATCGGCCATGATTTCCAAAATAGGCAGGCTGAAGGAAAACAGCACCATGGCCAGCGTCACCACTAAATTGGCTTTAAAGAGAGGCCAGCCGCCTTGTTCTATCGCGATTTTTTTCGGCATGATCCCCTCAAGATAGCGTAAACGCCCAAATATCCAGCCAGAACCTTATCAAATCAACGGATAAAAAATACTGGTTGTTCGTCTTTTTCAATGCCACAATTACCTATGTCAAAGAAAACCATTCTTTTCATTGCCCACGCCCCATCGGAAAACACCGCAACCTTGCGGGATGCCGCCTGTCATTCGATAGAAGCTGATGGCAATGTTCATTTGATCACCAAATCACCATTTGATTGCACCCATCACGACGCGCTTGCCGCCGATGGCATTATTATTGGCACAACTGAAAATATCGGCGCAATGGCAGGGGCAACAAAAGATTTCTTTGACCGCAGCTATAACCATTTGCTTGAGGTCTCCGCCGCCAAGCCTGTTGCTATATATATTCGCGCAGGTCTTGACGGCACGGGAACAAAACTGGGGCTGACCGCGATTATGACCGGATTACGCTGGCGGCTGGTGGCGGAACCGTTAATCTTAAAAGGCGACTGGCAAGACCAATTCATTGATGAAACCGCGGAATTGGCCTTAACCCTCGCCGTTGGGGTGGAGATGGGGCTATATTAAAACTTGCCGTCTATCCTGATCCGTTTATATCTAGACCATGATTTCTTCCATTCTTTCACGCGCTTATGCCAACGCCCCTTTGATGCTTTGCCTAGCAACCCTTGGTTGGGGCGGCAATACAATTGCTGGCCGTCTTGCGGTTGGCGAAGTTTCCCCCATGATGTTGATCTTTTTGCGCTGGGGGCTGGTGGTGATGATCATCTTGGCGATCTATGGGCGTGAAATGCTGGCGGCATGGCCCATCATGCGCGAAAGATTATTATGGGTGGCCGTCATGGGCGGCTTGGGGTTGAGCGTTTTTAATGGCTTGTTTTATATCGCTGGCCATTTCACCACGGCGTTGAATCTGGGGATTATTCAAAGCACCATGCCCGCCTTGATCTTAATGGGATCATTTTTGGTTTTCGGCACACGGATCAATTTGCGGCAATGTATTGGTCTGGTCATCGCCCTTGTTGGGGTTGTGGTGGTTATATCCCAAGGGTCATGGCAACAATTGGTTGTGTTGACCTTTAATTTTGGTGATGTGCTGATGCTGATCGCCTGTATGTTTTATTCAGGCTACACGCTCGGGTTGCGTGGCCGCCCTGATGTCAGCAGCATGGTCATGATGGGGTTCTTTGCGATTTTCGCATGGCTGGCCACCATCCCTATGCTCGCCGTCGAAGCCTATGTCACCGGCATCACCGCGCCCGGAATCAACGGCTGGCTGATCATCGCCTATGTCGCGATCATGCCATCGTTCTTGTCACAGGTATTTTTTATGAGAGGGGTGGATTTAATCGGGCCAGGGGCAGCGGGTTTATACACCAATCTTGTGCCGGTATATGGCGCGATTTTAGCCGTATTGATCTTAAGCGAAAGTTTTCAGATATTTCACTTGATCGCGTTAATACTGGTCTTTGGCGGTATCTATCTCTTTGAGATTAAGAAATAGGATACCGCGCAATACACCAGTATTAATCAACGGCCTTTAAATTCATGGCGCAGTCTTTACCGTTTTTGGCTGGCAGCAATTCATATTCGATATGCTGGCCTTCCACCAATTCTTTCATCCCTGCTTCTTGAACAGCGGTGATATGCACGAACGCGTCAGCGCCGCCTTCATCAGGTTCGATAAAACCAAAACCTTTGGTTACGTTAAACCATTTTACTTTGCCAGTAGACATTTATTCGCCCTCATTAAAACCGCAGAACGGTTATCTAATATTGTTCGTCGAATAGCCAATATTCGGGCTACTAAACATATGTTTCTAAGGTCGATATGGTTTATATATTTGTCATGACAAGGGCTAAATTAGAATGTTTTTACTTTTTATGATTTTTTTAAAGCCTTGATCAAAATAGAAACATCTTTTTCCTGCCAACCTTGGGCTTGAAGGAAATTCAATTGTTCAGCCACCAAATCAAGCGCGGGCATATCAAGGTTTTTATCCTGAGCCGCAAGTTGCGCAATTCCCGCATCTTTATTCAATAATTGAGATTTCATCAGCGGCGTGAAATCTTCTTCAATCATTTTGGGCGCCATTAATTCCAACATCCGGCTGGAAGCAAAACCAGAGGCCATCACCTCCATCACCGCTTTTTGATCAGCGCCATAAGCGCCAGCGAATTGCATCGCCTCCGCCACGCCTTGAATGGTGATGACTTGCGCGATCTGGTTGCATAATTTCGTGATTTGTCCAGTGCCAGCCCCGCCCATATGAAGGCATGTCTTGGAATAGTGGGCAAAAACAGGTTTTAAGGCTTCAACCGCCTTTTCGGCCCCGCCCATCATAATCGCCAATGTCCCCGCTTCTGCGCCAATACTGCCGCCAGAGACCGGCGCGTCAACAAAATCAATACCCGCTGATTGCAGTTTGTCATGAAGATCAATCGCCGTGGCGGGATCAATGGTGGAATGATCAGCGATGATCAACCCCGGCCGTGCCCCTTTGATGATGGCATCATCCTGTTCCAACACCACTTGCCGAACATCTTGCCCCGCCATGACATTGGTTAAAAGAAGATCAACCTGAGCCGCCAAATCAGCGGGGCTTGACGCAATTTTCGCGCCTTGATTAATCAAATCTTTACATTCCCCTTCAAAAATTTCAGGGCGGCGGGCGTATAAATGAACCTCATACCCTGCCTTAAGCAAATGTCCAGCAATGGGCCGTCCCATGAAACCTAGGCCAATACAGCCAATTTTAAGGGAATTATCGTGATGTTTTGTCATGGCGCGGCCTGTCTTTATGCAATTAATCTTAACAAATCATAAATTATTTTGTGGGGGAGTTGAAACTGAAAGCAATCAATTTATTTCGTCAGTTAGCAGGGCAAGGATCATCCCCCTTTCTTGCCCTGCAACCTCCCCTAAATCTTTACAACCCTGTTTCTATATAATTAGACTTGCGGCGTAATGTCAGATGATTTTTTCGTGAGCAGTGGTTATAGTAGGTTAAGTTTATTTCAATTACCCATTAAGGTTATTATGCGTGCTGCTGATGCGTTAATCTCTACCGTTCTGGCCAGTGGAACCGATACGATTTTCAGTCTTTCTGGCAATCAGATCATGTCGGTTTATGACGCGGCGATTGACCAGCCCATCAATCTTGTTCACACAAGGCATGAAGCCGGGGCGGTTTACATGGCCGATGGTTATGCTCGGTCTTCCGGCAAAACAGGCATCGCTTTGGTGACAGCAGCACCGGGCTTTACCAACGCGCTGGGGCCGTTATTTGCCCTGAGAGCCACCGAAACCCCTTTGGTGTTAATCTCAGGCGATAGCCCTGTTGGCAAAGATCAGCTGATGCCGTTTCAGCAATTGGATCAACAGCTGGTCGCCCAAGGGCTGGTCAAAGAATCATGGCGGGTGACAAAAGCTGATCGCTTGGCCGATGATCTGGCGGGCGCGATTGCTTTGGCGCGTTCAGGGCGGCCTGGCCCCATCCATCTTTCTGTGCCGCAAGATGTCTTAGAAGGCGAAACCGCTGACCCTGCGCCTTTTGATGAAAAACAATTTCAGCCTGAAACCATCCCATTGAGCAACGCTGACCTGCCTTCGATTTTAAGGCTGATTGATCAAGCGGAATTTCCTTTGATCATCACCGGCCCGTCGCAACACCAAAGCCGGCATGATCAAGCCACCGAAAACTTAATGGCCGCTTTGTCGATCCCTGTCATCACCATGCAAAGCCCACGGGGGCTTAATGACCCGGGCATGGGGCAGATCAAAGATGTGCTGGCAAAAGCCGATTGCATCATCCTGATTGATAAAGATGTTGATTTCACCTTGGCCTCTGGCGATCTTGATCACGTTCCTGCTGAAACCTTTATTTTGATTGCCAGCCAATCGGAAAGCATCGCCCATGCCAGCGCGGTATTAAGCGGCCGCTTGCAATGGGGCTGCCTTGCTGACCCTGAAACGGCCATCGAAGCTTTAACCAACGCCGAAGGCATTAAAGGCGACCCATCATGGTGCCGTTTTGTTCAATCAAAAATCAAAGAACGCCCGAAACCGCCGAAAAGCAATGGTAAGGTGACCGCGTTTGATGTCATGACCACTATCGGCCAGCAAACCGCCACGCTTGACCCTATTGTTGTGATTGACGGCGGCGAAGTGGGGCAATGGGCGCAATCTGTTCTGCCTTTAGACCATGCTTTAACCAATGGCATTTCAGGGGCGATTGGCGGCTCACTCCCGCAAGCCATCGGGGTGGCCTTGGCCAATCCCGATCGCCATGTCATCGCCATCATGGGCGATGGCACAGCAGGATTTTACCTCAGCGAATTGGATACCGCCCGCCGCTTAGGGTTAAAACTGACGGTGATCATTGCCAATGACCTCAGATGGGGGGCGGAAGTGGTGATCCAAGAACGGCTTTATGGCGAAGGCCGTGTCCAAGGCTGCCAATTGGATGAAAACACCCGCTATGATCAAATCGCCAAAGGCTTTGGCGCCAATGGTATTTTCACCGAAAGCCTTGAACAATTTGAAAAAGGGTTGGCAAAAGCTCTTAGAAGCCGAAAGCCAACCGTCATCAACGCCATGATCAAAGGCTTACCTGCCCCTAGTTTCTAACGATTAGATTTAATCTTTAGGGGGCTGTTGCGCCAAGACCGTTTGCACGGCGGGCAAGTTTTCAACCGCATCATAAATGCCCGCAAGACGGGGGCGGGTTGATAGGGTCGCCTCCAAATCCTGATCCCACCGAAGCAGCATATAAAGATAAAGATCAGCGGCGGATATATGCTCTCCTGCCAAAAAGCCAGCCCCCGCCGTTTCCATCACGTCATAATACCGCAAGCGATCACGAAAGCCTGATTGCCGTATCGCGTCTTGATCGCCATCAAAACTGGCGGTCTGGTAATACCGCTGATAGGCGGGATAGACCGTGGTGGCCAGATAACTCAACCATTGCAAACACGCGCCATGGGCTTGGTCATTCATGGGGGCGATCATCCCCGCTTCCGGAAATCGCGCCAAAAGATATTGGGTGATGGCCAATGATTCCGCCAAATGATGCCCTTCTGGGGTAACCAAAACAGGGATTTGCCCTGAAGGTGAGATGGCTTTAAACGCTGGCGATTGCCGTTCTTCTTTTGTGGGGAACGACCGGTCATAGGGTTGCCCCGCCAAGGTCAGTAAAAATTCAACAATCAAAGACCCCGCGCCGGATATTCCATAGAGATGAAAACCGCTGGCGGCGGCGGGCATTAAGCCACCCCTTCGGACATAAAGGTCAACACGCGGCTGTTTTCATCAAGCCCGATGGTGGCGCGGTCTTCGGGGCTTAAATGTTGCAGCGCGGAAATCCCCGCAATGCCTGAAGGTGATGATTTGAGCCCAATCGCCGCCAGTTCCAAGGTGGTGATTTCTGAATCTCTTTCGCTGATGGCTTGGGCAAAATCAGCATCATCCGACAACGCTTTAAACGCCAATTCTGACGCGTCTTTACAATCGAGCCGCCCCATCACTGAAACCCCGCCGGTGACGGAAACCAATTCCCCTGCCATTAAACTGGCTTGAAGCGGGCGCGCGTCTTCAGGTTCAACATTAATGATCACCGGCGCATCGCCATAATGACGGCGGCACCAGCGCGCCATGGCGGAAGCCAAACCGCCGACCCCTGCTTGCAAAAAGATATGGGTTGGCGTCTCCCCTGCCGCGTCCAATTCATCGGTGGCTTCTTTGCCCATGACCAAATAGCCTTCCATAATCTGATAAGGAATATCGCGATATTCTGGCCATGATGTATCTGAAATTAAAATGCCTTTGCCCGCTTCTGAATCCGCCAAAGCCTTGGCCATGCTTTCTTCATAAACCTCCCCATGACGGACAACATCCGCGCCAATGCCGCGCAAGCGTTCGGCGAAACTTTCAGGCACGGAGGCGCTGAGATAAATCGTGGCTTTCGCGCCAAAGATACGCGCCCCTGCCGCCAATGACAGGCCATGATTACCCGCGCTCGCCGCCAAGACGCTGACGCCATTCAGCGCTGTCGAATAATCGCCGCCATTGGGGTTTTTCGCCATGGCATCCATCGCCATTTTCGCCACCACATAAGCCGCGCCCAAGGCTTTAAAACTGCCAAGGTTCATCCTTGTGCTTTCATCTTTAATCCAGAGTTTCGCAACCCCAAATCGAGCCGCCAATTCAGCATGATCATGCAACGCCGTCGGTTTATATTGCGGGCATTCCGCCAGCAACGCCAATACAGGCGAGGCATCAGCGCTGATGACATCAGGATAACGGTTCTGGCCTCGGCCAGGATTAGCGGCAAGCGATGGATAAGAAGTGGACATGGCGATACTTTCATCTTAACGGTCAACAATAACCCGATGGTATCGTGAGAAGTTCGCGCAACAAAGCATAAAGTGATGAGCGTGACGGTAAAATCAGGCCACCACAGACCTTGCGGCATTGCGGAAGAGGTTCAGAATATCATCCGCCATGGCAATTCGCGGCCCTGTTCGAGGGGCAACCAAGCTTAATTCACGCTGGTATTCATCGCCCAAAGGCATGGCCACAATCCCTTCCGGCAGGTCAACGCCAACCAACAGCGGAACAATCGCCACCCCCAGCCCTTCTTTGACCAAAGCCTGCACGCTTTCAAGGGCGTCAATTTCCATCATCGCGGCGCGGGTTGCCCCTGATTTCCGTTGATGGCGGGAAAGAATTTCATCGACCAATTTACCGACACGGGCTTGCGGGTTAAAGCGCACAATCGGGTTAGCCGCCAAACACGCCGCCGCGCTATCGCCATCAAGATCATCGCTTTTAATCACCACCAAAGGCTCTGTGACCACATGGTGATAATTGAGGTCAGATATTGGTTTTTCAGGCATGGTCAGAAGCGCAAAATCAATCCGCCCCGCCAGCAAATCCGCTTCAAGCTCATGGCTTGTGCCAAGATGCACGGTGACATCAAGTTGCGGGTATTGTTGCCGTACGGTCTTCAACGCGGCGGGCAGAAAACTGCTCAAGCAGGTATGCACCGCCCCCATCCGCAATCGACCTGTTTCCGCGGATTGCGCCGCCTGCGCTTGAAGATTGCCCCATGCCGCCAGCACATCATCAGTTTTTGATAAAAACACCCGGCCTTCTTCGGTCAAGGGCGGCGGTTTGCGGCTGCGGTCAAACAACAGACATCCCGCAAAGTTTTCCAAATCCCGCATTTGCATACTGATGGCTGAAACCGAAAGGTTCAATTCATCCGCCGCCGCGTGGAAACTGCCGCAAGCCGCAACGGTGCGAAACACTTTTAACGTCTTAATATCCGCCATTACATCACTTCATCTTCGCGGTTGTCGGTTTCACCATAACGGTGCAAAGCAGGCGGTTTCAAGCCTTCGTAAAGCTTATCAATACCGGCGTTCACCTGATCACCGTGATCGGCAAAAAGCGAATTGCCCTCAAGATCACTATCGACAATAAACGGGCCAAAATTTTCAACATTAAACAGCCACATCGCCTGGGCAATCCCAAGATCATCCAGCCAGATCACGTCTTTGACTGATTTCACCCCGCGCCCCAAAAGCGCGCCTGTGCCATAACCCACCGTGGTCAGATAGACCGCCCCCCTTGGGGCTAGGATTTTTGTGTAATCTTCACGCGGCATCCCGCCTTTGCCAATGACCAATTTTGTTCCAGTGGCATCCAGCCAATCGGCCATCCATTTTGAAAACCGGAAGGACGCCGTTGCCGTCACCCCGCCGATATTGTAACTGCCCTTGCCATCAGGGGCGGCGGCGGGTGAGCAATGGAAATTGGCATTGCTGACAACTTCTAAATTATTCATCGGCAAGGTTTGCCCTTCGGCCAAAACACGCTGATAAATGCCTTCGCGGGCGGTATAAACAACGCCGCTTAAATAGACGACATCGCCGGGCTTGAATTTCGCAATCGCTTCATCGCTGGCAGGCAAGTCCACGTAATGGGTGGTCATTTTTGGTGATGATTGATCTTTTGAACCTGTGGTCATGCGATCCCCTCCCTGCGCATATATGGGGTGAACCATTGTGGGTCCGTCCGGTAAGTAATGCTGCCATCGGCGTGAATTCGCGCGGTGGCACGGCGTGACGACAGACAGAATGTATGAACAGATACCGGCATCCCCCCTGTATGGGTATAGCCCACCTCAATATTGCAATCGACCACCATGGACGAGCCGACAAACCCCATCGCCCCCATGCCAATCGAATTGCCCAAGGCTTTCAGTTCATCCTCCAATTCAGCGATTTTAGGATCAGGATTACGATCCCCCACCACCCTGAGGCACGCCGCTTGTTTGCCCAATTGCATACAAGTGTCTTTTGACCCGCCAATGCCAACCCCCACAATAGCCGGCTGACAAGCAAGGCCACGTTTGCCAAAGGCGATCAACGTATCGAGCAAAAACCGTTTGATGCCATCAATCCCATCGCCGGGGAACAGCATCCGATAATCAGACCCAAACAACCCGCCTTTATGAACCGTGGTGATGTCGATCCAATCGGCATCAGGCTCAAAACTCCATTCCACTTCAGGGGCGTTGATCCCGAGATTGTTATTATGTTCTGTCCGCCATAACGGATGCACACGATTGGGGCGCAATGGCACTTCACGGGTGGCGCGTTCGGTTGCCATCCTCAAGCCTTTATCCAGCCCCACAAAACTGTCTAGTTTTGCGCGATCCCCCATTTTGACATAATAGCGCGGCAAGCCTGTATCCGCGCACATGGGGCGGCGGTCTTCTTTCGCCGCTTCGTAATTATCCAACATCGCCTTTAAGACGAAAGATGATAAATCGCCGTCTTCCTGATCCACCATGGCTTTGATGCCTGAAAGATAATCATCGGGAATATCAATCGCGGCTTTTTCCATGATGGTGTAGGCCGCTTCTTCTACCGTGTCGATGGTGATGGTCATACCAGATCCTTTATTCAGATGGGGGCTATTCGGCGACTTGGGTGGATGGCGCGCCAATCGGCCCTTCGATCAGGCTTTCCCCCGGTTTGACGATTGAAAAATCAACTGGCTTCAGGCTGACGGTTAAATCATCACCTTTTTTGCCAATGCTGGTATAGGCGGTTGTTTCAAGATCGCCCGTGGTGGGGAAATCTTCCCTGAAATGCGCGCCTCGCGAATCTTCACGCGCCCGCGCCGCCTTGGCGATGACTTCGGAAATTGTCACCAGCGATTTGACATTCAACCAATCATGCCAAGTCAGGTTAAATTCCCGCGCGCCATCGGCAACGCCAATATCCATAATATCCTTGGCATAGCCCGCCAGTTTTTCAATGCCGCGATCAAGGCCTTTTTCATCGCGCATAATGCCGACATCATCCCACATGGTATGGGAAAGAGCATCCCGCAATTCATGGCTTGAGGCTTGCGGCTTGCTGAACGGATGTTCAGCTTCCATCACAGCAGAGGTGATCGCCGCTTCATCAGCATCCCGCCACGAAGAAACCCCTTTGACAAAACTGGCCATGCTATCACCAGCAATGCCGCCAAAGACGGTGGAATTGGCCACGCCATTGCCGCCCAAACGATTAGCCCCATGGACACCGCCGCAATCTTCACCGGCGGCATAAAGCCCGGGAACCTCAGTCGAAGCATCGGTATTAAATTCAACACCGCCCATCATGTAATGCGCTGTTGGCACCACTTCGACCTGCCCACCCGCCAGATCAAACCCGCAATCACGGCAACGTTTGACCATCCCGGGGAAGGACTTGGCCACATGGTCAGGCCCTAGATGCGACATGGCGATATAAACCCCGCCCATGGGCGTGGTGCGGCCTTGGCGCATTTCTTCATAAATCCCGCGGCTGACAATATCACGGGTGGCGCGTTCACCGGCGGGGTCATAATCCAGCATAAACCGCTCACCTTCACCATTGAGCAAATGCCCCCCTGCCCCGCGCAATCCTTCTTCCAGCACCGTGCCGGTCATGCGTGTGCCTTCGCCGCCCAATAGACCTGTGGGGTGGAATTGCACCATTTCCATATCGCGCAACTCAAGCCCGTAATCCAGCATCATCGCCAGCCCATCACAGGTCTTATCCCCTGACGGCGTGTGATAGCGATACATGGTGGGGCCCGCGCCTGTCGCCATCAAAATCGCCTTTGCCGCAACATAACGATAGACCCCTTGCCGCATATCAATCAGCAACGCTCCAGCAACACCACTGCCATCTTTGGCGGGGATTAATTTAATGGCGCGATGTTCTTCCATGCGATTGACTTTCGCCGCCCAAACTTTTTCCATCAAGCGGTTGATAATCTCAATCCCTGTCAGATCAGATTTATGGGCGGTACGGTCAAAACTTTGACCCGCAAAAGCTTTTTGATGCAACGTGCCATCGGGGTTGCGATCAAAGAAACAGCCAATCTCATTTTCCAATTCTTGGATACGTTCAACCGCTGTTTCACAAAGCCGCCATGCCAAATCCTGCCGTGGCAACCATTTGCCGCCGGCGATTGTATCCATGAAATGACGTTCGATACTATCCCCGGGGTTAAGCGCAACATTATAGCCGCCTTGCACCATGCGGGTGCATCCGCATTTCCCCACCAAGCCTTTCACCGCGATGGTAATATCCAGCTCGGGATTGGCTTGCTTGGCATGAAGCGCGGCAAACAACCCCGCCCCGCCTGTGCCAAGGATTAAAATATCGGTTTGATGTCTTTCGATCAGCATCACACTACCCCTGCCAGAAAACCAAAGCCGCAAATCAACGCCAGCCCGCATCCCGCCATGATCCAGCCATGGCGCAACGTGCCAGACCACGGCGCCCATTCCAAAATAAGCACCCGCAGGCCCAGCATCAAATGAAGGGCGAATAACACCACCAGCCCCCATTCCGCGAATTTCACCAGCGGCTGTTCCGTCCAGACCAACATTCCATCAAGGGCGGCTTCGCCTTCGATAGCCAATCCCAAGACCAAAAAGTGAAACGGTAAAAACAGCGCCAGCGCCAAGCCCGACAAACGGTGCAGAATAAAGGCGATATAACTGATGGACCAGCGCGGATGGGTGGTGGTGATCATGCCCCGCCTCCTATCGCCGCCCCTATGGATGCGCCGGTGACCGCCATCACAGACCGTAACCCCAATCCAAGGAATAAGACACAAACCGCTAAAGCGATCCAATCCGCCCCTCGCCGCGGCAGGCCAAACCATTCCACCATAATCTTGCGCAAACCTAATGGCGCGTGGATAGCCACCGCCAGCACAAACACCACGTAAAACACAGCCCAAATGCTCAACCCTTGGGTGCGGGATAAAATTTCTTCAGCGGTCAGCCCATTGCGAACAGCGATCATGATGGTGATCAAATGCACCACCACCAACGGCGCCATCACCACCGCGCTTAATCGTTGCAAAGCGTATAATCGGGCTTCCATCATGGCTTCACCCCAAGCATGGCAAGAAGGCTCATTTTCTTAAGCCCGGCGATCGACCGTGTGGGTGACAAGCCAATCGGGCACGCCGACATACAATTGCCTTGGCTATGGCAATTGGAACACCCCCCGGGCCCCAAGGCCGCGGCAAGGGTTTCTTCGGTTTTATTATGGCGAACATCATTGACCAATGACCACGCCCTGTTTAATGCCGCCGGCCCCAGATAATCATCATTCCAGCGCACAACATCACAAGAAGCGTGGCATACGCCGCAATTGATACATTCAATCGCGTCATTGGCACGTTTGCGCTTTTTTGAGGTCGGATCAATTTTTGCCGGCGCGTCATGGCGTGATAAATCGGAGCTGAAGTCATTCCCCGCCTGCCCCCATTTATCAATAAAGCCGGACATATCCGCCGCCAAATCTTTGATCTTTGGCATATTGCTCAGCGGCTCGATGGTGATCTCATTGGTCTTGAGGCTGCGCACATGGGTGCGGCAGGTCCAGCGGGCGCGGCCATTAACCGTCATGGCGCATGACCCGCAAACACCAACACGGCAAGCGAAACGATAACTCAGGCTGGCATCATGCTGGTGCTGAATTTCTGTCACCACATCAAGGATCGTCTGATTTTCACGGGCAGGCACCGTAAATTCATCAAAATGCCCATCATCAGCCCCGCGCCAAACACGGACCTTCAACGCCGCCTGATCAGAAGCCACGGTTTCAGAATTCTGTTTCAAAGGGGATTGATCACCCATTATGCCTCACAAAATTATTCAGAAATTATGAATATGACTTTATTAATTTCAAAATAATAAAATATGAGGATGGGCTTGCCAAGCCTAAAATACCCATTCGCCCCTTAAATACCCGCCGGTGTTTTCAACACCAGAAAGATTATAAGCGTTGCGCTGATGCTGAAGCCCCAAGGCAATGACATTCCCCGGGAAAAGGTGACTGCGATATTCGGCCAGCAATTCTGTTTCGCGGTTGCGCGGCACCAATCCATAGGCCAGAACTTCACCCAGATAATCACCATTTTCAGCATAACCGGTGACCGTGTTGATATTCAATTGCCCTTTGGTGATGGCAACAGGACGGCGGAGCGTCACAAAAATCTGGCTATTGTCATTGGGTTGCGCCGATAGCGCCACGCCATAGGTATCGGTCCAAATCCCGCCTGCCTTGGCCAAATGATCATGGATAAAGTCAAGCTGTGACCGCCCCAGTTCATAAAACCCGTCCAATTTCACCCCTTGGGCAAGGGGCATGGAAAACCCTGCTTTGGCAAAAATTGTATGACTGTTGTGCACCGCCAAAGCCCCAGTCATATCGCCGCCCAAGAACCGCCCTTGTTCAGTGATACCGCCAAGGGTAAACCGCGTCATCAACGGCCCAAACGGTTTCATGACGCTGGATTGCGACAACATCGTCAGGTCATTCTCTTCATTGCGATCAATCCGAATATCCGCGCCGAATTGTGTTTCAGCTTCAGGGCTGCTGACCATCGACATGACAACCCGCTTGTTGGTTTTACTGCCATAGGCCATGGCATCAAAATACCGCGCGTATCCCGAAGGCGCGTCAAGTCCGGTCATCGGTTTTTCGGCCTGCATATTCATCATCACGCTGGCGGTCATGACCCCTCTTGGGGTTTCGCTGCTGTAATGCAAGCCTGCGGTGGTCAAGCCATCGTCATCATCATTGGCCACCGCTTCAAAAGACAAACCGCCGCCAATATCAGTTTTTTGAGGCTTGGCATCAACGCTCAAATCAGATTTCGCGCTTAGGTTTTGTCCCGTCATTTCTGTTTTTGAAATTGGCAGGTTGAGCATGAAGACACGGTCATATTTATCAACGCCGCCGATGGCCACGCCGCCATCAAGCGCATCACCAAACGCAACAGGCGCTTCAATTGTCGCCCCGCCGCCATAGGTTGAAGAGCTGGATGAATAAGACCCATCGGCAATATTAATTGACCCCAAAGGCCCGGTGGCATCTTGAAGATTCAAAAGACCATGGCCATAGACAGGATCAACCCCAGTTGCCCCAAGGTCGGTGGCGGTCTCTAATAAGATTTGTGAAATATTTTCAGGCTTTTCCAACAGGTTCGGATACATTTCCGCCAAAAGCGCAATCGCCCCCGTCACATGGGGGGCGGCCATCGATGTGCCGGGCAATTCCACATATGGGTCTGAATTCAGACCATTGGTGGAATTGATGTCATCCCCCGGGGCGGCGAGACAAAAATTCATGGCATCGCCGCAACCATTACTGAAACTGGTGATCGTATCATCTTCGTCCGTCGCCACCACAACCAGCCACATATATTCCTTTTCATCGGCATCAATCACATAAGGCGATGTGTCCGGCGCGTGAACTGGCATGGCGGTGGTGGTATCAACACGGTTGGCACTGTCTAAGGTTACATCCGCGCTGGCGATAATATCACTGGCCGAAGCCGAGCCTGAAGGGGTTGATGCGCTCTCGCTATCATAGAGATAAATCTGGCCTGTCTCACTGTTCCAGCCATCATTACCAGCGGCAAAGACCATGATGGTATCGGCTTCCGCCGCTTCTTTTGACCCTAAATAAACACTTGAGGTTGAAACAATACCCGCGGTTTCAGGGACTTTAAAATATTTGCCATTATAGGTTTGGGTATGGAACCCCGCGATGGGCCCCCAGCTGTTATTCATGGCGACAATTTGCTGGTCTGTTTCGCTATCAACGCCGCTGGCTTGGCGGAAGGCTTCAACCTGCTGTGATGCCAAGGTGATGTCATCGTTCAAAAACGCCACAGGCTTGATTTTAACATCATAGGCAACGCCATGCATGGATGTCCCGCTATCGGTTTTGCGGGCGCCGATAATCCCCGCCACATGGGTGCCATGTTCACAAGGGTTGCTGGCGTTCTGGCAATCAAGATCAACATCTTCATTGCCTGTTGCGGGGTCATAACCCGCGATAAACGCGCCGTCCAAATTGGTATGGCCTGTGTTAAACGGCGTATCCATCACCGAGACCAACACCCCTGATCCGGTATGGCCACGGGCATAAGCATATTGGGCTTTCACCCGCCCAAGCCCATATTGGCTCTGGAATTCTTCGGTCACAAAATTCGCCGGGTCTTCCAAAAAAGACGTGCCGCCAAAGACATTTTCAGCCTCAGGATCACTTTCCAGATTGGCACCAATCACCCCAATGGCGGCGGTGGCGGAATAAAATAAAGCGGTGGAGACATCCACCCCGCCAAAGAAGCCCAAGCCTTCAGGGGTGGTGTTTTGGCCCGATTTGCGCTGATCATTGGCGATAAATTGGGATGGGTTTAGACCGCTGATCACCAAATCATCAAAATCAGCAAAACCGAGACGGTCGCTTGCCACCTGTGCTTGCGGTTGTTGAGATGAAACCGCTTGATCAGATGGCAAGGCCCAGCGATCAAAACTGTAATTGTTTTCAGGTTCAACACCATGGGCAGAAGGGACAACCCCAAGACTTGAAAGGCCAAGGGTGGTGATACCAACCCCCAACACCATCAATGCCTTATGGGTATTCTTCAAAAAATCGACCCGCCAAACCACAAGGGAACCCTACTGTGTATTAAAAAACACTAATAAAGTACCGAAAGGTGATTCGGCGGTCAATTTCTAATTGATTCCAGCACCTTAGGACTATCCGACAAGATTATCCGAAAGGATTAATCACCCCAGTTCGGCAACCGCTTCGGCGGCTTTGTTCAACGCCTCTTCGGTTTGCTGCAAATCAGCCTCGGTCAAAGCCAGATGCGGGTACATTTTCGCCGCCGGTTTCAAAATCCCTGATGCCCTTAAAGACGCGTTAAACGCCCCAGCTTTTTTGGCATCGTTCATTTTGGTGCCGCGGTAATCGACAACATCCTGATCGGTAAAGACAATATCAAACAACACCGGATCACCGACAATCCGATGGGCAATGCCATGGTGATCAAGGCTATTTTTCGCCGCCGCCATCAACCGTTGGCCATGGCCGATAATCGTATCATACGCGCCATCACGCTTGAGCACCTCAAGGGTTTTCAGCCCCGCAACCGATGCCACAGGATTGCCGGAAAGCGTGCCAACCTGCATGGTGAAACCATGTTCACCAACCAGTGATTTATCAAAATGCGCCATGATTTCAGCCGAACCAACAATCGCCGCCAAGGGGAAGCCGCCGCCGATAATTTTGCCCAAAGTGGTAACATCAGGAACAACACCATAACGTTCTTGCGCCCCGCCATAGGCGAGACGAAAACCGGTCACCACTTCATCAAAAATCAGGACAATGCCATGCTTGCTGGCTTCTTCGCGCAAACATTCCAAGAAGCCCGGGACAGGGGGAATAATCCGCTGAAGCGGTTCGACAATAATCCCCGCCAGCTCATCGGCGTATTCCGCGATAATGCTGCGGGCAAATTCAATATCATTATAAGGCGCGACCACCACACCATCTTCAACACTGGAAGGGATTCCCGCTGAATCAGGCACGGGGCGGGGGAAATTTTCCAACCGATTGGGCGCAAGACTCATCAAGGCTTCGGCAGACATCCCATGATACCCGCCTTCGAATTTCAAGATTTTAGGTTTGCCTGTATGGGCGCGCGCCAACCGCATGGCATACATATCGGCTTCACCGCCGGTGCTGACATAACGGACTTGTTCGGCACTGGCCACCGCGTCCACCATGGCTTCGGCCAATTCCACGCCAAAGCGGTTGTTGGTGAAAAACGTCATGCCATCGCGCATTTGTTTTTCCACCGCTTCCAAAACTTCAGGATGGCCATGACCAAGGATCATCGGGCCTGAACTGATCAGATAATCAATAAATTCATTGCCGTCTTCATCCCATACGCGTGAGCCTTGACCTGAACGAGCAAAGAAGCCTGCATCAAAATTACCAAAACTCCCCGCTGGCAAAACCGCCTTGGCACGGGACAGCCACTCCGCTTGGGTGGGCATTTCAGATGGCATGGATTGTTGTGATGACATGGGAACCTCTTTCGCGATATTGAGCGATTGTTAATGGGCGATTATTCAATGGTATGAACCGGCTTGCCCAAGACAGCACGGTCAGGGTTAACGCCTAAACCAAATCCTTCAGGGCGGGTGATGCGACCCTTCAAGCGTTCAGGGGCAGCGGCATCAATTCTGGGGCCAACATAACTGGATAGATCACAGACGTTCAGCACATGGGACGCGGGCGTTGATGCCCCAAGGTGAAGCGCGGCAGCGGTTGTAATATCAGACCCCCAAGTGTCTTCAATACACATCATCGCGCCGAGATGAACACAAAGATCGCGGGCTTTCCGCATCGGGCCAATGCCGCCAAATTTGCTGGTTTTTAATGCCACCGCGTCCAAACAGCCCAATTCATAAGCCTTTAACAGGCTGGCGGTATCATGGGCGCTTTCGTCAATCTTCATTGGCAGCCCTGTTGCTTTTTTCACCGAGGCGCATTCTTCTAACGTCGCGCAAGGTTGTTCCAGCATGATGTCCAAATCCATCACTGCCCGCGCCACACGGGTGGCATTTAACGGCGTTGCCCCGCAATTCCAATCGCCATAAACCAAAGGCCCTGCCCCAACGGCTTCACGCACCAACCGCAAGCGCGCAATATCAGCCTCGTTATTTTGATCCGCGCCTAATTTCACCTGAAACTGGCGGATACCGGTGGCATAGGCGGTTTTTGCCATCCCTGCCATGGCATCGGGATCAACACAAGTGATCGAGTGATAAAGCGGCATATCGGCCTGAACCTGCCCGCCCAAAAGCCGCACCAACGGCAATTGAGCCGCCTTGCCCATTATATCCCAAAGCGCCATAGAGACCGCGGATTTCGCATAGACATGGCCTTGCAGATGGGCATCAAGCCTTGCCATCACCGCGTCACTATCCAGCGCGTTCGCCCCCAATAAGACTGGCGCCATTTCAATCACCGCGGGCATCACCCCATCGGCATAAGCCGGCAGATAATGGGGGATCGGGCAAACTTCGCCCCAACCGGTCAGCCCATCGCTGGTTTTAATTTCAAGAACAACAGACTTCACCGTATCGCAGGTTTTGCCATCCGCCATGTTATAGGTGACATGGCTGGTCAGGGCGACGTCATAAATATCAATTGAAGTGATGGTCATTTCACCCTCCATAAACCGCAACGGGTTCGCCTAGAATTTCCGGATCACCAGCGACCCCTAAACCTGCCTTTGAAGGCGGGGTTGCTGTGCCATTTTGATTGCGCGCCCCCTGCCCCGGGACAGGATCATCGCTCAGATGATAATGACAAAGCCAAGAGGCCAAACGATTGGCATCAGGGGTGGATGCCGCCAGATGAATAGCCGCGGTATCAGCCAAGGCCGAACCGCCTAAATCTTCGATATGCATTTGCCAGCCAACCGACACGCCGAAATCACGAACTTGTTTTGATTTGGTCAAACCCCCGAGACGGTTGGGCTTTACCTTCACCCCTTCGCAAGCCTTCATCGACCACGCGTTCAGATGGTCATCAAATTGATGCATGCATTCATCCAGCATAATCGGGTTCTGCACCCGGCTGGCGACATGGGCGCATTGATCCAAGGTCTCGCAAGGCTGTTCCACCCAATCGCGGGCTTGCACGCTGTTCAACACCGCCACGGCAACCCCGGGGGTCCACGCTCGGTTGACATCAAAAGTCACCTGATGGCCTTTCGGCAGGGCTGATGAAATGGCTTCAATCCGCTCAATATCAGCGGCAATATCATCACCGCCAATTTTGGCCGAATGGGTACGGTATCCTTTGGCGCTGGCTTTTTCGATCAAGGCGATCATGTCTTCAGGCGTGCCGGTGGAAATCGAAGAATTAACATCCACGGGCTTGGCTTCATTGCCGCCAAACATCATCCAAAGCGGCATATTCGCGGCTTGGCCAGTAATATCCCAACACGCCATATCAAGCGGTGATTTCACATAAGGATGCCCGGGCAAGGTTACATCCATCAGGTGATTAATCGCCTCTAATCCTCTTGGGTCTTGGCCGATTAACACAGGCGCCAGAATCTCCAGCCCTGCCCGCACCCCGGGGCCATGGGCGGGCAAATAAGTATGCCCCCACGGACACGCCTCGCCCCAACCTGAAAGACCTTCATCGGTATCGATACGAATGAAGGTTGAATCAAGCCTCTCAAATTTCAACCGCCCCCCTGACAGATAATAAGGTTCCGTCAGCGGGAGATCACGTTGCCAAACAGTGATGCGGTTAATCTTCATGGCGTGACCTTTCTTGGGATTATCCGTCAACCCTTGGGTTCAGGTTTTCAGGATCATAGATGGCATCGCCCATGACAACCCCTTTTCTGGGGCTGTTCATGATCATGACTTCAATCTCTGTGCCGGGTTCGGCGGCTTCGGGCTTCATATAGGCAAAGCCCACGACCTTACCAACGGAATGACCATAGGCCATGGAAGACGTTGACCCAACAACCTTGCCATCCACCATCACCGCTTCACCGCCATGACCGTCAAACTCACCATCGGATTCAACCGCGATATAGGTGCAATGCCATGGCTTATTATTGGCGTTCAGGCTGGCTTCGGTGGCGTCTTTGCCAATGAAGTCTTTGTCCATTTTGACAAAGCGCATGACATCCGCCTCCGGCAAGGTGACTTCATTGGTCAACTCACCCGCGCCTTTAAAGCCTTTTTCAAGCCGCATGACATTCATGGCAAATGACCCGTAATCGGTGATGCCATGGTCAACGCCAGCCGCCCAAAGCGCATCATAAACCGCCAGCATGCTTTCGCGCGGACCATGAATTTCCCAGCCCAATTCACCGGCATAAGACATCCGCAACGCCCAGACTTTTTGGCCGCCGATGGCAATCTCTTGTGATGACAACCAACGGAAGGACGCGTTATCCAATGCCGCGTCGGTGCAAGCCGCCAGAACATCGCGTGATTTTGGCCCTTGCAACGCCAAGGCTGACCAGTCTTCAGAAAGGCAATCCACCTTCACATCACCGCTGCTAATCTCAGCCTGACAATGTTTAGCCAGATGATCGAGCAAACGCTGTTCAAAGAAGGCGGCGCAAACCAGATAATAAGCATCTTCGGCGGTTTTGATCACGGTCAATTCGATTTCAATCCGCCCCCGCTCATTAAGCAAATGCGTCAAAGCAATGCCGCCAATTTTTTGCGGCAAGCGGTTTGGCACCAAGCGATCCAACGCCGCCATCGCGCCTTTGCCCGAAACCATAACTTTGGTGAAGGCGGAAATATCCATAATGCCAACACCATTGCGAACAGCGGCGACTTCACGGGCAACACGGTCATGAACCTCATTCCGGCCAAAGGAATAATAATCACGCTGTTCAACACCATCGCCAGCAAACCAACGCGGGCGTTCATGGCCATAAACCTCTTCATAAACCGCGCCTTTTTCCATCAAACGGTCATAAAGCGGGCTTGGCTTAATCGGACGGCCAGCCAAACGGTTGAAATGCGGGAATGGGATTTCATGGCGCAAGCAATAATCTTCCTTGGCTTTGATGACCTGCCAATCTTTCGTGGCGTAAGACCCAAAACGGCGAGGGTCAAATTCGCGCATGGAAATATCAGCCGAGCCATGCACCATCCACCGTGCCAATTCACGGGTCAGGCCAGGCCCCCAGCCAATGCCGATTTGCGTGCCACAACAGCACCAATAATTTTGAACCCCCGGGGCAGGACCAATCAATGGGTTGCCATCCGGCGGATGAGAGATTGCCCCATGAACTTCACGTTTAATGCCCAATTCGGCAAAGATGGGCATCCGTTCAAGGGAGTTTTCAAGCCATGGCATGATGCGATCATAATCCGCTTCAAACAATTCGTTTTCGGCTTCCCATGGGCAATGATCTTCCCAGACCGTGTTTGGATTTTCTTTTTCGTAAATCCCGATCAGGCCTGATTTCTGTTCCATCCGGATATAACCGGAGACCAGACGATCATCACGTATCACCGGCAATTCGCCATCCAATTCCAGAAATTCCGGCACGGTATCGGTGACAAAATAATGGTGGGTCATGGATGTCATGGGCAGTTGCAAGCCTGACCATTCCCCCATCTGGCGGGCGTAAGTGCCGCCCGCGTTAACCACGTGTTCACAACGGATTGTGCCGCGTTCGGTTTCAACAATCCATTCGCCATTATCCGCTTGGGTGATGTTGGTGGCGCGGCAACGGCGAATAATCTTTGCCCCTAATTTACGCGCCCCTGCCGCCATCGCTTGAGTTACGCCCGATGGGTCAGCATGGCCATCATCAGGCGTGTGCAGCGCCGCCTTAACGCCATCAAGATTATAGAACGGGTGATGCTTGCGGATATGTTCAGGGCCAACAATTTCCATGGGGAAGCCCAAGGCTTTACCCACACTCATGGTCTGTTTCAGCCAATCCACTTCATCATCGGTATAGGCCAGACGGAAGGACCCGCAGCCATGCCATGTCACTGAAACCCCTGTTTCTTCTTCCAGCAAGCCTGAATAGAGATCAATGTTATAGCCAACACATTTCCCCAACCCATAGCTTGAGGTGGAATGAGTAATCTGCCCCGCGGCGTGCCATGTTGACCCTGATGTTAATTCAGCCTTTTCCAACAGCACCACATCGGACCATCCTTCATGCGCCAGATGATAGGCCAAACCACAACCCATCACCCCGCCGCCAACGATCACCACCCGCGCGGTTGCGGGTACAGCTTGTTTATCGGCCTGTTTATCAGATTGCTGTTCAAATTCTTGTTCTGCTGACATTGATCACTCATCCCAAAATTTAATGTCTCTTTGATTGACAGAATTATTGTACATTTGTACCTTAGTCAACCATGAATGATCAAATTGTACCAAAATTAAAAACGCCAGAACAGGTGCTGGATCGCCTGCAAGTTCTTCTGCCTGATTTAACGCCCGAATTAAAAAAGGCCGCGGGCTGTTTATTGGAAGACCAACAGATGATCGGCGTTTATTCCGCCCGCCATATGGCTAAGCGCGCCGAGGTAAAACCCAACACCATGGTGCGGCTGGCCAAAGAGCTGGGCTTTTCTGGATATGAAGCCTTACGGCATCTGTTCCAAACCGCCATTGAACAGGCCGAACCCGGGTTCCAAGATCGCGCCCGCTGGCTGCAATCCCTTCCGAAAAAAGGGGAATTGGGGCGGCTTTATGCGGATATGGCGTCGGTGGCCATCCGCAATATTGAAACCACGCTGGCCTCCAGTGATGCCGCGCAAATGGAACAAGCCGCCCTTGCCCTTCATCACGCCAAAAAGCGATATATGCTGGGGGTGGGAATCAATCACGCCCTGGCTGAAAGTTTTTGCTATCTGGCGGATATGGCGTCCCTTCCCATCGATGCTATCCCAAAATTCGGCAGTCTTGCCATTGATGATTTGGCCCATGCCGATAAAGATGACGTGCTGATCGCCATCACCTTTAAACCCTATCGGCAAGAAGTTGTTTCCGCCGTGAATCAGGCGCGCAACCAAGGGGTGAAGATTATTGGCATATCCGACAGCCCCGCCTCACCGATTGTGTTGGGGGCTGATCATGGCTTTGTTGTCGCCACCGAAACCCCACAGTTTTACACCTCGATTGTCGCCACCATGGCATTACTTGAAACATTGATGTCTTTTGTGATTGCAGAAGCAGGGGAAGATGTGGCATCTGAGATTGAACGCTTTCATGAACGGCGTCATCGTTTGGGCATTTATATTGGGGAGAAATCCTGATGGCTGAAGTGACTTATTCTTTGGAAGGGCGGTATTACACTGACCCGAAAGTTTTTGAAATTGAGCAGAACGGCCTTTTAGCCGAAACATGGCAGTTTGCAGGCCACGCCTCCACCATTCCCAATACCGGTGATTATTTTACCTTTCAGCTGGCGGGGGAAGATTTATTCTGCATCCGTGGCCGCGATGGAGACATCCAATGCTTTTACAATGTCTGCCAGCACCGCGCCCATCAACTGCTGGAAGGCGATGGCAATGCCAAAGTCTTGGTCTGCCCTTACCACGCTTGGAGTTATGGCCTTGATGGCAAGTTGATGGCGGGGCCGAATATCAAATCCGTCCGCGGGTTTGAAAAATCAGAAATCTGCCTGACCTCGGTTAAAATTGAAAATATGCACGGGTTCATTTTTGCCAATCTTGACCCTAACGCCAAGCCGATGGAAGACTGGTTCCCCAATGTTCGTGAAGAACTGGCCGCCCATGTTCCTGATATTGACCGGCTGAAGCCTGTGGAATGGGTTGAGATTCCTGAAAACTGCAACTGGAAAGTTTCGGTTGAAAATTATTCAGAATGTTATCACTGCACCTTGAACCACCCAACGTTTTCAACCGGTGTTGTGAAGCCTGAAACCTATGATATTCAGCCGCAGGGTTATTGCCTTCGTCACACCACTGAATCCCAGCATTTGGATGCCATGAGCTATCCTATCGATCTTTCCGCCAATGATTATGCTGGTGTCTATTCATCATGGTTCTTATGGCCATTGTTCTCGTTCCAAGTTTACCCGGGCAATGTCCTCAACACCTATCATTGGCGGGCGATTGACGCTGATCATGTGGTGGTCTGGCGCGGTTGGTACAGCATTGATGGCGCGCCATCACAAGTGATGAAAGACTTGGCCAAGCAAGACCGCGAAACCACCGTGGAAGAAGACATTGGCCTTGTTGAGTCTGTTCAGAAAGGTTTGAAGAGCCGCGGCTATGTCCCCGGGCCTTTGGTTGTTGACCCGGCTTGCGGGGTGAACTCTGAACATTCCATCCTTGCCTTGCAAAAATGGATGCGTGAAGGGGTGGACCGCTAGGCGCGATCACCCCCCACGATGTTTAAAACTATCACGGCGGAAACTGTAAAGCGCCGCCGGATCAACCGCGACATCAATCACCGCGGGCTTGCCGCATCCTAACGCCGCGGTCACCGCGTCACCCAAATCATCAAGGCGATCAACCGCGAAACCTGCCGCGCCATAGAGTTCAGCGGCTTGGTCAAATTTCGGGCTGGAAATATCAGCCCCGATATAACGACCATTGAAAAAGTCGCGCTGATAGGCTTTCTCCGCCCCCCATGATTGGTTGTTCATGACAATCGTGACGGTGTTAATGCCATGGTCAACAGCGGTGGATAATTCTGAAATGGTCATGCCAAAACCGCCATCACCCATCATTGATATGACCGGCCGTTCCGGCATCGCCAATTTCACCCCAAGCCCACAAGCGAATGAAAAGCCAACAAGGCCAAAATCAAGCGGGGTAAAGAGGCTGGGCGGTGTCCAATATTCCATGGCATCGGTGGCTTGCAGGCATAATGTGCCCGCGTCCATGGTAAAGGCGGCATCTTGAGGCAGAACGTTCCGCAGGGTTTTGAACAAACCCGAAGGCTGCATCGGGTTTTGAGTCATCACCGCGTCATCATCACGCTTTTGCCGATAGGCGGCGCGTTCTTCCTGAAATGATGCTGTCCACGCCTCAACCTCGGCTTTCGCTTGATGGGTTTTGATTGAGGCAGTTAATTGCCGCGCCGCTTGACGGGCATCCGCCCAAATCCCCATGGCGACAGGGAAATATCGACCAATGGCGGTGGGGTCAAGCTCCACATGGATAATGCGGGCATCAGCGTTGATATTGTCATAGGAATAAAACGTCGAATTAAACCCAAGCCTTGTGCCTAAGGCCAGAATCACATCCGCTTCTTTCATCAAGCGTGAGGCGACAATATTCCCCCGTGGCCCCATTTGCCCCGCGTTCAAAGGATGGCCATAGGGCACGGCATCGCCATGACCTGGGGCGAGAACAACAGGGGCATTTAAAGCTTCCGCCAAGGCCAGAACATCTTCTGCCCCGCGGCTGTTTTTAATGCCGCCACCGGTCAAAATCACCGGACGTTTGGCCGCCATCATCATTTCCGCGGCTGATTGGATCGCCTCATCATTCGCCGCGGGCAGGCTGTAACCGCGGTATTCTTGGGGCTTTTGCAGGGGCGGCATTTCTGCGCTTGCGGACAGCACATCCCGCGGCAGATTGATTTGCACCGGCCCTTGTTTTGGCGACATGGCAAGGCGGAAGGCTTCCCTGAACATCTCTGGGATGCGCTCTGCTTTCGGGACAGTCCATGTTTTTTTCGTGACCGGGGTGAATAGTGATTGCTGATCAACCTCTTGGAACGCGTCGCGATACACATGATCAGATGACAACATCCCCGCGATGGACACCACCGGAGAAAACGCCGCTTTCGCTTGCGCCAATCCTGTTACCAGATTGGTGGCACCCGGGCCATTTTGCCCCGCCAAAATAACGCCCGCTTGCCCTGATGCCCTTGCATAGCCATCCGCCATATGCGTGCCTGTTCGTTCATCATGCACCCCAATGAAATTGATGTCGTTGGAATCATAGAGCGCGTCAAACATTTCCATGGTGGCGGAACCGATCAGACCAAAGACCTGCTTGGTGCCTTCAACTTCAAGCGCGTCAACCGCCGCTTGGCCACCTGTTCTCAAATTAGTCATCACGCCCCCTTGTTTCATGCTGATGAAGGTTTTCTAAAAAACGATTGATGGGCGATAAAAACAATTCAGGCTGTTCCACCAATCCCATATGCTGCAAGGCCGGAATAATGATGGTTTCCGCCCCTTCGATTTCACCGGCAATGGCATGGCTCATCTCAGGCGTAGACCCGCTGTCATGTTCTGCGGTGATCACCAGCGTTGGCGCGGTAATAGGCGTTTTGGGGCGGATCAATTCCACCACCCCATTGGCCAGCACAAATCGGCAGGCGGCATAGGCCTCCAGATCATTGGCCAGCACGCCTTGGCGCACTTGATCCACCGCGTCAGGGTTGCTTTTGATAAACCCCGGGGTGAACCAGCGTGCTAACGTCGTTTCAATGGTCGATTGAATGCCTTCATCACGGGTCATGATGGCGCGGGCTTCCACTTTCTTTTGTTCGTCATCCCCGCGTTCATGGGGTGAGTTTAAAATCACCAAGCCTTTAACGCGATCCTGATGGTCAAGGGCAATGCGGCGGTTGATCATCCCGCCCAAGGAAAACCCGATCATCACCGCATCCGCAATCCCTAGATGATCCATCAGGCTGATCACCTGTTCTGAAAACAGCGTCAAATCAGGTTTGCGCGGCGGCATTGCGCTGTTGCCATGGCCAAAAAGATCATAGGTGATCACGTCATAATGCTGCGCCAGCCCCGCGATATACTGATCCCATGTATGGCGCGATAAACCCAGCCCATGAATCAAGATCAGGCTTGGGGCATCGCCAGCACCATCACCAGCACCATAGCGTTGAAATGACGTGCCATCAGGGGTTTGCCCTTCAAGAGACATTTGAACAGGGATTGGCGTTTCGGTGGCAGCCGACATCATCCCCACCTAAGCCGATAACGCGGGCATGACATTATCACAGAATAGTTTTAAGGACTTTTTCTGCGCGTCCATATCCAGCCCCATGCTGGCGTAATAGATGAAATCTTCAACGCCCAAATCTTGATAACGCTTTAACTTGGCAATGACTTGGTCTGGCGTGCCAAAGAGCAAGTTTTCTTCCAGCATATCGGCGTTATATTCATCGCGATTGGCCAGTTCCGACAAAGGAATTTGCTTGGGGAAACCATTGGTGACACCGCCGATGTTGCGGAACAGGTTTTCAAATTGCCCCAACACACAGCGGATGGCATCAATCGCTTGATCGCGCCCCGCTTGATTTTCATAGACCGCCGCGTGGCGCATCATGGCAAAGCGTGGCCGTCTTGCCCCGGGATATTTCGCCAGCGTTTCTTCAAATTGCTGCATATAAAGTTCAGCTTCTGAAAACGGACGAGTCAAAGGCCATGACATGACATTGCAATCATTCTTCAAGGCGTAATCAAACGTGATCGGTGATCGCGCCGCCACCCAAACTGGCGGATTTTCCTGCACAGGTTTCGGGCAAGAGGTTGATGTGGGGAATTGCCAAAACTCACCATTATGTTCCACATCACCTTTCCACAAGGCTTGCACCACGGGCAGCATTTCCTGCATATAACGCCAGGCGTCCGATTGCTTAAGCCCCGGGCGCATCCGGTCAAATTCCCGCTGATACGCGCCTGAACCAATGCCAAATTCCAAACGACCGCCGCTGATCAAATCAAGGAAGGCTGCCTCACCCGCCAGATTGATCGGATGCCAATAAGAAGCATTAGCCACACCTGAACCAAGACGGATGGAATTGGTATTGCTTGCCCACCATGTCAAAATCTGAAACGGATTGGGGGCGATGGTCATTTCCAACGCGTGATGTTCCGCCGCCCAAACAATTTCAAAACCGCCTTCTTCAGCGATTTGAACCATCTCTAATGTGTGTCTTTGGACGGCATCCATATCGGTTTTGTCGTCCATACGCTCTAAATTTACCGCGAGTTGAAATTTCATAACGCCCCCCTAGCGTGCCACAAATTGACTGGCCAATGGTGTTGATGATGTGTTCATCCAAACTGTTTTTGGCCGTGTGTAATCATAAACCGCCTGAAACCCACTTTCGCGGCCATAGCCGGATTGCTTCATGCCGCCAAATTCCGCGATGGGTGAGATCATCCGATAGGTATTGACCCAGACAATCCCTGCCCTGATCTTTTTCGCCATCCGCAAAGACCGCGCGCTGTCACGGGTGAAAATCCCCGCCGCCAGACCATGTTCACTGTCATTGGCCAGCGCCAGCACTTCTTCTTCTTCACGGAAGCGCAACACCGCCACCACAGGGCCAAACAATTCGGTATCGACAATCGTCATATCCTGACGCGGGCATTCCACAATGGTTGGCTCAAAGAACTGGCCGGCCAATCCCTCAGGACGCTTGCCGCCCGCGCGGATCGTGCCGCCTTCTTTGACCGCGATCGCCAATTGATTTTCGATATGATCCAATTGCGCGTTGGTGCAAAGCGGCCCCATTTCTGTTTCTTCGGCCATCGGGTCACCGATCTTGACGGTTTTGGCCACCGCCGCCAGTTTTTCCAAAAACGCATCGGCAATATCGTCATGCAGATAAAGCCGTGACCCCGCCACACAGCTTTGGCCAGAGGCGGCAAAAATACCGCCGACAGCCCCATTAACCGCGCTTTCAATATCAGCGTCATCAAACACGATAAACGGTGATTTGCCGCCAAGCTCCAGTGAGACTTCGGCAAAATTTTCCGCTGAATTGCGGATCACATGGCGGGCGGAAACAGGCCCGCCCGTAAAGGAAATTCGCGCCACTTTAGGATGGGTGGTCAGCACTTTGCCGCAAGGGTCACCATGGCCAGTGACGATATTCACCACCCCATCAGGGATGCCCGCTTCACTGATCAATCGACCAAAAGCCAGCATCGCCGCCGAGGCGTGTTCCGATGCTTTTAATACAATCGTATTGCCCGCCGCCAATGCCGGCCCCATTTTCACCGCCGATAAAAACAACTGTGAATTCCACGGCACCACCGCCGCGATCACCCCCAAAGGTTCACGGTCGGTAAAGACAAATGTATCGGGCTTATCAATCGGCAAAGTCTCACCGCTAATCTTATCGGCACAGCCAGCATAGAAATGGAAATATTCAGCGATATAGGTGGCCTGCCAGCGGGTTTCTTTGAACATTTTGCCGGTATCACGGGTTTCAATCGTCCCCAGTTCTTCTGATTTTTCAGCCAAAAGATCACCCAATTTGCGCAAACATTTGCCGCGCTGTGTTGGCGTCATTTGCGCCCAAGGGCCGTTGTGAAACGCTTCATAAGCGGCCTCAACCGCGGCGTTAACATCATCGGCGGTGGCTTCCGGAATCCGTGACCAAACCTCACCCGTCGCGGGATTAACACTGTCGAAAAAACTGCCGCTTGATGAATCAACCCATTGACCATTAATCAGCATTTGGAATGATGTAATATCGCCCATCATCTGCCCCCATTTCAAAATTTCTTGAAATACTTTGGCAAGTTGCTGAATATTTGACAAACGAATAATTCTGCACATTATATTCGATAAATTCGAATTATTGAGGCGGTCATGAATATCACTTATCTCAAGACTTTTCTGGCGGTGGTGGAAACAGGCTCGCTGATCGCGGCATCCAAGCAAATGAATGTCACGCAATCGACCATCACCGCGCGATTGCACGCGCTTGAAGATGACATGGGGCAAAAGCTGTTGATGCGCCAAAAATCCGGCGCCGCCCTGACCGCATCAGGGCTGAAGTTTAAACGTTATGCTGAAGTCATGGTTGAGTTATGGCGGCAAGCCAAGCAGGAAACTTCGCTGCCAGAAAACATGACCGCGGTATGCAATATTGGCTGCCAGCTCGATTTATGGCCTGATTTAGGGGAAGGTTTTTTCCGTGATATTCGCGGGTTTTATCCCGATGTTGCCGTCACCGCATGGCCCGCCACCCAACATGATATTGAACGCTGGCTCACCGCTGGGGTGATTGATATTGCCATCGGCTATCAGCCTTCAGTTCAACCCGGGCAATCCAGCCTTGTGTTGGGGGAAGACCAATTGATTCTGGTGGCGGATCGCCCTGACCGCCCAATCCGTCATGACAGCGGGTATATTTACGTTGACGCTGGCGATGCCTTTGGCCGTGACCATGCCGCCGCCTATATTGATGCTGGGGTGGCGCGGATCAGTTTTGGCAGCGCGGTATGGGCATTGGATCACCTTTTGGCCGAAGGCGGGTCGGCCTATCTTCCGAAGCGGCTTGTTGCCGCTCACCTCGCGGAAGGCCGATTGTTCCACCTGAAAGACGCGCCCGCGTTCAATCGCCGAATTATGGTTGTCTCAAGCGATACATCGACCCAAAACTGGCCATGGTTTGATGATGCGCTGGCACGGCTTTCGGCGCATTTTAACATCAAGGCCTGATCATAGACGCTGGGCAGGGGTCACTTTTGTTGCTATCGTTTAAAAAAGAACACAACCCTTAATGATACTGATGAAAACGGTGGTATGCCCCCCATGACGGATACTCAAAAAACCGATACGCTCATTCAAAAAGATGCTGTTGAAATTCGTGATCTTCTGATCGGCGGTGATATATCCCCCCTTGATCTGATTGACGCGTTGGAAGACCGAACCCAAGATGTCGATGACAAGGTCAACGCCATCCCCACCACCTGTTTTGATCGCGCCCGTGATAAGGCCAAAACGCTGATGGAAAAGCCTATGGAAGAACGGGGGATGCTGGCGGGTTTGCCTGTCTTGATCAAAGATTTAAGCAATGTCGCTGGCGTGCGCTCCACCCAAGGCTCACCAATATTTAGCGATCATATCCCCGAGGCCTCTGACCATGTGGTGCTGGATTTGGAATCCGCCGGCGGGATTGTGACGGGCAAATCCAACACCCCTGAATTTGGCGCGGGCGCAAACACGTTCAATGATGTCTTCGGCAAAACTTTAAACCCATGGGACACCAGCAAATCAGCGGCAGGGTCATCCGGCGGGGCGGCGGTGGCCTTGGCGACGGGCATGGCATGGCTGGCTCACGGCTCAGATTTAGGCGGCTCACTTCGTAATCCTGCCAGTTTCAACGGCATTGTCGGGATGCGCCCCAGCCCGGGTCGGGTTTCTTCAGGCCCTCTGGCCAATCCTTTTGACACGCTCAGCGTTGATGGCCCCATGGCGCGCAATGTTATGGATTTGGCCTTGATGCTGGATGCCATGGCAAGCCACAATCCCCATCATCCGATTAATCTGGAAACACCGGCAACGTCATTTCTTGCCGCCGCCTCCGAAGCCGAAAAACCAATGAAGGTTGCGTTTTCCCTTGATTTAGGGATCACACCGGTTGACCCCGCCGTTGCAGAAACCTGCCGGAACGCGGCGGAAAAATTAGCCGCCAATGGGGTCGAGATTATCGAAGCTCATCCTGATTTCAGCATGGCGCATGATTGTTTTCAAACCCTGCGCGCCCATGGTTTTGCCTCAGGCCTGCATGACCTTTATCAGAACAACCGCGATCAATTAAAACCTGAAGTGGTTTGGAATATTGAACGCGGGCTTGAATTAAGCGGCGGCGATATTGCCACAGCAGAACGCCAACGCGGGGTGATTTATCAAAACGCGGTGGATTTCATGGCCGATGTTGATCTGATGATCACCCCCGCCACGATTGTCCCGCCCTACCCTGTTGAAGACCGCTTTGTCAGCAGTTGCAACGGTGTGGATTTTGATACGTATATTGATTGGCTTGCCATTGCCTATGCCATCACCTTGACCAGCCTGCCCGCCATTTCGGTTCCTTGCGGGATGACAGGTCAAGGCCTGCCTGTTGGTATGCAGTTGGTGGGCAAACCAAGGGGTGAAGCGCAATTGTTGAGCCATGCGCAATGGGCCCAAAATATCTTTGGGCGGATGGCAACACCCATCACACCAGAAGGATAAAACAACAAAAGGGGGAGAAGATGAAAAAATGCCAAAGCTGTGCCATGCCCATGGCGCGTGACCCAGAAGGCGGCGGATCTGAAAAAGATGGCCGCCGTTCAGAAAAATATTGTTCTTTATGTTATGGCGATGGCGCGTTTTATTATCAGGGGAATGACGTTAAGGATTATCAAAAAATGGTGGTGAACACGATGGTGGAAAACGGATGGTGGCGGCCCGTGGCTTGGTTTTTCACCCGTGAAATTCCATCTCTTGAACGGTGGCGTAAGGATCACTAAATAACTTCTGAACAAAGATAAGATGCAACACAGCACACCCAACCCATCACACCAAAAGGGATTTCCATGTCGCAACAAAACCTGAATATCGCACCATTGCCCGCTGATCTGTCCGATCGTTTTAAAAATTGGCAATCCGGTGAATATGAACAAAACCGCGATCTCTATGAAACCTTAGGGCAAGGGCAAAGCCCGCATTCCATGGTGATTTCGTGTTGCGATAGTCGGGTGCATTCCATGTCGCTATTCAATGGCGAAAGTGGGGAGTTTTTTATCCACCGCAATATCGCCAATATGGTGCCGCCCTATGAGGCTGATGACGGCCATCACGGCACCGCGTCCGCCCTTGAATTTGCCATTAATCATTTGAAAGTCTCGCGCCTGATCATCATGGGGCATTCCAGTTGCGGCGGCATTAAAGGCGGGTATGATCTCTGCCAGAACGGTGATGCCAGCCCCATTGCCAAAACCGAATTTATCCATAAATGGGTCAAAATGGTTGAACCTGCTTTTAACCGCTTGGATAAAACCAAGACCGAAGACCAGCAAGTTGCTGATTTGGAAAAAACGTCGATTATGGTTTCAATGGAAAACCTGATGTCATTTCCATTTATTCGTGATGCTGTTGCTGAAAACAGGCTAACGTTGCACGCGCTTTGGCATGATATTGGTCCCGGCCAATTGTATGCATTTGACGCTAAACAGGGGGAATTTGCCCCGCTTTAAGCATCATTTGATCGCTTCACCCATACGGATTATTGAAAAGCACCATAAAAGCCCGTAATCAGGACATATTGTATTGCATCCTAGGGGGCTAAAGGGTTAGATTTAGTAGGTTTTATTTACTAACGCTACCATATTTGGTGTATTAATGTTTTTGCGTGTTCACAGGATTTGGGCTTTTGCACTAGCCATCCTGATTTCGGCCTTTGCCTTTACCACAACAGCGTGGGCGATTGATGCCACTGTCACCAAAACAGCCGACGGCGTTGAAGGCGGCACCAATGGTCAGTTCACCATCACCCTTGATAGCGCCGCCACCGAAGAAACCGTCATAAGCTTTGATGTCGCCGGCACCGCCAATGATGAAGTCGGTGAAGATGATTTCACCGCTTTGGCTGATAACATTACTTTTGCCATCGGCGACACCAGCCAAACCATTGATATTGTGCTGACCGATGACAATGTCACGGAAGATGATGAAACCGTCATCCTGACCCTGACAACCAGCAGTGTTTCAAGTGTTGTGATTGGCACGCCCAACACCGCCACCGTTGATATCACCGATGATGACACCGCCGATATCAGCGTCACCACCATCACCAATATGGCTGAACCTGGCACCAATGGTTTGGTGCAATTTGACAGCACCAACAGCGTTGATGGGGGCATTACGATTAACTACAGCCTTAGCGGCACCGCCACTTCAGGCAGTGATTACACCACCCCTGATGGCAGCGTCACCATCGCCGAAGGTGCGCTTTCAGGCACCGAGGCCTTTAGCGTGATTGATGACACTGACGCCGAAGGATTGGAGACTGTGATTGTCACCATCACCAGCGTTTCCCATTCCAACGCCACGATCAATAGTGATAACAATACCGACAACATCACAATCTCAAGCAATGATACCGTCAATGTTACGGTCGCCAATGGTGCCAATGGGGTTGAAGGTGGCACCAATGCAACATTCTTGGTCAGCCTTTCTGAATCAGCATCAACCCCGATTGATATTAATTACACCCTGACAGGAACCGCCACGTCAGGCACAGATTACACCGCCCCATCAGGCAGCCTGACCATTCCATCTGGATCGACATCAAGCCAGTTGAGCATCCCGATCACAGATGACAATGCCAGCGATGCCGGTGAGACGATTATCATCACCCTTGATTCTGTTTCTTCAGGCCCTGCGGTGATCGCATCCCCAAGCACGGCCACCAATACGATTGTTGATAATGACCAAGTCTTGGTCAGCATTACCGCAGGCAGCAATGGTTCAGAAACAGCGGAAGATAATGTCACTTTCACCATCAGTCTTGACCAAGCCGCGCCTTCTGCCTTTCAAGTCAATTTCAGCCGCAGCGGGACAGCAACAGCCGTTGATGATTATGATACCTCACCCTGTTGTTTGGTGAATTTTGCCACTGGCGAACAAACCCAAACCATCGCCTATACGGTGCAGGATGATAACATTGCCGAAGGCACAGAAACCCTGATTGTGACCCTCGATAACGCCACAGGCCCAGCAACCATTGGCAGTCAAGACACCGCCACTCGTCTGATCACTGATAATGACACAGCGGTGATTACAGTGGATACGTCACCTGCCACCGCCGATGAAGCCTCTCTGACCGGCACGCAATTCACCGTTAACACCAGTGTGCCCGCATCCTATCCCATTACATTGAGTTACACCATGTCAGGGACAGCGACATCAGGGTCAGATTACACTGCGCCTTCTGGCACGGTTACCATCCTTGCTGACAATACATCAGAAGTCGTTGATATTACTGTTCTTGATGATACGCGTGCTGAAGACAATGAAACGATTATCTTTAATCTGGTCAGCGTCACATCAGGGGCGGCGGTGATCGGGTCTGTGAATTCAGCCACCGCCAGTTTGACCGATAATGACACGGTCGCGGTGTCGATTATCAGCACCACTGACACAAGCGAAGATAATGGGTCTGCTGCTGGTAATTTCCGCATTGGTCTGGCCAATACAGCAGAAGCCGATATTACTGTCGGTTTCACCCTTGATAGCACAGCCGATAACGGCACGGATTACACGGTTAGCGGTACCACCGCCACTATCCCTGCGGGCAGTAACAATATTGATGTCGCCATCACCGCGGTTGATGACACGCTCGTTGAAGGCACTGAAGAAGTCCGCATGACACTCACCACGGTCGATAGCGGGCCCGGTGATATTTCAGGCGCAACGCCACAAAGTCTTTCGATCACGGATAACGATAACGCCTCAATTACCATCAGCGCGCTTAGCGATGGGGCAGAAGGTGGCAATGGGACGTTCTTAATCGCGACCGATGCCACCGCCACCGAAAATTACACCATCACCTATAGCATCACAGGGTCTGTCAGCGGGTCGGATTATACCGATACAGATGGCGGTGATATTGATATTCTGACAGGCGATGATAACGCCACCCTAAGCATTGCCATCATTGATGACAGCCTGATCGAAGACAATGAAACCTTGACCGTCACTTTAACAGGCGTGACGTCAGGTGACGCTGGGATTGGTTCAACCGACAATGCCACCATCACCATCACATCTGATGATCGTGCCAATGTCAGCATCGCCAATGATAACAACTCATTTGAAGATGGCCCTGTTGATGGCGCGCTGACCATCTCTTTGGACAACGCATCCGAAGTGCCGATCACGGTGAATTATTCTGTCACAGGAACGGCCACAAGCGGAACAGATTACGCCGCCCTTTCAGGCAGCGCATTAATTGCTGCCGGTGACACAAGCCATGTTTTGACCATTGATGTCACTGATGATGCTGCCTATGAAGATAATGAAACCATCATCATCACCCTTGATAACGCCACTGGCCCGGCGGTGATCAGCGGCAGTGACAATGCCACCAATATTCTGGTCAGTGATGATAACGCCAGCCTGAGCGTTGCCGTCACCACCCACGCCCGTGAAGATAATGATACCAATGGTGTCTTCACCTTCACTTTGAGCGAAGATGTCGACCAAGATGTGATCTTTACCTATAGCATCGACAACACTTCAACGGCTGATGACCCTGCTGATTATGCGCTTCTTGATTCGTCTCCCGTTACCATTAGCAGTGGCGATACCACCGCAACCGTGCGAGTTGATCCCGCCGCAGACACCGCTATCGAAGGCGATGAAAGCATCATCATCACAATTACTAGCGTCACCGCAGGCCCAGCCAGCATTTCATCAACCGATACCGCCACCATGGTGTTGGAAGATAACGACACCCCCAGCATTTCAGTTGTTGCCCATGACAATGGGTCTGAAAC
>CALFYS010000116.1 GCA_937952245.1 uncultured Alphaproteobacteria bacterium | reverse complement strand
GTTTCGCCTGAACAAACTTCACGGTAACTGGCGTTTTTTGTATAACCGCCCGCGTAACCAACAGAGGTCGTCCAAACGCCTTTGGTCTGCCAGAACAGCCGTTCCGCCCCCCAAAAACAGCCCATCCCCAGCAAAATCCGCTGCATCCCTTCAGGAAATGGCGGGACAATAGGATTGCCCGTCACGGCATGGGGTTGCGGGTTCAAAATAGGCGCATCCCGCCCGGGCAACGCGTTTTCAGGGGCAGGCATTTCAAGTTTTTTGGTGAACATCGAAAACATCTGTTTTTCCTCTGTCTCATCGGTCTGATTAATTAAAAGATAGGGAATAAAAATGGCCAAAACAAGGTCACGACCCTGATGCGCCCTTAGGCAAACCCCAAGGCTTTATCAAAATCGCGATAGGATGAAATGTAAACATCAGCCCCAAGCCCATGGACATCAACCGCGGAATAGCCCCAATCCACCAACATGATGGGGCATCCGGCGTTGCGGGCAGCGCCAAAATCAGCCTTGCTATCCCCCACCATCAAGGATTGGCTGGCTTCTGTTCCCAACGCCGCCATCACGGCATTGAGCGATTCCGGTTCAGGCTTGCGGGTTGCGGTGGTGTCACCGCCAATCACCACATCAAAAAACGGCATCAGGTTAAAATGTTCCAGCACAAGGCGGGCGGCGGCTTCGGTTTTATTGGTGCAAAGCCCAATCTTAAAGCCGCGTTCTTGCAATTGCTGGAGACTGTTTTCAACCCCATCATAAAGCACGGTATTGACAACTGGCCTGCTCAGATAGTTTTGCCGATATTGCTGTAAGACTTCATCAAACAAGGCTTCATCCGGTGTTAATGATAATTCCTGAAAACCATTGGCAATAATATCTTTCAGCCCGCCACCGATCATCTGTTCGACGGTTTCATTGGAAAAAGGCCCATCAATTTTAAGGCAAGAGGCAAAAGCAGCGTTCAAATGAAAAGCAATATCAGGCGACGAATGGGTTAACGTGCCATCGAGATCAAAAACAACAGCGGCAATCTTTCCAAGGTCAAATTGAGGCGCAACAGAACCAGTCATTAATTCTGCCCAAAAAGCGCGGCAACACCCGGCAATGTTTTGCCTTCCATCCATTCCAGAAACGCCCCGCCCGCGGTTGAGACATAATAGAACTTATTCCCCACACCAGCCGCCGCCAATGCCGCCACGGTATCACCGCCGCCAGCAACAGAGATAAGACCGCTCATCCGTGTCAGGATCGCCGCTTGCCGCGCCAGATCAACCGTCGCCCCATCAAAAGGTTTGATTTCAAACGCGCCCATTGGACCGTTCCAAACCAATGTTTTCGCCCCGTTAATGGCATCAACCGCCAGCGCGACGGTTTCAGGCCCCGCATCCAAGATCATATCATCGGCATCAAGATTATCTTCACCAATGGTGAGACGGCGGGAGGCCGCGCCTTCCTTAAATTCTTTCGCCACCACAACATCAACTGGCAGGATAATCCGGCATCCTTCTTTATGGGCATTGGCCATGATGGCGCGGGCTTGATCCGCCATATCGGTTTCGGCCAAGGACGCGCCAATATCCACGCCATTGGCATAAAGGAACGTATTGGCCATCCCGCCGCCGATAATCAGCACATCAACCTTAGCCACCAAATGGTTCAGCACCGCCAGTTTGGTTGAGACTTTCGCCCCGCCAACAACCGCGGCAACAGGCTTTTTCGGGATTTCCAACGCCGCGGCAAGCGCCGATAATTCAGCGGTCATCAAGGGCCCGGCATAGGCCGGCACCAAGCCTGCAATAACGGAAATAGAAGCATGGGCGCGGTGACTGGCCGAAAACGCATCATTAACATAAAGATCAATGCCCTTGGCCAAAGCCTTGGCGAAATCTGCATCGCCTTTTTCTTCACCAGCATAAAAGCGCAGGTTTTCCAGCAAGATCACATCACCTTCGGCCATGTCGGCGATGGCATTCTCCGCCGCCGTGCCAATGCAATCTTCAACAAAGGCTACATCACGCCCCACGGCATCCGCCAAAGCAGGGGCAATCGGCCGTAAAGACATTTCCGCCACTCGCTCCCCTTTCGGGCGGCCATAATGCGCCGCCACCACCAGTTTAGCGCCTTTACGGGCAAGGTCAGCAATACCCGCGGCGGTGCGATCAATGCGTGTGGTGTCGGTAATCTGGCCATCCGCCATCGGCACATTTAAATCTGTTCTGAAGAAAATGACCTTGCCCTTCACATCAGCATTTTCAATGGCAAGACTGGATAAATCGTTCAGAGAGGATAAGGTCATGCTGGCACTCACTTTCAGAAAATGGTATTCGAATATTCTGTTATTCGCATACCATGGCAAGACGCGGGAAACAACCACGGCC
The DNA here is from genome assembly GCA_937952245.1 of uncultured Alphaproteobacteria bacterium. GTDB lineage: Bacteria > Pseudomonadota > Alphaproteobacteria > Puniceispirillales > UBA1172 > JAGWAQ01. The sequence goes on along the minus strand of CALFYS010000116.1, from coordinate 90,932 downwards.
ATGGTGGTGAATGCCACTTCAGGATTAAAAAACGAATCGGTTGAATGATGCTGCCTATATATGTGATTGCCCTGAAAGAATCCACAGCGCGGCGGGAAAAAATGACCGAACGCCTCCAGCATCTTGGCCTTGATTTCCATTTCATCGACGCGGTGATGGGCAAAGACCTGCCCGATGCCGAGAAAAACAGATTGCGCAGCCCAAAACGGCAACGCTTTTTACGCTCGCCTTTATCAGATGGGGCTTTGGGCTGTTTGATGAGCCACCGTTTGGTCTGGCAAAAAATGCAGGATGATAAGGTTGATATGGCATTGGTGCTGGAAGATGACGCGGTGATCTCGCCTGATCTTCTTGATGTTCTGCCGCGGTTGGAAAAGCTGAAATCGCGATTTGACGTGATCAATCTGCATAATCGCAAACTCAGACCGCTGGTTGATATTGCCCAGATTTCCGATAGCCACCGCCTCGCCACAACACGCTATAACGCCATCGGAACAGAAAGCTATGTCATCAGCCGTAAAGCCGCCAAACGCTTGCTTGAGGTTTCCTTCCCCATGGTTTTTGAAGTTGATCTGCTGATCAATCGTTGGTGGGATCATGGCTTGCAGACATTGGTGGTACAGCCGTCTTTGGTGCATGAAGACAGTGACGAATCCACCATCGGTTACAGCCAAGCCAAACCGCTTTGGCCAAATGATACCGCCATTGATACGTTGAAACGCCGTTTCAACCGAGCTAAGGATTCCATGGCCAAAAGACGGTCATTTGCCGCAATGGTGGCCACAGCGAAGATGCGCTTGATCGGCACTGACCCCGCGGAAACATCATTTAACCCTGAATACCCTGATTTAAGACGCATCACAGAGGCGGAATAATGTCATCTGTTGCCACTACCAAAACCGCCAGACAAGAATTCTGGGATGGGGTGAGAGATGAAATCCCCTTGATGTTAGGGGTCTTCCCTTTTGGCATGGTCTTTGGTGTTTTAGGGGTGGAAGCGGGGCTTGAACCCTTGGTGGTGATGGCCATGTCGGTGATTGTTTTTGGCGGCGCGAGTCAGGTTGTTTTTGTGCAAATGGTGGGCGCGGGCGCCAGCGGCTTGGTGATCACCGGCACCGTTGGCATCATCAACCTAAGGCACGCGCTTTATTCGGCGACATTAACGCAATATATCCAAGGCCTGCCGATGCGCTGGCGGTTTGTGCTGGCCTATCTTTTGACCGATGAAGCTTTTTTCATCAGCCTCAACAGGATGCAAACAAAGCCGCCATCCCCCTATATGCATTTTCATATGCTGGGGACAGGGGGATTGCTCTGGGTCATGTGGCAGATCGCTACCGCCATTGGCATTGGCCTTGGGGAATTGATCCCCGATGCGCTTAATCTGGGCTTTGCCATCCCTTTAACCTTCATGGCCATCACCCTGCCGCAAATCACCTCTATCCCTCCATTGGTGGCGTTATTAGTGGCGGGTACAGTGGCGATTTTGGGGCAAGACCTGCCGTGGAATATTTGGGTGATTACCGCAGGGCTGATCGGCATGATCGCCGGATATTGCGCGGAAATGCTGCTTGCCAAACAAAACCGCGCGCCGAATGATGGGGGGCAAGCATGATCGGTTCTGATCTCATTTGGTTGGTGATGATCGCCTCAGGCCTGCTGACATTCGCCGCCCGCTTTTCCATGCTTGGGCTGTTTCAGGATCGCGAATTGCCGCAACTATTAAAGCAAGTGCTGACCTATGTTGCGCCTTCGGTGCTGGCGGCGATTATTATCCCCGATGTCTTGCTGATTGACGGCACGGTGATGGTGATGGACAACCCGAAAATTCCGGCTTTTCTCTTGGCCATGGTCGCCGCCGCCCTGACCCGCAATGTGCTGGTGACGATCTCCACAGGGATGATCGCCTTATGGCTGATCACAGCGTGGATTTAATCACAGTTTTGTCATTTGCTTTTACGAAATTTTAACGATTTGATGATAGGATAACCATAAGTATGAACGTGTCATATTAAACATAACTGTTTCATTGATTGCGTTTGACTGAAAATATTGAGGCTAAAACCATGAATAAACCTGCCATGAACACCCCTTCCCAACCATCGTCTTCTTTATTTGGCAAATTGCTGGATTTTGCCCGCCGTCATATCATTCTGGTGCTGACGGCTAAATTTGTTGCCGGTCTTGTGATTGGTTTTGGTTTAGGCGTGTATTACCTGCCGATTTTGATCGCCGACGCGCCAGCGGAACAATCACTGGTCTTGGCGGAAGCGGAAAGCGCAGACAGGCAAGCCATGTTTGTTCGTGACCGGAAAGACAGCGATGGCCTGCATTGGGGCGAAGGCACGTTATTTTTATCGGAAAACCGTGTCACCCTTGATGGTGAAGTCTCCCCCGGGCCTGATTATCGGATTTACCTAACGCCACGTTTTGTTGAAACCGAAAAAGAATTTCTGGCCATCAAAGCCAATAGCGTTGAAATCGCGCGGGTCAAAGGGTTTAAGAATTTCTCTTATGAAATCCCCGCTGGCATTGATAACTCAGCCTATCAAGGGGTTTTGATTTGGTGTGAACGTTTTGGCCAATACATTACCTCCGGCCCCCTGAAGGTCAGCAGTTAACCCCCCAAAAAGGCACAAGCAAAAGAGGCAAAACCCGGTGGAACATCTCAACTTCCTGACATTGGCCTTGGCCAGTTTCATCTTTGCCATTACGCCTGGCCCTGGGATTGTTGCCGTGCTTGCGGTGACGATCAACCGCGGGTTTTCAAACGGTGCCGCCATGTCATTGGGGGAAGTGACGGGGGATATGATCTATCTTTTGGTGGTGATGATCTCCGTTGCCAGTTTTGCCGATGACATTGCCCCTGCCTTGCTGGTTGTCCGCGTTTTGGGGGCAATCTATCTTGGATGGCTGGGGTATCAGCAGTTTAAAAGCCCGCCTTTGGTGGTGGGGGATACGATTGTTTCATCCCGCAAATTGCTCACCTCATTCGCCACCGGATTTATGATCAGCCTGACCAACCCCAAAGTCATGGTGTTTTACCTGTCATTCCTGCCGCTCTTTATCGACATGACGATGATTGATGTGATGACGGGAACACAAGTCTTTGTGGTGATGTTTATCAGCGTGTTGATGGGGCCATTATTGGTGGCCGCCTTGGGGCATAAAGCCCGCAAATTCGCTTGTCATGAAACCTATGGGCGTTGGGTCAATCGCTTTACAGGACTGGCCTTAATCGCCGTTGCCTTGGCCTTGGTGATTACGATTTAAGGTCAGAAGCCGCTTTCAACGCGTTTGTTTTGATGCGGTTAAACCGGATGATTGATACCGGAATCATGGCCACATAAATCACCCCAAGGGCGATCATAACATCCCATGGGCGTGAAATGAGCATCGCCACCACCAAGACAAAAAACCCTAATGCTGGCAATGCCAATGCCCGCGGCAGTTTAATGCCCTTACCCGCGAAGGTTGGGATGGTGGAAATCGCCCCAATGCCAATCACCACCAACCATGATGCCAAGAACAAGGATTCCCGCATGATGTCCGCATCTAAACGGAAACTGGCGATAATAGGCAGCAGCACCAAAAACGCCGCGGCGGGTGAAGGGATTCCGGTGAAATAATTCGCCGCCCATGTTGGGGTGTCATGCAATTCCGAATTAAACCGCGCCAAGCGTAAAGCGCAACAAGCGGCGTAGAAAATACACGCCCCCCAAGCGATCCGTCCGGCATCTTCCAGCGCGAAAAGATACAGCATCAACGCCGGCACAACCCCGAAGACCACCATGTCACAAAGACTGTCGAGTTGCGCGCCAAAATTGCTGGATGATTTCAACAACCGCGCCATCCGGCCATCAAGCGCGTCAAAAATACCGGCAAGCGCCACCAATAAAACCGCTGCTTCAAAGCGGTCAGCGAAAGCATATCGGATGGCGGTCATCCCGCAGGACAAAGACGCCAGCGTGATCAGATTAGGCAAGAGCCATGCAAAATTGACACTGCTTAATCGCCGCCGCCGTTTTTGTTCAAACTGCTCAGCCATTATCGGGCGATGCTCTCTGCCATGGCTTTGGCGCCCCGCGCGTAATCGGCGATCATGGTCTCCCCCGCCAATGTTGTTTGCCCGGGCGCCACCAAGACTTTGACCGGTTTCGGCAACCAAACATCAACACGACTGCCAAAGCGGATAATGCCGTAATGCTCACCTGTCGTCAGTTGATCACCTTCGGACACATCACAAAGAATACGCCGTGCCACCAAACCCGCGATTTGGATAAACCCGATGGTGGGGCCATGATCGGTTTTCATCACCAAGCCAAGACGTTCATTCTGGCTGGAGGCTTTATCAAGGCTGGCGTTAAAGAACGCCCCGGGGAAATAGAATTTATCGGTAATCACTCCGGCCATGGGCGCGCGGTTAACATGGACATCAAAGACATTCATGAATATCGCGATGCGGGTGTATTTGCCATCGGGCAAATCCAATTCCGCTGGCGGCGGCAAGTCTTCGACTGAAAGCACACGGCCATCGGCAGGTGAAATGACGAGATCAGCCCGCTGGGGCGTGACGCGCACCGGATTGCGGAAGAAATACACACACCAGAGTGTCAAGATCAGGCCAGGGAAAAACAAATGTTCCCAAATCATGGTCAAGATCACCGTTGCCACGGCAAAAATAGCAATAAAGGGCCGCCCCGCGGGATGGATGGGAACGAGAACACTTGTTTTTATCGTATCAAAAATATGCATCAATGATCCTCAATGATCTTGATTAATTTTGTGCCGCTTCCGCGGCATCACGGATGGCTTTAATATTTTCGGCGTAATATTGCGGGTCACGATCACCAAAGACGGCAGAGCCAGCCACCAATACATTTGCCCCTGCTTTGGCCACCAATGGCGCGGTTTCAACGGTAACGCCACCATCGACTTCAATATCAATATCGCGCCCATCCACCATATCACGAATAGCTTCAATTTTGGGCAAGACGGAATGGATAAATTTCTGGCCGCCGAATCCCGGGTTAACCGTCATCAATAGAATCAAATCAACCCGATCCAAGACATGGGCAATCGCCTCAACAGGGGTGGCGGGGTTAATCGCAACCCCAGCTTTGACGCCAGCATCACGAATAGCCGTCAAAGACCGATCCAGATGGCGGCACACCTCAGCGTGGATGGTGATAATCTCAGACCCAGCGTTTTTAAAATCGGAGATATACGCGTCCGGATTGCTGATCATCAGATGGGCATCAAAACATTTCGCCGAATGACGTCTTAAATCACGGATAACCGGCGGGCCAAACGTGATGTTGGGGACAAAATCCCCATCCATCACATCAAGGTGAATCCAATCCGCCCCCGCCGCGTCAATAGCGGCAACTTCCTCACCGATTTTGGAAAAATCAGCGGATAAAATTGACGGTGCAATTCGGATCGGTCTGGTCATGAGCCTATCTTACAACAATTTCCCCATGGCGACAGCATTATCCACCATCCGCATGGAAAAGCCCCATTCATTATCATACCAAGCCAGCACACGGCAAAACCCGCCATCCATGACTTTGGTTTGATCGGTATGCACAATTGATGAATGAGGGTCATGATTGAAATCAGATGACACCAATTGTTCATCAGTATAGCCCAACACGCCTTTTAATGGCCCATCGGCGGCACGGCGGATAGCATCATTAATCGCGTCAACGCTGATGTCTTTTTCGGCTTGGAAGGTCAGATCAACCGCCGATACATTCGCGGTCGGCACACGGATCGCGACACCATCCAATTTGCCTTTCAGTTGCGGCAACACCAACGCCACCGCTTTGGCCGCCCCCGTGGTGGTGGGGATCATATTGGCGGCGGCGGCACGCGCCCGATAAAGGTCTTTATGGTTTTTATCCAATGTCGGCTGATCACCGGTATAGGAATGGATTGTCGTCATGAAACCGCTTTTGATGCCAAACGCCTCATCCAACACCGCCGCCACAGGCGCCAGGCAATTGGTGGTGCAAGAGGCGTTTGAAACCACATGATGATCAGCGGTCAACTGGTCATGGTTAATGCCATAGACCACGGTTAAATCGGCATTTTTTGCCGGAGCAGAGACCAAAACACGCTTGGCGTTATTTTCCAAATGCGCGGCCGCCTTATCCCGATCATTAAAAGCACCGGTGCATTCCATGACAATATCAACATCCAAATCCTGCCATGGAATTAATTTGGGATCACGTTCAGAAGAAAACCTGATCTTACCCCGGCCATAATCCATTGTCTCACCATCAACGGTGATGTCTTGGTTCAGTCGACCATGGACAGTGTCATAGCGCAACAAATGAGCATTTGCCTTGGCATCACCTGATGAATTGATGCCCACAATTTCAACATCGGTACGGCCTGTTTCGATAACGCTTCGCATCACAAGCCGGCCAATACGGCCAAACCCATTAATGGCAATTCTGGTGGTCATGGATATTTCCTTATGTGATCTGATATTAAGACTGAATCAACGCAACCGCCTTAGCGACAGTTTCATCGGCGGTGATCTTGAAGTGGTCATAAAGCGCAGGCGCCGGAGCGGATTCACCAAAGCCCGGCATCCCCACAAAATCACCATTATCACCAAGATAACGATCCCAGCCAAAACGAACAGCCGCCTCAATCGCCAATCTTGGGGCATCCCCCAAAACGCTGGCTTTATAGGCATCATCTTGCTGGTCAAACAATTCCCAACATGGCATGGAGACAACCGCCGCGTGCAGGGCGTATTTCTCTTTCAATGTATCCGCCGCTTCCATGGCCAAGGCCAATTCCGTGCCCGTCGCCATGATGGTGATGTCACGCTTGCCAGAGGCTTCCCGCAGAACATATCCGCCCTTCATGGTCAGGTTATCATGGGATTTTTCTTGCCTTAGGGTTGGCGTGCCTTGGCGGGATAAAGCCAAAACAGATGGCGCGTCTTTTTGCATCAACGCCGCTTCCCATGCTTCGGCCACTTCCACCGCATCGCCGGGGCGGAACACCAACAGATTAGGGGTCGCCCGCAACATCGCCATATGTTCAACAGGCTGGTGGGTCGGCCCATCTTCACCAAGGCCGATGGAATCATGGGTCATGACATAGATCACCCGCTGTTTCATCAGCGCGGAAAGACGAATAGCCCCACGGGCGTAATCGGTAAAGACAAGGAACGTGCCGCCGTAAGGCACCATCCCGCCATGCAGCGCGATCCCGTTCATCGCCGCCGCCATGCCATGTTCACGGATACCGTAATGGATATAGCGGCCTTTATATTTGCCCGGGGTGATCGGCAGGGTTGTTTCAGTTTTTGTCAGGTTTGATCCGGTCAAATCAGCCGAACCACCAACCGTCAGGTCTGTGGCGGCGTTGATCACCTCAAGGGCCTTTTGGCTGGATTGGCGCGTGGCCAATTTCGGCGCTTCTTCTTTTAAAGATTGCTTATAGGCTTTCATGGCGCGGGTTAATTTAACCGGCATTTCGCCTGACATCGCCGCATCAAAGCGTTTCTTTTTCGGTGAGTTTTCAAGGCGATCTTGCCATTCATCATAAGCGGCAAGTGACCGTTTGCCCACATCTGCCCAAGCATCAGCAATATCTTGGGGGATGGTGAACGGGTCTGCTGTCCAGCCTAGAGCCTTGCGCATACCAGCGATTTCGTCATCACCCAATGGCGCGCCATGGGTCTTTGCGGTTCCGGCCAGCGTCGGCGCACCAAAACCGATGGTGGTCTTGCACGCCACCAATGATGGTTTGCGATTGGCGGCGGCAGCGGCGAGAGCTTCACGAATAGCATCATGGTCATGGCCATCAACAGTCTGGACGTGCCAACCCGCGGCGCGGAAACGCTGAATCTGATTCATTGAGGTGGAAAGCCCTGTTGCGCCATCAATGGAAATGGAATTGTCATCCCAAAGCACATTAAGACGACCCAATTTCAAATGCCCCGCCAGATCAATCGCTTCATGGCTAATGCCTTCTTGCAGACAGCCATCGCCCGCGATGACCCACGTGCGGTGGTCAACAAGATTAGCGCCAAATTTAGCCGCCATCATGCGTTCAGCCAGCGCAAAACCAACGGACGTGGCAATGCCTTGCCCCAGCGGGCCAGTGGTGGTTTCAATCCCTGTCGCCATGCCATATTCAGGATGGCCAGCGGTGATCGCCCCCATCTGGCGGAAATTCCGCAATTGATCCATGGTCATATCGGCATAGCCCAGCAAATGATTAAGGGCATAATGCAGCATTGAGCCATGACCCGCCGATAGAATAAAGCGGTCACGATCAGGCCATGAAGGGTCAGCGGGGTTGATTTTGATGAAATCCGAAAACAGCACCGTCGCGACATCAGCCATCCCCATGGGCATGCCCGGGTGTCCTGATTTGGCGGCCTGAACAGCATCAGCGGCTAAGAACCGGATGGCATCAGCCATTTTACGCGATAATTCGGGGGAGCGGGTTGATGCAGCGGGTGTTGACATCAGGGATGGCCTTTCTCAAATGCAAGACATCAGGGACAAGAATTTATGCTTTTAGATACCCTTGGTTCACATGAACTCATCAGCGGGTTGGCATATCTTCTGTGCGGGTTCTTTCTAGCAAGTGTTGGATAAGGCTTCAAGTGAAGGTTATCAACTTTCCTTGGGATTCATTCGGGCGTTATTTCTTATGGTCGTTTTCAAGTCGCGTGACTTCGGATGACGCGCCAAAGAATAACGGCACCCGCTGGTGCAAATGTTGCGGCATCATATCCAGAATAGCGCCCTCACCATTTGAGGCCTTACCCCCTGCTTTTTCAGCCAAAAGTGCAATCGGGTTGGCTTCATAGACCAACCGCAGGCGGCCTGTTTCATTGCCCGGGCGTTGATCCGCGGGGTAGAGAAAAATGCCGCCACGTTGGAAAATTCGCCACGCGTCAGAGACCAAAGAGCCGACCCAGCGCATGCGATAATCTTTGCCTTGGGGGCCCGATTGACCCGCTAATGTATCCGCCATCCAATTTTGCACCGGTTTAAACCAGTGATTCGTATAAGCGGAGTTGATGGCAAATTCTTTCGTGGTGGATGGAATCTTGACCCCTTCACCGGTCTTAACAAAACCTTTTCCATCAGGATCAAGAGTAAAGGTCACAACATTATCGCTGGCCGCAAAACACATGATCAAGGTTGTTTGCGGGCCATAGGTGAAAAACCCAGCCGCGATTTGATTCCGCCCGGGCTGAAGGCTATTGGCATCAGCATCACCATTTGCCGGAAGAATGGAGAAAATCGTCCCTATGGTGACATTGACGCTGATATTCGAGGATCCGTCCAACGGGTCCACCGCCACGATCAAACTGCCGTTGTCATTTAAGGGAATGGGGGTGTCTTGTTCTTCGGACAATAACGCCGCCGCGCCCTGATGATTGCCATTTGGGCCTTTTAACGCTTCGATAATAATGTCTTCTGACCGCACATCCAAGGCTTTCTGGCTGTCGCCATCGGCGTTGGTATCGCCAATCTCAGAACCAAGGTTGACCCCCAGCCCATCGCGCCGCACCAGATGATCAATTTGCTCAGCGGCATCAGCCAGCGCGGTGATAACAGAAACCAAATCAGCATCAGCATGGCCTTGCTGTTGGGCGGATGCCAGAAATTCAAGAAGTGACATGATCGTTCCTAAGTCGTGATCAAAAAAAGATGCAATTACGCGGCGGCTTTCGGGATGCCTTTGACAACCCCCGGCATGATATGGCTTTCATCCCATGCTTTGCGGCCAAACACCTCACGCACCAATGGCGCGAAATGATCAAGGTCAGGCATGGGGTAATCCGGATCAAATGAGGTTTGATCCCAGCGTTCGCAAAAATCCGCGCAAGACTGCCAATAGGGGTTGTCTTTAAATTCATCCCGCTGGTCTGGATTCCATCCATAATGATGGCCGTAATATTTCATCTGGAAAATACCGTGCTTTTCCACCACCCATGAGACTTCCTCACGGACAAACGGGCGGATGATTTCAGCCGCCATGCGATCATGATTCTGCGGCGATAGACCATCACCAATATCATGAATTAATGCCGCCACCACCCAATCAATATCAGCGCCATCAGCCTCAGCCCGCGCCGCGGATTGCAAGCCATGTTCAAGACGGTTGATTTTATATCCGGTCATTGTGTCTTCGGCTTGAAGCGCCAATTGCGATAGAATCCGATCAGCGGTCATGGCGCAATAATCATGCTCAAGTTCGGCCAGCATTTGATAATCTTCAAACGTGCCTTGATCCATCCGTGTGAAAGAAACTTCTTTTGTCATGATCTGTTTCTCATTGATTGCCTCAATGCCCCCAATTGTCGTTCGTTTTTTCAAGATCAACTTGAACCTTTATTCAAACACTATAATTCCACATAAATAAAAATGCGACAATCTGATACTTTATTTAAAATAGATGATTGTCTAAAAATGACGAGTATGTATTAATTTGATGGTTATCATCGCGTACATAAGAAGTACTGTTTAAAGGATCAATCACATGACTGACGTTAAGACCTTCCTTCAATCTATTGGGATTGAAGACGTTCAGGATATTCACCATAACCCAAGTTATGACACGCTCTATGAACATGAGATTAACCCTGATCTTGAAGGCTTTGAACGAGGTCAAGTCAGCACCATGGGGGCGGTCAACGTCCTCACCGGCCAATACACAGGCCGTTCTCCAAAAGATAAATTCACCACCATGGATGACACCACCCGCGATACCTTGTGGTGGACCGGTGAGGTGAAAAACGACAATAAGCCAATTTCCCCCGAAGTGTGGTCTGAATTAAAGACCATCGCCATGTCGCAACTTTCGGGCAAAACGCTCTATGTTGTTGATGGATTTTGCGGCGCCAGCAAAAGCAATCGTCTGGCGGTTCGTTTTGTGATGGAAGTGGCGTGGCAGGCGCATTTCGTGACCAATATGTTCATCCGCCCCACGGAAGAAGAATTGGCCAATTTCAAGCCTGACTTCACCGTTGTTAACGCGTCCAAAACCAGCAACCCCGATTATGAAAAGCATGGGCTCAACTCTGAGACGTTCATCGCCTTTAACATGACCGAAAATATGCAATTGATCGCTGGGTCTTGGTATGGCGGTGAGATGAAAAAAGGGATGTTCGGGCTGATGAACTATCTCTTGCCGCAAAAGGGCATCGCTTCCATGCATTGTTCCGCCAATATGGGGCAAGATGGTGATGTGGCCTTGTTCTTTGGTCTTTCCGGCACAGGCAAGACCACGCTTTCGGCGGATCCAAACCGGATGTTAATCGGCGATGATGAACATGGCTGGGATGATGAAGGCGTGTTCAATTTTGAAGGCGGCTGTTACGCCAAGACCATTGATCTTGACCCTGAAAAAGAGCCTGACATTTACAAAGCCATCCGCCGTGATGCCTTGCTTGAAAATGTGATTTTAGACGAAAATGGCGTGATTGATTTCAGCGATGTCTCGCTGACCGAAAACACCCGCGTTTCTTATCCGATTGACCATATTGATAATATCGTCCGCCCTGAATCCCGTGGTGGCCATGCTCGCAAAGTCATCTTCCTAACAGCGGATGCCTTCGGGGTTCTGCCGCCCGTCAGCATTCTTTCCGATGAACAGGCGCAGTATCATTTCCTTTCAGGCTTCACCGCGAAAATGGGCGGCACTGAACGCGGCATCACGGAACATACACCAACATTTTCCGCTTGTTTTGGCGCGGCGTTTTTATCCCTGCACCCCACAACATATGCCGAAGTGCTGAAAGCCCGTATGCAAGCGGCTGGCGCCAAAGCCTATTTGGTCAACACAGGCTGGAATGGCCGTGGTGAGCGGATTTCGCTGGCCAATACCCGGGCGATTATCAACGCGATTTTAGATGACAGCCTTGATGCCGCTGAAACCACGACATTGCCGATCTTCAATCTGGCTATCCCCAAGGCTTTGGGTGATCTGGACGCGGCGATTTTTGACCCGCGCAACAGCTATGATGCGGCGGCGGATTGGGATGCTAAGGCCCGTGATCTGGGGCAGCTTTTTGTCGATAACTTCACCAAGTTCAACGGCACAGAAGAAGGCCGAGCGCTTGTTGCGGCAGGCCCACAACTTTAAGCATCACGCTAGCCATTCGGCATGATTATTTGGAAATCTCACCCTTTGAAATCTCACCAGTGACACGGCCACTGGTGAGCCTTTGCAATTCCGCAAAACTGACGCCAAAGACATAATGGGTATGCCCCGCCGCCGCCCAAACCACATCAGACCGGCTGAGCGCTGTATCAATCAAGACAATCACATCATCATGAAGCGCGACAGGGGAAACCCCGCCAATCGAATAGCCGGTGATCTCTTTCACCCGCTGGGCATCAGGGCGGCTGACCTTGCCAGGCATTTCCATGATTTTCGCCACCGCGCTGGTATCGCATTGTCGATCACCGCTGATCAGTGCCGCGATGGGAAAACACTGCCCTTTAAACGGACCCTCGCTGGCGGTGAACTCAAAGATCAAGGTTTTGACAATCGCTTCCACCGCGACCCCAAGGGCGGCGGCGGCATCTTCGGCTGATCGTGCGGTGTCATCCAATTCGGTCAGCCGATCCGCCAGCCCTTCTTGCAAAAGGGCGGCTTTGACCTTTCTGGTGGCGGCGGTGTCAATACTCACGCGTCGATACTCACGTCTCTTAGCCTGCCCTAGCCGCGTCTTTGGTCAACCGATACCGCCAGCATACAGAGCAATTCAAACATCATCGAAACACCAACCCATGCGGTATTGCCGCTTTCATCAAATGGCGGGGAGACTTCAACAAGGTCAGCCCCGATCAAGTTCAGCCCTTGGAGTTTCCGCACCAAAAGCTGGGCTTCTCTGGTGGTGAAACCGCCAATTTCAGGCGTGCCTGTTCCCGGGGCAAAGGCCGGATCAATGCAATCAATATCAAAACTGACATAGGTGGGCTTATCCCCAACAATAGACCGCGCCCGCGCCATCACCTCAGCGATAGTGTGGTCAGCAAATTCATCCATGGTGATGATGGTGACGCCTTGTTGACGCCCCCATTCAATATCTTCGCCATCATACATCGTGCCGCGAATACCGATCTGCACCACACGTTTTGGGTCGAGCAAACCTTCTTCAATAGCGCGGCGGAACGGCGTGCCATGGGTGTATTGGCAGCCATCAAAATAACTGTCGAATAAATCGGTATGGGCATCAAAATGGATCATGCCCACCGGCCCATCACTAGCCAGCCCCCGCAATACCGGCAAAGAGACAAGATGATCGCCCCCTGCTGTCATCGGCGTGATGCCGCGGGATTTCACCTCTTTGTAAAAATCGGTCACCCATGCCATCGTGTCATCAAGCCCCGCAGGGTTAATGGCGCAATCCCCAAGGTCCGCGCAATTGGCCATCTTAAATGGAGAGATATGCGATACCGGATGGGTGGCCCTGATCATGGTGGAAAGATCACGCAATTGGCGAGGGCCATGGCGAGCGCCCGGGCGGTTGGTGGTGCCGCCATCCCATGGCACACCAATCAAACCAATATCGACTTCATCAATCCGGTCATGACCAAAATCAACATGGGGCAAGCGCATAAAACTGGGCACACCAGCAAACCGTGGCAAGACCGCCCCTGAGATAGGTTCAAAAAAGGGTCGTTCTGCTTTTGTATGATCCGACATGATTTCCTCCAAACATATTACATTATTATTGATCGTGATTATTCATCATTATTAGTCATCATCGAGCGCAATATAGGTGGCGCGGACATCGCTATAGGCTTCAAACGCGTAATGCGAAGATTCACGGCCAAACCCTGATTGCTTAACCCCGCCAAACGGCATATCCGGCGGAATCAAGTTATAGGTGTTGATCCAAACATTGCCCGCTTCCAAAGCATCGGCAACACGGTGGGCGCGGGTCAGATCACGGGTGAACAGCCCTGCCCCCAAACCAAAATGAGTTTCATTGGCACGGCGAACCGCTTCTTCTTCATCATCAAAGATCAGCACGCTCATCACCGGGCCAAAGATTTCTTCGCGCACCACCGCCATATCATCTTGGCATCCTGATAAAATTGTTGGGCGCATGAAAAAGCCATTTTCAAACCCTTGGGGGCGAACACGTTCCCCGCCGGTGATCAATTCCGCCCCTTCGGCCACGCCTTGATCAACGTAATTGAGGACTTTCTGTAAATGCTGTTCTGAGATGAGCGCCCCCATCTGAACATCATCGGCCATCGGATCACCCACCGTCATGGCATCGGTCATGGATTTCATGCGGGAGAGGATTTCATCCGCGATAGGGCGGTGGACAAAGACGCGGGTAGCGTTAGAACAGACTTCCCCCGCGGTGTAGAAATTGGCTTCCATGGCGGTGGCGGCGGCTTTATCCAGATCGCAATCATCGAATAAAATCAACGGGGCTTTGCCGCCCAATTCCAGCGTTACCCGTTTCAAACTATCGGCGGATTGCGCCATGATCTTTTTGCCGGTTTCAACCCCGCCCGTCAGCGATACTTTAGCAATATCCGGATGGCGACAGATGGCACTGCCCATGGTGTAATCACCCTGCATGACATTCAGCAAACCCTTCGGCAAGCCCGCGTCTTCCATGATCTCAACGATTTTCAAGGCTGAAAGCGGCGTCATTTCAGACGGCTTTAGGATAAAGGCATTGCCCATGGCCAAAGCAGGGGATGATTTCCACAAGGCGATTTGCACGGGATAATTCCACGCCCCAATCCCCGCGCAAACCCCAAGAGGAATGCGGCGGGTAAAGCCGATTGCCCCCGGCCATTGATGCTGGGTGCCGTGATAGGTCATGATCGCCGCCCCCATAAATTCCAGCACATCAGGGCCAGACGGCACATCCGCTGAAACCGCTTCTGCAAAGACCTTGCCGACATCTTGGACTTCAAGACGGGATAATTCATCATTGGCTTCACGCAGGGCATGGGCGCATTTGATCAGGATTTGGCCTCGGTCTTGCACCGACCGTTTCGCCCATGGCTTTTGAGCTTCATGCGCCATGGCCACCGCTTCATCCAGCATTTCGGCCGTGGCCAATTCAACCTGACCAATCACATCACCGGTGGCGGGATAGACTTTATCGAATGTATGTTGCGCGCCATCACGATACGCGCCGCCATAATAACTTTTAATCGCTGTCATATTTGCCCCCATAAAGCCAGTGCTGAACCCAAGACACGCGTTCCGAACAATTCTTTAAATGTCTTTAAAAAGACTAATCCCACCTGCCCTCATTCAGCAATCAAAATTTCTGATAGGCCAAAAGATATTGTCCTGATAATCTTTAAGAAGTGGTGTTGATATGGGGGGTGTTGATATGGGCAATCAAAACAACAACGATAAAAAACAGCATCAAGATCAGCATCATGAGCATCATCGTGACGACGTCTATCAGTTGGACACGCCCGAACAGCATCAAGATTATTATGACCAATGGGCAAAAACCTATGATGATGATTTCGCCCATCACCATGGCTACGCTTATCCCGAACGTGTGGCTCGCCTGTTTGCCAAAGCCGCCAGTGATCATGACCACCCCATTGCTGATATTGGTTGCGGCACAGGCCTGATTGGTGAGCATCTCCGCCAGCATCTGCTCACCCACGCCATCCACGGCTTTGATATTTCCCAAGGGATGCTGGATGTCGCCGACGGCAAGGCGATGAACGGCAAGCCGATTTATGATGGGCTTTTTCTGGCGGATATTACTCAGCCTCTACCACAAAAATATCGCCAGCACTACCGCGGGCTTATATCAACAGGGACATTCACCTTAGGTCATTTGGGGCCGGATGCTTTGGAACACGCCCTCAGCATGGGGGCCAATGAGGCGCTGGCCTTAATCGGGATTAATGCCCAACATTTTCATGAAAAGTCTTTTGATCAGGCCTTCCACAACTGGCAAGCCCGTGGCATGATCAGTCCTGTCATCTGGCATGAGGTTGATATTTATCTTGATCCTGATGCCGCTGAGACCGATAGTTTAACCGCTTGGGTTGCTGAATTTAGAATCAAAACTGTGTTCAAATAAATTCAACGGAACGCGATTTGAACACCATTGGGGGATGAAATGGAATTTGCTGATTATTTAATCTGGGGCGGTTTGGGCATTATCATCGCGCGATTTTTTGTGCCTCGGCTTTTGGATTTCCTCGGTGTTGGGGTGGAAAAACGATCCAAGTCGGATCAGGAGTAAGTGATGTCTAAACTTACGGTCATCACCCATGATGCTTTTGCCAACCATCCCGTGCCCATGGGGCATCCCGAACGGCCGGATCGCATCCGCCATGTCTGGCAAGCCTTGGATGAAGATTTCGCTGATCTTGCGCGGCTTGAAGCCCCTGAAGCCAGCGCCGAGGCCATCGCCCGTGTTCATGGCGACTATTACCTTGAGCTGATCGCTGAACAAGAACCGCAAGAGGGCATGATCTCGCTTGATCCTGACACCCATATGGGCAAAGGCACGCTTGAGGCCAGCCGCCGTGCCGCTGGTGGCGCGGTCTTGGCGGTGGATCAAGTCATGACAGGCCAAGCCGAGCGTGTGTTTTTGGCGGCACGCCCCCCGGGGCATCACGCCGAACCGCATAAGCCCATGGGGTTTTGTTTATTTTCTTCAGCCGCTATCGCCGCTGAACACGCCCGCGCTGTCCATGGATTGACCCGTGTTGCGGTGGTGGATTTTGATGTTCACCATGGCAATGGCACCCAAGCGGCGTTTTGGGATGATGGTGATTTGATCTTTGCCTCCAGCCATCAGATGCCGCTTTTCCCTGGCACAGGTTCGATCACCGAAACAGGATGCGGCAATATCCATAACGCGCCCATGCGGGCGGGGGATGATGGCGAAGCGGTGATCGCCGCCTGGCGGGATGAATTGCTTCCTAAAGTCAAAGCCGCCAAGCCTGAATTGATCATTCTATCGGCGGGGTTTGATGCCCATGAAGCGGACCCGCTGGCCTCGCTTAACCTGCGGGCGGAGGATTTCGCAACTTTGACGACAATGATCCGGCAATTGGCCGAGGACACCGCCGATGGCCGTTTGGTCTCGCTGTTAGAAGGCGGTTATGATCTGGCGGCGTTAAAGGCATCTGTTACCGCTCATTTGAACGCGCTGCGATAATCATTCATCATCAAGCCAATCGGCCAGAATCTCATCATTATGCTCACCACATTTTGGTGGGGCGTGGCGATAACTGACAGGTGTTTTTGAAAATTTCAGCGGATTGCCGATCAAATCAATCGCGCCGGATTGGGCATCGGGGTAATCCATTTTAATCTTCATCTGACGGGCGGTGACTTGATCGGTGGTAAAGACATCCCCCAAATCATTAACAGGCCCCGCCGGCACACCGCGCCCTTCGCAAGCCGCCAGCAAATCATCACGTTTGAATGTTTTGATCAGCTCTTCCAAAACTGGCAACAGTGCCTCTTTATTCTTTAATCTTAAAGGATTGGTGAGGTAACGCGGGTCATCCGCCAAATCCGCCTGCCCCAAAATATCAACAAAATTGGCGAATTGCGTGTCATTACCCACGGCGATGATGATATAGCCATCCGATGTTGGAAAGACCTGATACGGCACAATATTCGGGTGGCCATTGCCCGATGATTTCGGCACGTTCCCGCTCAAGAGATGATTAACCCCTTGGTTGGCCAGCCAAGACACTTGCGTATCCACCAAGGCCAAATCAATATATTGGCCTTCGCCGGTTTGATCACGATGGCGAAGGGCGGCCAGAATCCCCGTGGTGGCATACATCCCTGTCATGATATCGGCAATCGCAACGCCAACTTTATACGGCTCACCATCAACGGGGCCAGTGAGCGACATGATCCCGCCATACCCTTGGATCATAATATCATAGCCAGCGCGGTGGGCATTGGGGCCGGTTTGCCCAAAGCCCGTGATCGAACAATAGATCAGCCGGGGGTTGAGCGCCGCTAGATCATCATAGCCAAGACCATATTTTTTCAGCCCATCTTTTTTGAAATTTTCAATCAGCACATCCGCTTTCATGGCCAGCTTTTTGATGGTTTCCGCGCCATCTTCCGTGGTGATGTCGATGGCGAGCGAACGTTTATTGCGATTGGCCGAAAGATAATAACCGCTTTCACTGGTGGGGTTGCCATCCTGCCCTGTCACATAGGGCGGCCCCCAAAACCGTGTATCATCCCCTGCCCCGGGGCGTTCAATTTTAATCACATCCGCCCCCATATCGCCCATCAATTGGGTTGCCGTGGGGCCTGCCAGAATTCGGCTTAAATCAAGAACACGAAGCCCTTCAAGCGGGCCTTTTGGCGATGTGGGGGGAGATGTCTCGGGCATGGTTAATCCTCGTGATGGGCGTGATGCTATATTAAGGCATGAAAGCGGCGATCAGCAAACCGATTGCAATCCAAAACATAATTCCAGCAATGCCAAAATCAATCTTCTGCCATGTTTTCGGGTTGTTGAGCCAAGGGCTGAGCGCTCTTGCGCCATAACCAAGGGTGAAGAAAAAGACAAAACTAGAGACCGTCGCGCCAAGGCCAAACGCCCATTTTTCAGTGACCGCCAGCGGGGCGGACACACCCCCTAGCAAGACCACCGTATCCAAATACACATGGGGGTTAAGCCAGGTCAGCCCCGCCACCATCGACAACGCTGGCCAGAGCGGTTTGGATTGGCTTTTTTCAGCGGTTAATTGCGAATGACCCAATAAAGCATCGCGCAAGCGCAACCCGCCATAGATCATCAACCACAGCGCCGCCCCGCCATAAAGCCACGCCGTCACGCTTTCCAGCGGTGCCAATAACGCCCCCATCCCCGCAACGCCAACCGTGATCAACACCGCGTCGGAGACCGCGCAAAAAAGGCAAATGACAAAGATATGACGGCCTTCAAGCCCCGTTCGCAAAACAAAGGCATTTTGCGCCCCAATCGCCATGATCAAGGAAAAACCAAGGCCAAAACCTTTTAGGAAGACAGGAAGAAGATTGAAGGTGATCATATTTGATGGCGGGTTCGATTTGCTGGATTAGGGGCTTGCAGAAAACCACAAGCGGTTTAATTTTAAATTATGGACAAACTCTACGCATTCATCAGCAAACTGGCAACCGGACTGATCATCCTTATGATGGTTTCAGGCGGGGTCATGCCCGCAAATGCCGAAAACCATAATGAAACCGAAAGCCGCTATCAGGCCGAATTGGATCAACTGTTCAGCACGTTATCAGCGGCGAAAACTTTGGAAGAATCTGAAAAGATCATCACCAACATCTGGCAAATTTGGCGAACGGATACAGAAGATTCGGTCAATATTCAAATGATGCGCCGCGGCATTGGGTTTATGGAACAAGGCGATTACATCAACGCCGAAGCCATGTTCACCCGCATCATCAATCGCGATCATGGCTTTGCCGAAGCGTGGAATAAACGCGCCACCATCCGTTATTTGATGGGCAATCTTGACGGCTCGGAAGATGATATTAACGAAGTTTTAAAACGTGAGCCTCGGCATTTTGGGGCGCTTTCAGGCTTGGGGATGATCTATCTTCAGCGCGGGCAATTGCAATCCGCCCTTGAAACGTATCAGGATATTTTAACCATCCACCCGATGAACCCTGACGCCAATCAATTGATCCCTGAAATAAAATTGAAACTGCGGGGCGAACCTGCATAATAACACTTTGGGTTGTGAGGAACATAAGGGGGATGGCATGAGCAATGCACCATCTATGGATAATTTGTTTGGCGGGGATACTGGGCAAGATACCGGCTGGCTCAACCTGCCAAAAGCACAGTTAGGCCAAAACCCTGATTGCAATATTGGCGTCTTGGGGATTGGTGCCGCCACGCCCTATCCCGTGGGGTCCTATTGCATGGACGCGCCTGATGCCATCCGCGCCGCCCGCTCTTGGCCCAATATATTAGAACAACATGATTTTGATCTTTATGGGCTGACCCCATCTTCTGGCGTGTTGCCCCATGATGTTCAAGCCGCTGATTTCGGCAATCTTGATGTGGTGGATTCGGCTGAACCTGAAGCCACAGCGGCGAACCGTGCCAAGATCAAAGCCGCCATCACCGCCCTTCGGGATGATCAGATTCTGCCGTTTATTTTCGGCGGTGATGATAGCGTGCCGATCCCGGTGCTTTCGGCCTATGAAGGGCAAGACCAGCCCATCTCCATCCTTCAAATTGATGCCCATATTGATTGGCGGGATGAAGTCAATAACGAGAAAAACGGCCTCTCCAGCAATATGCGCCGTGCCAGTGAGATGGACCATATTGGCAAGATTGTGCAATTAGGGGCGCGGGGAATTGGTTCAGCGCGCGCCGCGGATTTGCAAGACGCGCTTGATTACGGCGCGGCCTTTCACACCACCCGTATGTTAAAAGAAGACGGCGGGATTGATCGCGCCTTGGCGGATTTGCCCGAAGGCATTCCGGTTTACATCGCCCTTGATATTGATTGCCTTGATCCTGTGTTGATGCCCGCTGTGATTGGCGCGGCGCAGGGCGGGCTTCATTATGATCACCTGATGGCGATTTTTGAAGGCGTGGCAAAACGCGCGCCGATTGTTGGGTTTAATTTGGTGGAGTTTATGCCCGGCCGCGATGTCAACAGCCAAGGGGCGTTGATGGCCTCACGGGTGGCGATTTCCATGTTGGGGCTGATCGCCCAACAACAAAGCCAGTTGTAATTGGAGGCGTGGGGGTATGCTGATCCGATTATTGATCATCATTATTCTGGCGGTGGCGGTGTTTTATCTGCTGCGCCGCTATAAAGGCGGAGCCAAACGCCTGCTGCCCCTGATCCTCTCCCCCGCCATCCTGCCGTATATCAAACAAGTGGGGCTGTTTTTATTGCGGATTTTGTTCCGGCGGTGATCAACACCACTTGCCAAATTGCTCTTTGGCGGATTGAAACACCATCATATGCAGGCGCATCAAATGGTCAAAATCAGGCAGGTACCCGCCGCCGATCACCGTCGCCACGGACACGCCGCGCCTAAGCCAATAATCCAGCACCATATCTTCCCGCGCTTTCACCCCGTCATCAGTCAGGTTGAGCAGCCCCAGCGCATCCGCCCCATGAACATCAACCCCCGCGTCATAAATCACCAAATCAGGGTTGAGCCGCGCCGATAAATCCTCCAGCGTTGCCGCCATGATATTACCATAACCATCATCACCTGTGCCGCTGGGGATGGCGACATCAAGATCGCTCAAGGCTTTGTCATGGGGGTAGTTTTCAGCACAATGCAGCGAGCAGGTAAACACCCTTTCATCCCCCGCCAAGATGCGGGCGGTGCCATCGCCTTGGTGAACATCAGCGTCCAAAATCAACACCGATTGCACGCGTCCTTCGGTGAGCAGCCGCTGTGCCGCAAAGGCCATATCGTTAAACACACAAAACCCCGCGCCGTAATCATAATGGGCATGGTGGGTGCCGCCCGCCCCATGGCAGGCCAGCCCAAATTGTAGCGCTTTTAGCGCCGTCTTATACGTGCCCTCCACCGCCAGAAAAGATCGCGTCGCCAATGCCTGAGACCACGGCAAGCCGAGCCGCCGCAACGCATCCGCCGACAACTGGTTATGGGCAATCGCCTCAATATATTCGGGCGCGTGGGTTTGCGCCAAAACCTCCGGTGAAGCGGGGCGCGGTTGAGAAAGCCGCCCGCCTTGGGCAAGCCCCGCTTTGATCACGCGATCCATCAGGCTGGTAAACTTATGGGCAGGGAACCGATGCCCCGCCGGCAAGGGAATGTCATATTGAGGATGGGAAATAAAATGCAGCATCTTGAACCCGAGGTAATCTTACCTTACATAAATTGGCGTGACCGCAATCATTCACAAGTCGGAAATCACAAGGTGGTCATCACAAAGTAACCACCACCCTTAATCAAAAGGAAACATCATGGCACCTAAAGTTGAAATTTACACAAGTGCGCTTTGCGGGTTTTGCACCGCCGCCAAACGATTGCTGGATGCCAAGAAGGTGGATTATACCGAAATTGACGTCACCTTTGATCGCCCCACCCGCCAAGCCATGACTGAACGGGCTGGCGGCAAAACCTCCGTGCCGCAAATCTTTATTGATGATGTGGGGATCGGCGGCTGTGATGATCTCTACGCCCTTCATGACCGCGATGAATTGGACGCGTTGCTCAACCCTTAATCGGCAACCACGCCATGGCGGTTATTTGCCGCCATTGGCCTTTGACCATTCCTTTGGCGCGTCGAGATAATCGGCAACCGCGCCCAACGTGGATTGATCAAACCGGCCTTGGGCGGTGGCTTCTGCCAAGACATCCCGCCATGTGGTCAGGTAATGCAGGGTCAAGCCGTTATCGGCCATAATCTCCCGTGTTTCGGGGAAAATATCATAAAAGAACACGACAAATGTATGGTCGCAAACCCCGCCCGCTTTGCGGATGGCATCAACAAACGCGATCTTACTGCCGCCGTCGGTGGCTAAATCTTCCACCAACAAGACGCGATCACCTTCGTTGAGCTGGCCTTCGATTTGGGCATCACGGCCAAAACCTTTAGGCTTTTTGCGGATATATTGCATGGGCAAGGCCATGCGTTCAGCAAACCATGCGGAGAACGGTATCCCCGCCGTCTCACCCCCCGCGACGGAATCAAAAGCTTCAAACCCGGCGCTATCCATCACCGTGGCAACGCCGTAATCCATCAAGGCTGATCGGATGCGCGGGAAAGAGATTAACTTCCGGCAATCGATATAAACCGGGCTGGCGGCACCTGATGTCAGGATAAACGGTTCCGCCCTGAAATGAACCGCGTCAATTTCCAAAAGCATGCGCGCGGCGCTGCGGGCGATATGGTCACGGTCGGGATGGGTGGTGGCAATCATGATGTTATCCTGAAATCTTTACCTGAAGTTTTAAATATTATGTCAAAGGTTAGCCCAGTGTATCAACCCGCCAATAGAGGTCAACGCCCGGGTCAAAAACCGTAACGGTTTCATCGCCCGCGTTGATGACATCGGGATAGGCTACGGGCTGATCATCTTTGATCAAGGTCAGCGTTTCTTGATTAATCGGCAGGCCATAGAATTGCGGGCCATTAATGCTGGTAAACCCTTCCAGTTGATCAAGGGCGTTGTCTTCTTCAAAGACATGGGCAAGGCAAGACATGGTGTTGGGGGCGGTGTAAATCCCCGCACAGCCGCAAGCCATCAATTTGGCGTGATCAGGATGGGGGGCTGAATCCGTCCCCAAGAAGACACGGTTAAAGCCAGAAGTCGCCAAGGCGCGTAAGGCCAAGCGGTGTTCTTCGCGCTTCGCCACGGGCAAGCAATAATAATGGGGGCGGATGCCGCCAGCCAAAATATGATTGCGGTTGATCATCAAATGATGGGTGGTGATGGTCGCCGCTAAATTCTCAGACCCGCTTTTGACATATTCTGCCGCCACCGAAGTGGTGATATGTTCCATAACGATTTTCAATTCAGGCAAACGCTGGCGCAAAGGGTCCAAGACGCGGTCGATAAAAACCGCCTCACGATCAAAAATATCAATCTCAGAATCCGTCACCTCACCATGCACCAATAGCGGCATTCCTATTTCAGCCATTTTTTCCAATACCGGCTGAACCTTCATGATGTCGCGGACGCCAGAGGCGGAATTGGTGGTCGCCCCCGCGGGGTATAATTTAACCGCGGTGATCAGCCCATCCTGAAACCCTTGGGCAAGATCAGAAGGGTCGGTCGTCTCCGTCAAATACGCGGTCATCAAAGGGGTGAATGCCATGCCATTGGGCAGGGCGGCCATGATGCGCTGTTGATAGGCTTTGACATCAGCGGCATTCACCACCGGCGGCACCAAATTGGGCATGATGATCGCCCGACCAAAATGCCGTGCTGTATCCGGCAGAACCGCGGCCAGCATATCACCATCGCGCAAATGCAAATGCCAATCATCCGGTCTTTTAATGGTGAGTGATGTGGTCATAACCTAGCCTTATCAGAGATGAGTAGAACAATCTATTTATAAAACAATTCAAAAAAAAAGCACGGTATTATCGCATACCGTGCTTTCAAGTTTGAGGAGGTTGAAGTGTTATTCAGCCGCTTCCTGTGGACGCATATCACCAGGGTTGATCCCAGCGACGCTGACAGGCTTCTTCATCGCGTCACGGCGGAATGGCTCACCCAGTTCCTGATTGAGCATGACTTCAATAAAGGTGGTGATGCCATTCTTCATCTGATCGTCGATGGCGGCGTTCAATGTATCGGTCAGCTCATCCATGGAATAAACCGCGACACCCTTAACACCACAAGCGTTGGCGATACCAGCGTAAGAAACCTGCTGATCCAATTCTGTACCAACAAAATTGTCATCAAACCACAGGGTTGTGTTGCGCTTTTCAGCACCCCACTGATAGTTGCGGAAGATCACCATGGTGATCGGTGGCCATTCTTCACGGCCGATGGCTGACATTTCGTTCATGGAAATACCGAAAGCACCGTCACCGGCAAAGCCAACAACAGGTGTTTCAGGGCGGCCAATTTTCGCGCCCATAATGGCCGGCAGACCATAACCACAAGGACCAAACAGACCCGGCGCCAAATATTTACGGCCCGCTTCAAATGTTGGGTAAGCGTTACCGATAGCGCAGTTGTTACCAATGTCTGATGAAATGATCGCTTCTTTTGGCAGAGCGGCAGAGATCGCGCGCCACGCCATGCGCGGGGACATTTTCTGTGGTTCACGATCACGAGCGCGTTCGTTCCATGTTGTGCCCGGATCATCATCTTCATGGTCGAGTGAGGTCAATTCCTGCGCCCATGCTGACTTAGTCTTAGCGATTGTGGCAACACGGTCAGCACGGCCAGCATCACCCGCGGTGCCAGACAGTTTGTCCAGAAGGCTGGCGGCAACTTTCTTGGCGTCACCGACAATACCAACGGTCACAGGCTTGGTCAGGCCGATGCGATCAGGGTTGATGTCAACCTGAATGATCTTGGCATCCTTTGGCCAGTAATCAATGCCGTAACCCGGCAGGGTTGAGAATGGGTTGAGGCGTGTGCCCAATGCCAAAACAACATCAGCCTTAGCGATCAATTCCATCCCTGCTTTTGAGCCGTTATACCCAAGTGGGCCAGCAAACAGCGGGTGTGAACCCGGGAAAGCGTCATTATGCTGATAGCCACAGCAAACAGGGGCATCAAGCTTTTCAGCCAATTTCATGGATTCAGCAATCGCGCCACCAATCACCACGCCAGCACCGTTGAGCATGACAGGGAATTTGGCTTCAGACAGCATTTGTGCCGCTGCGGCAATCGCATCGTCACCGCCGCTTGGACGTTCAAATTCAACGATGGCAGGCAGTTCAATATCAATCACTTGAGTCCAGAAATCACGTGGGATGTTGATCTGGGCTGGGGCAGAAGCACGCTTGGCTTGCAGAATAACGCGGTTCAAAGTTTCAGCGATCCGGCTTGGGTCGCGAACTTCTTCTTGGTAAGCAACCATGTCTTTGAACAAAGCCATCTGTTCAACTTCTTGGAAGCCGCCCTGACCCAAGGTCTTGTTGGCCGCCTGCGGGGTGACCAACAACAACGGGGTGTGGTTCCAATAAGCGGTCTTAACAGGGGTCACGAAATTGGTAATACCAGGGCCGTTCTGGGCAACCATCATGGACATTTTGCCAGTGGCGCGGGTGAACCCGTCGGCCATCATACCAGCGTTACATTCATGGGCAGCATCCCAGAATGTGATGCCCGCTTGAGGGAACAAATCCGAAATTGGCATCATAGCCGAACCGATAATACCAAAAGCATGTTCGATCCCATGCATTTGCAATACTTTGACGAATGCTTCTTCTGTTGTCATCTTCATGGCAAGTCTCCCTCAAGATGGTGGTTTTTTCTGCAAGGGGCAATTCGCGCACAACCCTGCATTTAATCTCAATGTAATCTAGAAAAACTTCGCCCTCTACCATAGGTCCAGATTAGCATATATTTAAGTCCAGTTAGCCTGTGCTCGGTTCCTATCAAAGGATGATGCCTCCCCCTTTTCATCGCCGGAAAAGAGGTTATGTAAAGGGTGTGATTGGCAAAAGGAAGACCATGGCACATTATTTCATCACAGGCGTGAGCGCCGGAATTGGCGCGGCCTTAGCCCGAAAACTACTCGCCGCTGGCCATCACGTGACCGGCATTGCCCGAAGACAAGACCGTCTCGATGCGCTTTCTGATGAGTTTCCGCCGTTTTTGGGAATCGCTTGTGATGTGACCAATGAACAGGCCATGGCCGATGCCATCCGCCAAGCCGAAGATACCCATGGTGCGATTAATACCATGGTGTTGAACGCGGGCATCTACACCCCCCAAGATGGCAAATCCCCTGATGTTGATGTGTTCCGCCAGCATATGGAGGTCAATTATATGGGGGTTGTTCATGGGTTGGCGCCTGTTCTGCCGTTGATGGTGGAACGCCGCTCCGGACAGGTGGTGATCATGGCCTCGGTCAGCGGGTGGATAGGCTTGCCGAAAGCCGCCGCCTATGGCCCCACCAAAGCCGCCCTGATTTCCTTGGCGGAATCATTGTGGTTTGACCTCACCCCCCAAGGGATTAAAGTCCAAGTGGTCAATCCCGGCTTTGTTGAAACCGAAGCCACCGCCGTTAATGATTTTGAAATGCCCGGGTTGATCTCCGCCAATGATGCCGCCGACGCGCTGATTAAAGGCATGGCCACGAGTGAATTTGAGATTACCTTCCCGAAAGGCTTCACCCGCATGATGCGGATGCTCAAACATCTCCCTTACAAAACTTACTTTAATCTTGTCAGCAAAAGAACGAAATAGGACCCATCATGACCACCTCAAGCCGCAATAAAAAAGCGATTAATGCCATCACTCTTTACGCGGAGGCCTTTGCCCAACTGACCCCTGAAAGCCTTGATGCGCTGGTGGCCATGGCCGATGATAAGATTGTTTTCACCGATCCTTTTAACCGGATCGAAGGCCGCAAAGGGTTTCACCATGTCTTTGCTCATATGTATGACACTTGCCATGACCCAAGGTTTGACATCACCGATTTGGCCCATGGCAAGAACGCCTCTTATATCCATTGGCGGATGACCGCTAAGCTCAAATCATGGCCGCATATGGATTTGGATTTCACCGGCATGACCGAAGTCCACGCCAATGACAAAGGCTTGATCACCGCCCATTACGACCATTGGGATAGCGCCAGCCAATTGCTCGCCAAAATCCCTTATGTCGGGGCGTTGATCCGTCCAATCTTAAAGAAATTTGTCTTGCCGTCCCAATGAGGGTGAGGGTGAGGGTGAAGGTCAGCGATTAACCTTCACGTTCGATCAGCATATGCCGGACATCAATACTGCCAGCGCGGAACCCGCCTTCACAATAGGCCAGATACAGCTCCCACATCCGTTTGAAGCGTTGATCAAACCCCGTGTCTGAAATTTCAGGCCAGGCCTCTAGAAAACGATCCCGCCATTCTTTGAGCGTGCGGGCGTAATGCAGGCCAAAGCCATTGTCTTCCACCAACTTAAGCCCTGCTGATTTCAAGGGTGTGTCCAGCCTTGGCACCGATGGCAACATCCCGCCGGGGAAAATATATTGCTGGATGAAATCTGGTTCACGTTTGTAATCATCAAAAATCGCATCATCAATGGTGATCACCTGCAAGGCGGCTTTACCGCCTTGATGAAGGCAACGTGAAAGCGTGCTGAAATAGGTCGGCCAATACGCCTCCCCCACGGCTTCAAACATTTCAATCGAAACAATCTTATCAAATTGTTCGGTGACATCGCGATAATCGGTCAATTTCAACGTGACTTTATCGCTCAGCCCAGCCTTTTCAATCCGCGCCACCGCGTAGTCATATTGTTCCTGAGAGATGGTGATGCCCGTGATATGCACGTCATAATGGCTGGCGGCAAATTCAGCAAAGCCGCCCCAACCGCAACCAATTTCAAGAACGCGATCGCCCCGCTTAAGACCCACCATTTCAGCCAAGCGGCGATATTTGGCTTCTTGGGCGGTTTTCAGATCATCGGTTTCACGTTCAAAATAAGCCGACGAATAGGTCATGCTGCGATCAAGCCATTTGTCATAAAAACTATTGCCCAGATCATAATGATAGGAAATGTTCTTGCGCGACCCTGTTTTGGAATTGTTGTTGCGGTAATGCATCAATTTCCGCAACTGTGTTTTGATCACGCTGAATTTCAGATTGGCTTCGACATAATCATTTTGCATCACCGCCAATTCGACCAATGCCGCGGGATCATGGCTGGTGATCTCCGCCACCATAAAGGCTTCGCAAAACCCCATTTTGCCATCGGCCATCATGCGCTTAATCGCGTTATGGGAATGGATCGTCATATCCGCATCAGGGCCTTGTTCACTGCCTTCAAATTGATATTGATTGCCATCAGGCATGGTCAGGTGCAGCCGCCCATAGCGCAATTTGCTGATAATTTTAATAAAGGCTTTCGCCCGAAGTGAATTGGTAATAGCAGCAATCATGATGTTTCATTCCTTTTCATTCTGGCCATTTTTATTCCGGCTTCTGTCCATGGCCGTGACAAAGGCGCGGGTCTTCCAAAAAACTGAACTTTCTTCAGCCATAATTTAACCGCCTCCCAATGGATGGCGATCAACGGGCGCATCGGGAACTGGCCTGTTCCCCAAACCGCCTTTAATAATGATGATGTGGTCAGCGGGTTGATCTGCCCCCGCAAGGTCGCCGTCAACAGAGGTTTGTTGCGGGCGTGGTAATGGATCAGCAAGCGCATCAATCCATCTTTTGCTCTCAGCTTCAGCTTGTACCCGCCATCCATGGAAAAGAACGGCGAGACATGGAGATGCTTTTTCACTTGATGCACCGATTGCGCGCCGTCTTCAATTTGCCCCACATAGGAATGCATATCGCCAAACGTGTTGCGGACTTCATAAATCGCCAGCACATCACGCCCTTGGCTGGAACAAAGGTAAACCGAAATCGGGTTAAAACTGACCCCAAGAATACGAGGGAAGGTCAACAGCCTGACCGTATCAATGTTAAGGCTTGGGTCAATATCATGGGCGATGGCGCGGGCATATGTTGCCAGCGGCACGGGGGCTGCTTTTGATTTGAAATTACAGCCGTAATCTTTTTCATGGAAGGACAAAAGATTAAATCGATTGACCGAAAAAAACCGCGACAGCCGCCCCGCTTCCTGCAATTTATCCACGTCAATCCAGATCGAAAGCCCCTGCCGCTCCAGCCGATGCGATGGCGTGCCATGGCGGACATGAATGATCGAGGATTGAACAAGGGAACAGGCGGACATCAGGCCAACTTACGCTCCTCATCTATGGGCGAGGTGGCGGCATAACCTTGGGTCGGGCTTTGCCACGGCACATCAACCCCAAGAGTTTTCGCCACCGCGACGGCGGAGCTCAAACCATCTTCATGGAAACCATAGCCTGTCCACGCCCCGCAATAATAAAGACCGTTCTGGCCTTGCAGTGCTTTTAACGCCGTTTGGCCATCAATGGCTTTTTGATCAAAAACAGGGTGGTCATAATGATAGACCCCATGCACCAAATCCGCTTTCGGTTCGATGGTGGGGTTAAGCGTCACCAATAAAGGCTGAGTTGTTTTCAGGTTTTGCAATCGGTTCATCCAATAGCTGACGCATAATTCAGTCTCGCCGGTTTCCGCCGCCACGGATTTCATGTAACTCCATGATGCCCACGCGGCTTTGCGATTTGGCATCAAGCGTTTGTCGCTATGAAGGATGACGCGGTTCGGTTGGAAATCAAACGCGCCCAATACCGCTTGTTCTTCTGGGCTGGCATCTTTAATCATCGCCAAGGATTGATCGGCATGGGCGGCCAAAACAACCTTATCGTAATAAACCTCACCTTCGCCTTCGATATTGAGGACAACCCCGCCGCCGCGACGTTCAATGCTGGTGATATTTGTGTTGGCTTTCACCGCCGCGCCCAGATGATTGGTGATCTTTTGCACATATTGGCGTGAGCCGCCTGTTACCGTTCGCCATTGCGGGCGTTCGATAAAATTCAGCAATTGGTGATTTTCCATAAATTGAATGAACGATTTCGCGGGAAACGCCATCATCGTATCGGCGGGGCAAGACCAAATCGCCGCCGCCATCGGCAAGAGGTGATCATGAACAAAAGGCTTACCGTAATTCTGGCGGGTGATGAATTCGCCCAAGGATTCACCTTCCGGCCCGTTTTGCACGGCGCGGGTGGCGGTGCGATAAAACCGCACAAGATCAGCGATCATGGACCAATAGCTTGGCTTCAAAAGATTAGACGGCTGGGCCATCAACCCCCGCAAGGAGCCTTCATATTCAAGCCGGCCATGATCCACCGAAATCCCGAAGGACATATCGGTGTTTTCTGTGGTGACGTTAAGATGATCAAACAGCCCCACAAGATTGGGATAGTTCAAGGCGTTAAAAACAATGAAACCCGTATCAACAGGGATCATGCCATCGCGGGTGTTGGCATCAACCGTATGCGAATGCCCCCCGATGCGGCTGTCTTTTTCATAAAGATGAGTTTCAAATTTTTGAGAAAGAAGATAGGCACATCCGAGTCCCGAAATGCCAGACCCTAAAACGGCTATACGCATAATAAATTCCTAATTCAATTCATCCATGACATAGGCCAAACCCGTGGTTTGACCAGTCAAAAGGCAAATTAATTTCGGATCATGACGCGGATTTGATTTGGGCAAAGGCATCGAGGGCTTGTTTGCGGCCATCAGGGTGGCTGATCAACGGATGGGGATAATGCCGCCCCAGCGTCACCCCTGCCCCCAACAATACCGTCGGCGGGGCATCAAATGGCGCGAAGATGGATTTGTCATCCAGCTCCCGCAATTCAGGACACCAGCGCCGAACATAGGCGGCCGCGTCAAATTTCGTGCCTTGGGTGATGGGGTTAAACACCCTGAAATATGGGGAGGCATCGGCACCACATCCGGCCACCCATTGCCAGCCCGCGGCGTTGCTGGCCAAATCAGCATCAACAAGCGTATCAAAGAACCACGCTTCGCCTTCCTGCCATGGGATCAACAAATGTTTGGTCAAAAAAGAAGCCGTGATCATCCGCACGCGATTATGCATCCAGCCTGTTTCATATAATTCGCGCATCCCCGCATCAATCAACGGATAGCCGGTCATGCCTTTTTGCCAGGCTTCTAAATCCTGTTGATAATCCTGCCGCCATGGAAAGGCTGCAAATTCTGGCCGCAAAGGTTGGTCGGGCATATCTGGGAATTGATCCAGCAATTCATAGGAAAATTCACGCCAGATCACCTCACTCAAAAACACTTCCAATCCTTCTGACGGGGCGTGACCTGAATGGTCCATCACCGCGTGATAGATTGTCACCGGAGACAATTCCCCAAAATGTAAATGTGGGGAAAGCCGCGACGTGCCAATCTCAGAAGGGTGGTCACGGCTGATGTGGTAATTGCTGGCGGTTTCATCCAGAAATTCTTGCAAACGATTAAGGGCGGCGGCCTCACCAACACGCCATGCCTTTTTCAACCCCCCTGACCAATCTGGCCGTGCTGGCAACAACCCCAAATCATCAACGCTCAGGCTTTCGGGCGGGGTTGCGGGGTAAGGGATGGATTGCGGGCGCGGCACAACCGGACGTATCCCGCCCCGCGCCAACAGATTGCGCTTAAACGGCGTGAAGACTTTCATACGATTGCCGGTCTTCGACAGAACATCCCCCGGCTCAATCAGAAACGGGCTGTTGCTGATATGGGTGGTAACGCCCTGCCCTTTGAGGGTATTGGCAATCTGGCTTAATTGCTGTTTTGACCAAGGCTCACCACGGCGGCTGGTAAAAATTTGTGTTGCCCCTGTTTCCGCGATTAATTGCGGGATGATCGCCTCGGCATCGCCTTTACGGATCACAAGCCCTGCCCCCAATCGTTCCAACCCGTGCTGAAGATCGGTCAGGCTGTGGTGCAGCCACCATCGGCTGGCGCCGCCCATTTTCCAGCGGCCAGCGGCTTGATCATCAAGGATATAAATCGGGATCACCGCCCCGCCAGAGGCCGCCGCCGCGTTGATCGCCGCGTCAAGCGCGGGGTGATCGCCAATCCGCAAATCTTGGTGAAGCCAGACAAGTGCTGTTGCCATAATCATCTCTCATCATGTTGTGATGACTTGAGAATAGGGGTAACGATAGACCTGACAAGCATGACAGAAAATTATTTCTCCGCCTTTTGGGAAAAATTGCTTAATCGCGGGGTCAAAAACAGACAACCCGCCTGTATATGCCCCAAAAGACGGCATGATCAACCGCGCCCCGTTATGGACAAAACATTTGCCGGAAATCCGCCTTGCGCGGGTTTTGATCCTGACTTTCGGATGAAAATGACCGGAGACTTCCCCGCCTTGGATATGGTCTTCGGCAATATGACGAAACCAAATGGATGGGGTTTGATGGTCTTCTTTCGCCACCCCGGGCAGAAAAGATGGCAAGAACGGGTCGTGATTGCCCGTGATCCAAATAACATTAAGACCCGCCATCATGTCTTGGATACGATCTTGATAAGGCCGTGCCAATGATGCCGCCAGTTCCGCCCGATGAAAACTATCGCCAAGGCAAATCAGCTGTTGCGGCTGGTCTCTTTTGATCGCGGCGTCCAAAGCATCGAGCGTGGCATCGGTATCATAAAGCGGCATGGGCGTCGTTTTCGATAAAGCCCTGCCCTTTTCCAAATGAAGGTCTGAGACCACCATCACCCGGCCGCCATCAAATAAAGCCGTGCCATCACTGTTCAGGGTGACATCCTGACCATTGATCATGACGGTGCACGAAGATTGACGCTGTGTTTTCATAGCGCCAGATTTGCCTGTATCGGCGTTGAAAAGTCAATCCCATCCATGGCTTCATCAATCAATTCTGCTTCCAATTCGGCGAGGCCATCTTCCACCGCGGAAGCCGTCACCACCTCACGCCCCACTTCAAGCATCAAGGGCATGGCCATGGGCGAGACACGATCCAATTGACGGAAATCAATGCGGCCATCAAACCGCGCCAGCAAATCCGCAAGGCGGCGAATATCGGTCAATCCTCTGGCGGCATCATCGCGGGTGGCGCGGATTAAAATATGGTCAGGCTGATGCCTTAACAAAACATCATAAATCAGGTCTGAATTAACCGTCATCTGGCGGCCTGTTTTTTCCGCCCCGGGGTGGCGTTTTTCCAGCAAGCCCGCGATGGTGGCAACGGTTCGGAACGACCGTTTCATCATGGCGCTTTCCTGCATCCATTCTTCTAAATCATCCCCCAGCATATCTGGCGAAAGCAAGTCTTCCGGTGTTTCGACAGGATGCAAAGACCAAATCGCCAAGGCATAATCAGTGGCGACAAAACCAATCGGCTTAAGCCCTTGGCGTTCCATGCGGCGGGTTAACAGCATCCCCAGTGTCTGATGGGCATTGCGGCCTTCAAATCCATAGACAACACAGAATTGCTTTTTGCCCCGGGGGAAGGTTTCCACCAGCAGTTGATCAACCCCGGGCAGGCTTGATTTCCATTCTTGGATCGACAGCCATTGCCGCACCCCATCAGGATAAAGAGACCAGCTGGATTGATCGGCGATCATCTGCCGGATGCGTTCGGCCAGATTGGTGGTCAAGGGCAAACGCCCGCCCGCGTAGGCCGGAACCTTGGGTTCAGCAGCACTGGTGGGGGCAACCTCCACCACTGAGGCTTTCACCCCTAAAAACGCCAAGATGCGCCCGGCAAAAATAAACGTATCGCCGGGGGTCAGAGATTGGACGAAATATTCTTCGATCTTGCCCAATTTGCCACTGCCCCGCATCCGCACCGTCAGGGTATGGGTTTCCACAATCGTACCGGCGTTGAGCCGCCATTGCAGGGCGATACTGCGGTGGGCAATGCGATAAAGACCATCTTTCCCCGGCACCAATTTATGAAACCGTTCATAAGCTTTCAGCGCGTACCCGCCGGTGGTGACAAAATCCAGCGTATCGTCAAAATCCTGACGGCTGAGGTGGCGATACGGATAGGCGGTGCAAATTTCCTGATAAAGATCGTCGGGATGAAACGGATCACCAATGGCCATGCCGACAATATGTTGCGCCAGAACATCCAACGCCCCGGGGTGATCATCAGGGTCATCCAACACCCCTTTTTCAATATCCGCCACCGCCGCCATACATTCAAACACTTCAAAGCGATTGGCCGGCACCAACATGGCTTTTGATGTCAGGTCATAACGATGCCCTGAACGGCCAATGCGCTGCAATAATCGAGCGGTGCCTTTGGGCGCGCCCACTTGCACAACCAAATCAATATCCGCCCAATCAATCCCCAAATCCAAAGAAGATGTCGCCACCACTGACCGCAAACTGCCTTTTGCCATATGCGCTTCAACACGGCGGCGTTGTTCCACCGACAAAGAGCCATGGTGCAGGCCAATCGGCAAGTTATCATCATTCATTCGCCAGAGGCTTTGGAACAGGATTTCCGCCTGCGCCCTTGTGTTGACAAAAACCAGCGTGGTTTGATGGTCTTTGATCATCTGATAAATATCGTCCACCGCGTAAGCCGCCGAATGACCCGCCCAAGGCAATTCGCCTGACTTCATCAACACGTTAATATCAGGCGATGTTGATTTTTGGGCGCGGACAATGGCGACGCGATCAGGCTCAGGATCAAGCCAGCCCTTAAGGCGGTCGGGATTGGCGATGGTCGCCGACAGCCCCACCATACGGGCATTGGGGGCTAATTTCCGCAACCGTGCCAAGGATAGCGCCAGCAAATCCCCCCGCTTATTGCCCGCAAGGGCGTGGATTTCATCCAAGATCACGCATTTCACCCCCGCAAAAACATCCCCCGCATCCGACCATGTCAGCATCAATTCAAGGGATTCAGGGGTGGTCATCAAGATATGCGGCGGGTTTTCACGTTGTCGTTGGCGTTTGGCTTGCGGCGTATCCCCTGTGCGGGTTTCGGCTTTGATCCCGTTTTTCATGGCGGCGAGGGGGGCGGTTAAATTGCGCTCAATATCCACCGCCAAGGCCTTAAGGGGGGAGATATAAAGCGTATGCAAGCCTTCGGACAATTGATCATCAAGATCAATTAAACTAGGCAAGAATCCAGCCAAGGTTTTGCCTGTGCCCGTGGGGGCGACCAACAAGGTGGAGCGGCCTTCATGGCCATGCTGGATCATTTCAATCTGATGGTCATGCAAATGCCAGTCCTTATCGTCAAACCATTGTTTGAGCGATGGCGGCAGGGGGGATGTCCAATCAAAAAGAGGCATCATCTTGTGTTCAAATCCCTATTTTAAACTTGTTCAGTTTCATAAAGACAATGAAGATTAAATCATGAAGATGAATTGAGGTTATCGACATTTTAAAATTATATCTTACATATAGACCATGGGATGAAAACAACACCCCCCTATTCGCCTGAATTCAATAACCCGAAGAAAGACCACCAACCATGATCGACGTTTATTACTGGCCAACCCCGAATGGCCATAAAGTCACCATTGCCCTTGAAGAAATGGGGCTGGATTACACCATCAAGCCTGTCAATATTGGCAAAGGCGAACAGTTTGAACCTGAATTTTTAGCCTTTAGCCCCAACAACCGAATGCCCGCGATTATTGATCACGACACCGGCGCATCACCGCAATCGGTTTTTGAATCAGGGGCTATTCTGGTCTATTTGGCGGAAAAGACAGGCCAATTTATGCCAAAAGATGGCCCGGGGCGCGTTGCCGTCATGGAATGGCTGATGTGGCAGATGGGCGGTTTTGGCCCTATGCTGGGGCAAGCCCATCACTTTAATTTCTACGCTCCTGAAGATGTTGAATATGGCAAGAAACGATATTCAGCCGAAGCCAACCGTCTTTATGGCGTGTTGGATCGCCGCCTTGAAAAAACCGAATGGGTGGCTGGTGATGATTACACCATTGCTGATATGGCGATTTTCCCATGGTCACGCACCTATGAACGCCAAGGGGTGAATATTGATGATTATCCTCATGTCGCGGCATGGCGGCAGAAAATGATCAACCGCCCCGCGGTGGAACGCGGCATGAAGGTTGGTCGTGAAATGCGCGAAGACCTGTCTAAAATTGACCCTAATGAATTCAAGAAACTGTTTGGGGTAAAAGAGTAATCACGGAAAGGGATTGGCGTGGCGGTATCATCATGGATCAGACCGGAACAAGCGGGCTTAACCGTTAAATCGCGCCACCCCAACAGCCGATTTGTGATTGATGCTTTGCGCGCCAGCGATCGGGTGGTGGTCACCCATGGTCACGCTGATCACGCCCGCCCCGGCCATGGTGAAGTGATCGCCACACCGGAAACCTTGGCGATTATGGCCGCCCGTTATGGTGAAAATTTCTGCCAAAAACGAACCCCCCTGCGATATGGCGAAAGCCTTGATATGGGGGATGTGACCATCCGCATGGAACCTGCTGGTCATGTTTTGGGTTCGGCTCAAATCGTCATTGATCACGATGGCAAACGTGTTGTGGTCTCCGGTGATTATAAACGCAAACAAGACCCTACCTGCGCGCCGTTTAAACCCATCCCTTGTGATGTGTTTGTCACCGAGGCGACCTTTGCCCTGCCCGTCTTCAGCCATCCTGACCCTGATGGTGAGGTGAAAAAACTGATCCATTCCCTTGCTGTTTTTCCTGACCGTTGCCATGTCATTGGCGCGTATTCATTGGGCAAGGCGCAACGCTTGATCGCGCTGTTGCGCCAGCATGGTCATCAGCGGCCGATTTATCTTCATGGCGCGCAACAAAAACTTTGTCAGCTTTACCAAGATTTAGGCGTTGATTTAGGGGATTTACGCCCTGCCACCGCTGGCGAAAAAGGCAAGCCGCGGGCTGATCTGGCGGGGGAAATTGTCATCGCCCCGCCTTCTGCCATTGCCGATAAATGGGCGCGCCGCCTGCCTGACCCATTGGTGGTGATGGCATCGGGCTGGATGCAAATTCGGCAACGCGCCAAGCAATCGGGTGTGGAAATGCCGATCATTCTTTCTGACCACGCCGATTGGCATGATCTATTAGCCACGATTGATGAAATTAACCCCGGGGAGGTTTGGGTTACCCATGGGCGGGAAGATGCCTTGATCCGCGCCTTGGGGTTAAAAGGCATTAAAGCCCGGGCGTTATCATTGGTGGGTTATGAGGATGACGCCGAATGAAAGCTTTTGCTGATTTACTGGAACGTCTTTTATTCGCCCCCCAGCGCAACGCGAAATTAACACATTTAGGGGCTTGGCTGGAGTCCGCCCCCCGTGAAGACCGCGGTTGGGGGGTGGCGGCGTTGAACGCTGACCTTGATCTGGGGCGGGTGAAATCCAGCATGGTCAGGCGACTGGCCACCGGATTAATGGATGAAGAGCTATTCGCCCAAAGCTATGATTTTGTTGGTGATCTGGCGGAAACCGTGGCGCTGATCTGGCCTCAGGGGGATGCGCATCGCCAGCAGAATTATAACGGCCCTGCTTTGCATGATATTGTCACCAGCCTTCAACACGCGAAACTTGATGACGCTGAAGGGATGATCAAATCATGGCTGGATGAATTGGATGTCACGGGCCGATGGGGGCTGTTGAAACTGATCACCGGCGGGATGCGGGTTGGGGTTTCTGCCCGCATGGTGCGGCTGGCTTTGGCGGAAACGTATAACCAACCCGTTGAAGATATTGAAGAAATATGGCCATTGCTGACGCCGCCTTACGATGATTTATTCGACTGGCTTGATGGCCGTGGCACAAAACCGTCTGCCCAAGGGCGGGCGGTCTTCAGGCCATTGATGCTGGCGCATCCGATTGATGATGACCACACAGACAGCATCAACCCCAAAGATTTTCTGGCGGAATGGAAATGGGATGGGGCGCGGGTGCAATTGGCCTCAGCGGAAGATGGCGTGCGCTTGTTTTCACGTTCCGGCGATGTCATCAACGCGGCTTTTCCGGAATTGGTGGAAGAATGGGGCTGGCACGGCGTGTTGGATGGTGAATTGCTGGCGGGGACACCTGATGCGGTTGAACCGTTTCAGCATCTGCAACAACGGCTGAACCGCAAAAAAGCAGGGGCGAAGTTAATCGCTGAACGCCCCGTCTTTTTACGGTTTTATGATATGCTGATGGATGGCGATGAAGACTTGCGCCCCTTGCCGATTGAAACCCGCCGCCAACGTTTGCTTGAAACCGTCACCGCGTGGCAACAGCCTTTAATGGATGTCTCACCGGAATTGGAATTCAACACCGCCGAAGACCTGCAACAATGGCGTGAACAATGCCGCGAAGGTCACCTCAATGACGGCAATTTGATCGAAGGCATTATGCTGAAAGCGCGGGGGTCAAGCTATCAGCATGGCCGCATCAAAGGCCTGTGGTTTAAATGGAAACGTGATCCTTTAACCGCTGATCTGGTCTTAATGTATGCCCAACGTGGCCATGGCAAGCGGTCGTCTTTTTATTCTGACTATACTTTTGGGGCGTGGATGGATGATGGCGACGGTCGGCGATTGGTGCCTGTGGGCAAAGCCTATTCCGGATTTACCGACGCTGAAATGAAGAAACTGGATCAATTTGTCCGCGCCAACACCACCAATAAATTTGGCCCTGTCCGCGAATTAAAACAGACCATGGTGGTGGAAGTGGCGTTTGATTCCATCGCTTTATCAAGCCGCCATAAATCAGGCATCGCCATGCGGTTTCCGCGCTTTGCCCATATCCGCTGGGATAAACCCGCGGATGAAGCCGATACGCTGGAGACGTTAAAAACATGGTTGTGATGGGGTAAAGGCACCCGTTCGGTCTTTTCATTGCCCCGTTGCCGCCCATATTAGACCCATGGTTAATCTTGATTCATTTCAGCCCCATATGCGGGTGGCGATTATTGGCGCAAGCGGCGGCCTTGGTCAGGCTTTTGCCGATCTTTTATCGCAATCTCCTCATCATATCGGTCATGTCTATCGGCTGTCCCGCCGTCCCCTTGATGGGCATCTATTCATCGACCTTGATGATGAGGCCAGCATCGCAAATGCCGCCGAAAACATTGCCCAAGACGGGGCGTTGGATTTGGTGATCAACGCCACGGGAATGCTGCATCACACAGAAAAAAACATCACCCCTGAAAAGACATGGCGGCATCTTGACCCGCAAAATATGATGGCATCTTACCAAGCCAATTGCATCGCGCCGGTGATGGCGGCTAAGCATTTCCTGCCTTTGATGCGGCGGGATGGCAAATCGGTCTATGCCGTGCTTTCCGCCCGTGTTGGCAGTATTGCTGATAATCGGGTT
This sequence comes from uncultured Alphaproteobacteria bacterium, assembly GCA_937952245.1. Lineage (GTDB taxonomy): Bacteria > Pseudomonadota > Alphaproteobacteria > Puniceispirillales > UBA1172 > JAGWAQ01. The sequence goes on along the minus strand of CALFYS010000116.1, from coordinate 51,531 downwards.
GGCGGCTGGCATAGTTACCGCGCCGCTAAGGCAGGGCTGAATATGATCATCCGCAATCTTGCTTTGGAAATGGCGTTAAAATCCCCTGATGCGATTGTCATGGGGCTTCATCCCGGGACGGTTGCCACTGATCTTTCAGCGCCGTTCCGCGGCATGGTCAAGCATGATGTTTTCACCCCTGAGGAATCCGCGGGCTATTTATTGAAACTGATCAATGATGCGGGGCAAGACCACAGCGGCCATCAATGGGCTTGGGATGGCGCAAAAATACCAGGATAATTCCGGAGTAATTTCAGGGTAATCCCGGGGTAATCATCGCGCGATGGTTGAACCTCTTGGCGCAATTTGCCAGTATAAGTAACGGCAAAATCAACACATATTCATAAAGGGAGGCCCGCATGAAACTTTTACGATTAGGCGCTTTCGGCCAAGAAAAACCAGCCGCGCTTGATGCTGACGGCCAGTATCGTGATCTTTCCGGCCATATCCAAGACCTGACCCCATGCCATATGGAGTTGGGCGAGCTGGATAAATTAAAAGCCATTGATCTTAACAGCCTTCCCATCCTGCCAGCGGATAGCCGGATCGGATGCCCGTTGAGCGATGTGCCTAATTTTCATTGTGTTGGTCTTAATTACGCTCGCCACGCTGATGAAACAGGCATGGCGCGCCCTGATGAGCCGATTTTATTTTCCAAAGCAACCTCCGCTCTAGCCGCCCCAAATGATGATATTGCCATCCCCATGGGCGCTGAAAAAGTTGATTGGGAAGTGGAATTGGGGGTCGTGATTGGCAAAACAGCAAGCCATGTCGATGAAGCCAACGCCCTTGATTATGTCGCGGGGTATTGCACCATCAATGATGTGTCGGAACGTGCTTTCCAATTGGAGACAGGGGGGCAATGGGTGAAAGGCAAATCCGCCCCTGGCTTTGGTCCAGTGGGGCCATGGATTGTCACGCCGGATGAGATTAAAGACCCCCAAAACCTAAACCTGTGGTGCGCCATAAACGGTGAGATACAACAGAATTCCAACACTGATGATATGATTTTTTCCACCGCCCATATCATCGCTTATATGTCGCGTCATATGACTTTGCGGGTGGGGGATGTGATCGCCACCGGCACGCCAGAAGGCGTCGGCATGGGGCAAAAACCGCAACGTTGGGTGCAAAAAGGTGATGTCATCACCCTTGGGGTGGAAGGTTTAGGCGAGCAAAAACAACGCTTTGTCTAGAGGGTAAAGGTTTATCCGTTTTAAGATTTTTTCGGATAAAGCGCGTCCAGACGTTCGCCATAGACCTGCCGGACGACATGACGGCGGTTCTTTAATGTCGCCGTCATCTGGCCATTGGCGGTGGTGAAAGCTTCATCAGCGATAATAAACCGCCGAACCTGTTCTAATTTGGACAACCGTTTATTGGCACGGCTTAGCGCATCAGAAACTGCTTTTTCCACATCGGCGGGGGCGTTTGATTTGACCAAATCAGGGGCAGGCACAATCACCGCCGCCAGCCATGGTTTTTTATCACCATCCACCATCGCCTGTTCGATTTCAGGTTCAATCGTCAAGATGCCTTCAACACGGCTGGGGGCGATATTATCACCGCCTGAATTAACGATAATATCTTTCTTACGGCCGGTAATGGTGATGTAGCCGTCGCCATCAATCTCACCCAAATCACCGGTATAAAGCCAGCCATCGATAATGGTCTGCTTGGTGGCCGCCTCGTCTTTCCAATAGCCTTTCATCAGCATATCGCCGCGGGTAAGAATTTCCCCTTCATCTGAAATTTTCACCTCAACGCCGTCAACGGCCGGGCCCACGGTTTCAATTTTGATTTTCCCCGGGCGATTGGCGGAGATTAAAGGCGAGGCTTCGGTCTGGCCATAGCCTTGCAAAATATTGACCCCAAGCGCCATGAAGAACCCGCCAATATCAGGGTTTAACGCCGCCCCGCCGGAAACAAAATATTGAAGCCTGCCGCCCAGACGCGACCGAACTTTTTTCCGCACAAGACGATCCAAGAGAGGGTTTAACATCGCCTCCCCCATGCTCAACCGCTGGCCGTGCATTTGTTTAAGGCCAATGGCCACCGCCGCGTTAAACAGCTTTTCAGAAACCCCGCCCTTGGCTTTGACCCCACGGGTGATGCGATCATGCAAGACTTCATAAAGACGGGGAACAGCCGTCATGAGTGTTGGTGAAGCTTCGGCCAGATTATTGGCGATTTGTTCCGCGCTTTCGCAATACCAAACCTCTGATCTGGTCTGAAACGGCAGGTGCAGCCCAGCGGTATGTTCATAGGAATGTGATAGAGGCAGAAGCGATAAAAACCGCTGGCCTTCAGCCACCCCACCTTCAGCCAGCAATTCAACCGCCGCGTTTATATTGGCTTGGATGGATTGATGGGTCAGCATCACCCCTTTCGGCCGCCCGCCCGTGCCCGAAGTGTAGATAAAACAGCAGGTATCCTGAGGGGCAATCTTGGCAAGGTGATCATCCAACAGAGGCGGGGTCTCAACCTTGGCCAATTCATCTTGCCAGTTCAGCATGGTGGTCTTAGCGGCAGGGTTTAACCCTTCTGGTTCCATGACAATCACCCGCTTCAGCCCCGCTGCCCCAGCGGCATTGAGAACAGATTGCGCCACCCCACCACCGGAGGTGATGGCCAGCACCGATTCCGAATGATCCATGATATAGGTGAAATCATCTTCGGTATTGGTGATAAAAGAAGGCACGGCGATCGCGCCAATCGCCATAACCGCCAGATCAGCAATCGCCCATTCGGGCCTGTTTTCAGCGGCGATAAAAACTTTATCGCCAGCGGTGATGCCTAGGCTGATCAAAGCCCCCGCCAATTGCCGCACTTGATGGGCAACCTCACCATAGGTCATTTTCTGCCACGCGCCATCACGCTTGGATGCCAATAAATCCTGATCAGGATATTGCGCCGCCATCGCCAAAAAAGACGCGGGCAAATTGGCTTGGTCTGAACTTGTCATTTTGACTGGATTTTGCGCTGCCATACTACCGTCTCGCTTTAAACTGAAGGCTTATTCTGAATGATCGCCTACCCTAACAATACCGTTCAACACCATTCCACTGACCGCTGGAATAACGATCGCCAAAGGCCCAACCCGGCGGCAAGATGGCATCAATTTCCGCCAAATCCGCGGGCGTGAGTTTAATCTCAGCCGACCGAACCAATTCTTTGAAATGCACAACTGAACGCGTCCCGGGGATGGGCAAGACATGATCCGCCTGATGCAATAACCACGCGCAGGCCAAGGTCGATGCCGCCATGCCCATATCCGCCGCCAAGGCGCGAAACGGTTTTGTCGCGTCAATATTGGCGGATAAATTCGGCTCATTAAAGCGCGGGTTAATCTTTAAAAACGGCATCTGTTCAATCAAATCTGCGGTATGCGGCTTATCGGTCAAAAGCCCCCGCCCCACGGGAGAAAACGCCACCATCGCTATGCCCAGCTCTTCGGTGGCTTGCATATTGCCCAATTCAACCCCGCGGGTGGATAGTGAATATTCGGATTGCAACGCCGCCACCGGATGCAATGCCGCCGCCGCCCTTAACGTGGTGGGGGCGATTTCTGAAAACCCGAAGGCCTTGATTTTACCCGCCTTGATCATCCCTGATAAAGTGTCGATCAAATCTTCTAGCGGCACGGATTGGTCACGGCGGTGGATGTAATAAAGGTCAATCGCCTCCACCCCTAAACGGGTCAAGCTGGCGTCTAATTCCGCTTTAAGGTAATCAGCATCATTATTAAAAGGCCGTTCGGTGCTGGTGCGATCAATGCCGCCTTTGCTGGCGATGGTGAAGAAATCTTGCGCCCGCGCCCCCTGCTTTTTCAGGAAACTGCCAATCACTGTTTCCGATTGCCCCATGCCGTAAATATTGGCGGTATCCAGATGGTTCACCCCCATATCAATAGCGGCGGATAAAATCGCGTGGCTTTCGGCTTCGTTGGTCGCCCCATAGAAATCTGAAAATGACATGGCGCCAATCCCAATGGGATGCACAAGCGGGCCATCCAGCCCCAAATTTCTAAATGCAACGGACATTTAAGACTCCAACAGGTTGTGATATGACACAATCATCATAAATCCTGATATATAAATTAAACTGTCATTACTATAGCGCAAGCGGGTATTTTATTTTAAAGGGTGGTTATGACATCACAGCCAGAGATTAATGTTGATATTGCCATCATTGGCGCGGGCGCGGCGGGCATGATGGCGGCGGCCGTTGCGGGTCAGCGTGGGCGTTCGGTCTGGCTGGCGGATCACCGTCAATCCCCCGGTGAGAAGATCAGAATTTCAGGCGGCGGGCGATGCAATTTCACCAATATCTTCACCAGCCCTGAAAATTTTCTGTCCAGCAATCCGCATTTCTGCAAATCCGCTTTGGCGCAATACACCCAATATGACTTCATTGATTTGGTGGAACGCCATGGCATCGCCTATCACGAAAAGAAATTGGGGCAGCTGTTTTGCGATCATTCCGCCAAAGATATTATCGCCATGTTGACCACAGAATGTCAGGATGCTGGCGTTGATCTGGCCTTAGGCACTACGGTTACATCCATCGAAAAATCAGCCCATGGTTGGACGGTCATCTCAGACCAAGGGGATGTTCATGCCGCGTCCTTAATTATCGCCACCGGCGGGCTTTCCATTCCCAAAATTGGTGCCAGCAGTTTTGGATATGACATCGCCAAGCAATTCGGCCACCGGATCATCCCCACACGGGCGGGGTTGGTGCCGCTGACTTTTGATGATGATCTCTTGGATCATTGCCGTGATCTGGCGGGGGTTTCGGTGGACGCTAGGGTCGCCGCCAATGATACTGGCTTCAGCGAAGGCTTGCTCTTCACCCATCGAGGATTGAGCGGGCCTTCAATTTTGCAAGTGTCATCCTATTGGCAAGAGGGTGAGGCGATTGCCGTGAACCTTCACCAATCGGGCGATTTATCAACAGCATTGAAAACCGCCAAGAAGACCAACCCAAAACAAGATTGCGCCAACGCCATGGCCAAGATCCTGCCCAAACGGCTGGCGCAAAAAATTACCGATGAAATGGCCATCACCACAACATTGGCGGAAACCGCCGACCGCCAGATTGATGCCTTGTCCGAACGTGTCGAAAACTGGCAAATCACGCCATCAGGCACCGAAGGGTACCGCACCGCTGAAGTGACATTAGGCGGCGTTGACCCCAATGAGATTTCATCCAAAACAATGGAAAGTCGCTTGCATCAAGGGCTGTATTTTATCGGTGAAGTGGTTGATGTGACGGGTCATCTAGGGGGGTATAACTTCCAATGGGCATGGTCATCAGGCTATGTTGCGGGTCAGAACGCTTGACGAAAGCCGCCATCACGCCCATGGTTTTTTCATAAAACTTTAACATCACGGCGATAGATTTGTGGTGATGGTTAATAAAGAGGAACACCCCATGCTTCTGCCTCCTTTTGATCAGGCTCAGCAATTTTTCCGCGGCAATCTTCATGGTCATTCGAACCATTCCGATGGCATGACCAGCCCCGCCGCTGTTGTTGAGGCCTATGCCAGCCTTGGATATGACTTCACCTGCATTTCCGACCATCTTTGGAAAAAAACTTGGTTTTCTGCCGATACCGTGCTGGATACCGAAGACCTCAACCGTGATGGATTTATCACCATCCCCTCGGCTGAAATTCATTGCCTTGGCAAAACCTATGATCAAGATGGGCTTTGGCATATTGTCGCCAATGGTCTGCCCGTGGATTTCGCCCCTGCTGATGAACAAGAAACAGGGCCCCAATTGGTGCAACGGGCGATTGATGCCGGGGCGTATGTCACCATCGCCCATCCCGAATGGTACAGCATGACCACCGAAGAAGCCCGCAGTGTTGCCCATGCCCATGGGGTTGAAGTCTATAACCATTCTTGTGCGATTTCATCCAACCGCGGGTCTGGCATCGCGATTGCCGATACACTGTTGAATGATGGCCATCGGTTAAGTTTCACCGCCACGGATGACAGCCATTTTCAGCCCCTTGATCATGGTGGCGGCTGGGTCATGGTGGCGGCGGATGACCTGACACCGGAGGCGATTATTGCCGCCCTCAAAACCGGCCGGCATTATTCCACCACAGGGCCGGTGATCAATTTCATGGCGCTGGAAGATGACACGCTGATCGTTGATTGCAGCGCGGCGGAAAGTATTATTGTCAGCGCGCAAGGTCATTTGGCTCTGCATAAAACAGGCCCCAACATCACCTATGCTGAATTTGATATGGCGGGGTTGAAATCGCCTTATTTCCGCGTCACCATTATGGATCGCGCTGGCGGAATGGCGTGGTCTAACCCTTATTTTTTTGATGATTTATCCCATGGCAACTCAATTTAACGACGGTCTTTCTTACACCACCCTTGATCTCAGCATGGCATCCAACCCGCCTTCGGGGGTGCTTACGATTTCATCATGCCCGGGGTATTGCAAAGACAACGGCACTTCAGAAGAACGGCAATCGCGCCATCTTCAAACCTTGTCTGACCTTGGGGTGGATCAGGTGATTGCCCTGACCCCTGATGATGAGCTGGAACGGTTGGGCGTGGCGGCGATGCCCCAGCGGATCAAAGGCCTTGGGATGGATTGGTTGCAAGTGCCGGTAGTGAATTATTCCACGCCGGAGGCTGACCTTCTTGAAGAGTTTATGGCGGCGATGGCGGCGGTTAAATCCCGCCTTGATCAAGGCCAGCATATTTTGGTGCACTGCCGTGGCGGAACAGGTCGCGCGGGCAAAACAGCCGCCGTCATGTTGATCCATTATGGCATTGCCCCTGATGACGCCATCACCATGATCCGCCAGCAACGCGAAGGCTGTATCCAAACCGAAGACCAAGAACAATTTGTCCGTGATTACATCCCGATGATGACGGCTGAAGGTTAAAGATCAGGATCACTCATCACCCGAACAGGGGCGGTTAAGGCAGAAAGACGCTGTTTCTGTTGTCCCGCATCATCAAAATTATCAGGGTTAAGCCAGGTCTGAAACGCCGCTTTCAGTTGTGGCCATTCTTGATCAATAATGCCGAACCACGCCGTGTCGCGATTGCGGCCTTTGGCGATACTGGCTTGCCGGAAAATGCCTTCATAAGAAAAACCTAATCTTTGGGCGGCGGCGCGGGATTTTAAATTGAGCGCGTTGCATTTCCATTCATAGCGGCGATAGCCATTCTCAAACGCCCATTGCATCATCAAGAACATGGTTTCGGTGGCGGCAATTGTACCCTGCATTGCTGGCGAGAAATTGATATGCCCCACCTCGATTGACCCTTCCTTTGGATTGATCCGCAAGTAACTGGCAACCCCGATGGCATCATTGGTGGATTTATCAATCACCGCAAAGAAATGCGGATCACCCACAGCGGTATTTTCATCAATCCAATCGCCGTAATCTTGGGCAGAAGCAAACGGCCCATAAGGCAGATAATCCCAAATCGCGTCCTGTTCGCTTTCATCAAAATACCGTTGCAACGATGGCGCGTGATCACGGTTGAGCGGGTGCAAATCAATATGAGTGCCGGAAAGGGACAAGGCCTTCGGATAGGGCGCGGGCGTGTAATCAACCGGCTTGCCTAAAAATGGTTTGGGCGAATTGGTCATGGCGTATCCTTAATTTTTGGCCTTGATGTTAAAGGGCATCTTGGGGGGAAACGCGACCCGAGGTCAAGGTGATTGATCCCTTATGAACAAAGCCTTAAACTGAAGAAAATTGAGGTATTGATATGGCAAATGTGACTGTCCTTGATCACCCGTTGATCAATGTGAAAATGACCATTCTTCGCGATCAGGCAACTCCGCCGCAGCAATTTAGACAGGCTCTGCATGAAATCGCCGCGCTGATGAGCGCCGATGCCTTTCGCCATATCAAAACCGATGCTTGCCGCGTCATGACCCCGTTGGAAGAAACCGATGGCGCGGTGCTGGCGGAACATCAACCCTGTTTGGTTTCAATCTTGAGAGCAGGCAATGGCCTGACCGATGCTTTGCTCAACATCATGCCAGAAGCGGCGGTGGGGCATTTGGGGATGGAACGTGACCCTCAAACCCATCAAGCCCGCGCCTATTATGAAAAACTGCCTCCTGCGATGGCAAAGCGGCAAACCGTGTTGATTGATCCGATGCTGGCCACTGGCGGGTCAGCGATCATGGCGGCCGATCAACTGAAATCACATGGGGTTCAGGATATTGTGTTTATCGCCCTTGTTTCCGCCCCTGAAGGCATCGCGGCTTTCCATGAACAGCACCCTGATATTGATATTATCACCGCGGCATTGGACCGCGAGTTGAATGAGAATTGCTATATCTTGCCCGGGTTGGGGGATGCGGGCGACCGGATTTACAACACCTGATCAAGACCGCTTAACGCCGATGATTTTAGCCCAAATTATCAGGGCCAAAATTATGGGGCAGCAAATCGCCCAAAGTAAATTCAGCCTTAATTGTATCTTCGCCACAAATCACCACAGGCGTATGGGCGGTGGCAAATTCCCTGATGCGTTGGCGGCATCCCCCACAAGGGGTGCAGAGCTGGTCGCCTCGCCCAGAAACAGCAATCGCTTGGATGGCTTTGCCGCCCGCCATCACCATCGCCGCGATCGCTCCGGCTTCGGCGCAAGACCCTTGGGGGTAGGCAGCGTTTTCAACATTCACGCCAGTATGGATAATGCCGTTTTCATCCAAAATCGCGGCACCGACTTGAAACTGGCTATAGGGGGCATAAGCCCTTGGCATAGCGGCCATGGCGGCTTGCGCCAAAGCATCATGATTACCGTTCTTTGACATAAGGCACTCCAATGGACGCTGGCGGGGTGGCGCGGCCAATGAACCCCGCCAAGAAAATCACCGTCAGCACATAGGGCAAGGCCAAGATCAAATCAGAGGAAACCTCACCGATTAGCGGCAATTCAAGCCCTTGCACCCGCGCCGCCACCGCGTCTAAAAACCCGAACATCAAACACGCATAAAGCGCTTGTAATGGCCGCCAATTGCCAAAGATCATCGCCGCCAATGCGATATACCCTTTGCCCGCGGTCATTTCACGAACAAACCCCGCGCCATGGGCAATCGACAAATACGCGCCAGCGATGCCGCATAAAACGCCGGCGATCAACACCGCCTGATAGCGCATCAAGACAACGCTGATACCGGCGGTATCCACCGCCTCCGGCTTCTCACCCACCGCCCGTAAGCGCAAGCCAAACCGTGTTCGCATCATCACCAATGATGTCACGACCACCGCCAGCAACGCGATCCAAACGATAATGTTATGGCCAGAAATCACCTCAGCGTAAATTGGCCCAAGGAAGGGAATATCCCTCAATGTATCGGCAAAAGGCAAGGTGATGGGTGAAAACCGCTGATCTCCTTTTAAGAACGGCGTTTGCCCACCTTGGGCAAAAAACGCGATCCCCAATGTTACCGTCAGGCCGGAGGCCAGAATATTAATCGCAAGACCGGAGACAACCTGATTGCCGCGATGGGTAATGCAAGCAAACCCGTGGATCAAGCTCAAGAAGACCGAGACCCCAATCGCCACCAACAAGGCCAACCACGGCTGGCCTGTCACCGCCGCCACCGAAGCCGCGGCAAAGGCGCTCATCAACATTTTGCCTTCAAGGGAAATGTCGATAATGCCCGAACGTTCGGAAAATATCCCCGCCATGGCGCAAAGGATTAACGGTGTCGCCACCCGCAACGTGGCATCAATCGTCAGCAAAAATTGCAGCCATAACCCTTCCATCACGCCGTTCCTTTTTGCGGGGTGAAGACACGGTGATAAAGCCGTTCCACCATGGGGTTAAACATATACACCAACGCCCCTGAAAACAGAATGATCAAGCCTTGGATCATCAAGACCATTTCACGGGTGATGGTTTTAAATTCAAAATCAAGCTCCGCCCCGCCTTGATACAGCGCGCCAAACAAAAGGCTGGCAAAAATTATCCCCACGGGATGATTACGCCCCATCAAGGCCACCGCGATGCCCGTGAAACCAAATCCTGAAGTGAAATCGAGGATCAATTTATGTTGAACCCCCAAAATTTCATTAAGCGCCATCATCCCCGCCAAACCGCCAGATATGGCCATGGTGATGATGATAATCCGTTGCGGGGAATGGCCGGCGTAAATCGCGGCTTTTTCACTATGCCCCGTGGCGCGAATGACATAACCAAGACGTGTCCGCCAGATCAACACCCAAACCCCAAAGGCGGCGGCGAGCGCGATCACAAAGCTGAGGTTCAAAGGCGAACGCGCGACTTTAATCCCCAGCATGGCCGCAATCTCATGGAATTTTAACAGCCCCACGCCTTCGGCAAAATCGCGGGTTTCCGGTGCCATTTGCCCGGGCTGCATCAACGTCCCTGCCAGAAGCCAGACCATGATGGATGACGCGATAAAATTGAACATGATGGTGGTGATCACCACATGACTGCCGCGTTTCGCTTGCAGATACCCCGGCACCGCCCCCCAGGCCGCGCCCATCAAAGCAGAGACCGGAATGGCCAAAAGGATTAATAAAAAGGCCGGCAAGACAGCATCTAACGCCAAGACCAAGAGACCGATTCCCAGCCCCCCCATCATGGCTTGGCCTTCACCGCCGATATTGAACAAAGTCGCATGAAACGCCACCGCCACCGCCAATCCCGTAAAAATGAAATTGGTGGTGTAAAACAGCGTGTATCCCAAAGCGCCCTTATAAACAAACGCGCCTTTGAGCATAACCCCCAACGCGGTAAAGGGGTTTTCACCAATCATGGCAATAATAATGCCGGAGACAATGAAGGCCGCCAGAATATTCAACAGCGGCATCACGCCCACATCAATCCAACGTGGCAAGGTTGAAGACATCAGACCACCCCCGCCATCATCAAGCCAATGGATTGCGCATCAGCATCTTTTTTATCGACAATTCCCATGGACGCCCCGTTATTCATCACCATCACCCGATCAGAAAGGGTCAGGATTTCATCCAGTTCAACCGATACCAACAGGATGGCACAGCCTTGATCCCGCATGGCGATCAGCCGCTGATAGATAAATTCAATCGCGCCAATATCCACGCCTCGTGTGGGCTGCCCCACCAATAAGATTTTCGGGGCGGCGGACATTTCCCGCGCCAAGACCAATTTCTGTTGATTGCCGCCTGAAAACAAATTGCATTTCAGGGCAGGGTCAGCCGGACGAATATCATAATCCTGCATCAATTCAGCACAATGGTTTTGCAACAGATCAGGGCCAAACCAAATGGAATCCCCCAAAGCCGCTTGGCGTTCATACCCCAGCACAGCGGATTCCGCCGCTGAAAACGGCAAGACCATGCCCATGGCGTGACGATCTTCAGGAACATGAGCCAGCCCAAGATTTTTAACATCATTGGGGGTGGCGGGTTGATGCGCGCCAATGACCTGACCACCGATATTGATTTCACCACTGGTTGGCGGCGTGATGCCTGAAAGCACCTCCAGCAATTCGGTCTGGCCATTGCCGGAAACGCCAGCAACCCCCAAAATTTCTCCCGCGCGCAAATCAAAACTAATACCGCGCAGAAGCGGGATGCCGCCATCACCTGTAAGCGTGATGTTATCGGCAACCAAGCATACTTCGCCTTTTTCCGCGTCATGAAAATCAGCGTTGATCAGCACCTGCCGCCCCACCATCAATTCAGCCAATTCTTCGGGGGAGGTTTTGGCGGTGGTCAGATGCGCGACCATCTTGCCGCCCCGCATCACCGAAACATCATCGGTGATCGCCATGATCTCCCGCAATTTATGGGTGATCAGCAGAACCGTCACCCCTTGCTGGCGAAGGGTGGCTAAAATTTCAAACAATTGATCAGTTTCTTGCGGCGTTAACACCCCGGTGGGTTCATCCAAAATTAGGATATTCGCCCCACGATAGAGCGTTTTCAGAATTTCAACCCGCTGTTGCAACCCCACCGATAAATCAGCCACCAGCGCGTCAAAATCAACCTCAAGCCCATATTGTTGGGCGAGGTTCGATAACTCTTGGCGGGCTAGAGCGATCTCATCATCAAGGGATTTGCCGCCTTTGCGGTGTTCATGCCCAAGAATGATATTTTCCAAAACCGTGAATGTCGGCACCAGCATGAAATGTTGATGCACCATCCCGATCCCCAATTTAATGGCATCGGCTGTGCTTTTGATCTGCACCTTCTGGCCATTGATGGCAATATCGCCCGAATCCGCCTGATAAAACCCATATAGAATAGAAACCAGTGTCGATTTCCCCGCGCCATTTTCCCCCACAATACCGTGGATATGCCCCGGGGTAACCGTCAAGGCAATATCATCATTGGCACGCACCGCGCCAAATGTTTTTGATATGCCAGATAAAGCAATCGCGGGAGGCGGGGTGCCGCCTCTCGCGTTATGTTGTGTTGTTTTGGTCATTTCAGATCCAATGAAAAGCCGATTGGCTTAGTATGGGCAGTTGCTGTCACTTTCAAAGTTATGAACAGTCACTTTACCTGAAAGAATATCCGCACGTGCCTTTTCAATCGCTGCTTTCATATCAGCAGAAACCAATGACGCGTTGTTATCATCAAGCGCCCAGTCAACACCGCCTTCGGCAACACCAAGGGTATGCAGACCAGCAGAGAAATTGCCGTTCTTGGCATCCATGAAGGTTTCATAAGCCGCAACGTCAACGCGCTTCAGCATTGAGGTCAACACTGAACCCGGGGCAATGCCGTTCTGGTTTGAATCCACACCAATCGCCAGTTTACCCGCATCGGCAGCCGCTTGGATCACGCCCATGCCTGTGCCGCCAGCGGCGTGGTAAACAACATCCGCGCCACGGTCAATCTGACTCTTGGTCAATTCCGCGCCTTTAGCTGGATCGTTCCATGCTGATGGGGTTGTGCCGGTCATGTTCTGATAAACAGTGGCATTGGCATTAACTGACTTCACACCGCCGACATAGCCGCAAGCAAATTTGCTGATCAATGGAATATCCATCCCGCCGACAAAACCGACTTTGCCTGACTGGGAGGCCATGGCCGCGGCAACACCGACAAGGTATGAACCTTCATGTTCTTTGAACACATATTGGCGCAGGTTTGGCGCATCGAGCCAGCCCACATCAATGATGGAGAACTGAACATCAGGATATTCAGCCGCGACTTTTGCAATCGCGTCCGCCTGAGCAAAGCCAACACCCAACACGATTGTTGCGCCACGTTCAGCCATCCGCTGCATCGCCTGTTCACGCTGGTTTGGGTTGGTGACTTCAAATTCCATCACTTCAATGCCTGTTTCTTCGGTGAATTTCTTCACGCCATTCCAGACACCTTCGTTGAATGATTTGTCAAATTTGCCGCCCATGTCATAGACGACCGCTGGCTTGATGTCAGCGACAGCAGCGCCGATCATCATCGCCATGGCGCCGATACCCGCCGCCAGCATTTTGATAAATTTGGTCATGATCATCTCCGTTTAACCATTATTTTTTTATTTTAGTCCGATTTCCCGCAATCGTTGTTGCAGGAACATATCCGCCGTGAACCCTTCCTTCAGCGGCGCTTCCGGCCGCGGATGCAAGAACATCGGCATTGAATATCGCGATTCATTGGCAATCCCTTCGCCATCGTCGGGATTCACCACACGGTGGGTGGTGGATGGGTAATACCCATCGGTTGCCAGTGATAACATATCGCCATTATTGATGGTGATCATGCCCGGGTCACAACTGACGCTATGCCAATTGCCTTCGGTATCTTGGGCTTCAAGCCCGGGGCGTGACCCCGCCAATAACAGCGTGATCAAGTTAATATCTTCATGGGCGGCGGCGCGGATCGCGTTTTGAGGCGCGTCACCCATCACCGGCGGGTAATGCAAAATCCGGAACAAGCTTTGGGCGCTGCCATCCATCATTGATGCCAATGAAGACGTCATCGTGGCTTGCAAATCCGCCGGCATTTCAGCATCCAGCCATGACAGCAATTCCTGACCCAATTGCACCAGATCAGCATAAAGCGCCCGTGTCATGGTGTTTAAACTGTCGGGCACCCGCCCCCATGAATAAACATGATAAAATTCTTTTAAATCTTTTTCCGACGCGCCTTTGGCGTTTTCAGATTTAAACGGAAAAAACCCATCCTGATGTTCAGGATCAAACAACCAATCTTGCTTGCTATCACTGGCAAAGAAATCCGCCCAATCATCATAGGCTTCATTGATTCGTTTTGGGGTAATGGGGTGATTCACCAAAACCGCAAAACCAGTTTCACGAAGCGAGGTCGCTAGCGCGGAGCGTGCATTTTTATCTTTATAATCAACTGTTTGGACGTTCATTTGAACAACCATTCATCCCCAAAAAATATTTATTCAACGCGGATTAACCAGCGTTTAAACGATTATTCTTTATTGTGTCTGTTTCAGCGGAAATGTCCAGAAATGTCTTGCAAATTTTTGCGCCATCGGCCTTCACCGCCACCTTGACAGGACGGCGGGTTTGATCATCTGATGGCGCGGTTTGGCCAATCGCCTCACCATCGCCAATGACATGGAGCGGTACGGCTTGATATTCGATCAATTCAGGGTTGGTGATGGCGACAATCGCGGTGGGGTCATGCATCAAACAGACGTGTTCACCCATAATGGAATGGTAAAATTTGATGTAAAATTTTGAAATGCGATTAAGGAAGCCGCCAATTTCAGGCGCGGCGTTTTCAAGCCCCTGAAAATCATTGGCATCACATTTAATGTTTTGGGTGATGTCCAGCCCGATCAATTCAATCGGCCAATCGGCGGCAAAAACTTGATCCGCCGCGTGGGGGTCATTCCAGATATTCGCCTCAGCATAGTCACTGACATTGCCCTTACAAAAAACAGCCCCGCCCATAATCACCAGCTTTTTAACATAAGATGTGATTTCAGGGTCATAATCGAGAAGTCTTGCGATATTGGTCAAGGGCCCCACTGGCGCTAACACAACCTCCCCAGGGTATTGCCGACAAAGTTCAGCGATCACTTCATGGGCAGGGCGCGGGTCTGGCTGGCCTGTTGGCGTCATGGCGGGCACATCGCCAAAGCCTTCATCGCCATGGACATAATGCGACGGATCATTCGGGGTCATGGTGATGGGCCTATCCGCGCCTTGTGCCACAAGGCAAGGGTAATGGGCTTGTTCCGCCAAGATAAGGGCATTGCGGGTGGCTTGTTCAACCCAGACATTGCCAAAAACAGTGGTCAGCGCCAGCACCTCAATATCGGGATGGGCGAAGGCATAATGAATGGCCATGGCATCATCAATGCCGGGGTCTGTATCAATGATCAGTTTGGTGGTCATGGTCTCTCTATTAAAATACTGTGTTTTCAACTTCTGTTTTGCTGGGGATGGCGGCACTAGCGCCTAATCGCGTGACTTGGATGGCGGCAGCTTTTGAGGCCAATTCCATGGCGGCTTTCACCCCCATCCCTTGGTCAAGCCCCGCCAAGACATAGCCCAAATACGTATCCCCCGCGCCGGTGGTATCCACCGCTTCAACGGCATAGGCAGGCATCGCAAATTCTCCATCCACGCCTTGATAAATCGCCCCATCGCCGCCTTTGGTGATGATCAAATGATCAAGGCCAAAATCATCCCCATAATGACCATCGTCAAGATGGTTTTTTAAATCCTGATGCTCGCCTTCATTGACGATCAACAGATCCACCAGCGGCAAAAGCCCGGCGGTAATATCAGCGATAAACGGCGCGGCGCTGTAACAAATCTTCATGCCTTTTGATTTCGCGGCTTGCAGAAAATCCGCGGTTTTATTGGTTTCATTCTGCGCCAATGCCCAATCTTCAGCCGTCGCATCGGCCAGCAGTTTTTCAATTAATTGATCAGGGATATGGGCATTGCTGGATGGGCTTAGGATAATCTGATTTTCCGCCGAGGCCGCATCCACCGCAACAATAGCGTGGCCCGTGGGCAGATCACCAAAAACAACAAAAGATGTATCCACGCCAGCGTCAATCATCTGATCCAGCCAAGAGGCATCACCTTGATTGATCATCCCGCCATGGCGCACCTGACCACCCGCCCGAGCGATGGCAATCGATTGATTAGCCCCTTTGCCGCCCAAGGCCGATTGTGTTTCTGTCGCCGCCAATGTCTCCCCTGCCCGCACCAAATGCGGCAAAGTATAGATATGATCAATATTGATCGAACCCAGATTATAAATCGTCATACCGCTTCCTTTCTTGGTTACCGATAGCTGGCGACAGGTGATCCCAACACCGCCCGATCCGGGGTCACGCCTAGCCCCGCGTCTTGCGGCGCCATCACGCCGCCATCAACAATCGGCGCATCAAACAGGGCGGTTGTTAAACTGACCATAGCACGGGTATCCAAGGCGCAACGCAACAAATGCCGCGGCACAGATTGCGCCATATGCAAAATAGCGGCAAAGGCAAGGTCTGATCCAACGGTATCCTGAACGCTCATCACCAAACCAGCGGCGCGGCAAATATCACGTTGGCGGCGACTTGCCGTCAGCCCGCCTTGCTTGGAAATTTTAATGCCAATCCCATCGGCAACATCATGCCGGATGGCGTGGATAATATCATCGTCATTTTCAATCAATTCATCCAGCAAAATCGGACGATTGGTTTTTTGGCGCAGGGTCATGGTCTCCGCCCAACTGGCGCAAGGCGCTTCAAGGACGAAATCCAAATCTTGGGGCAAGAGCGAGAGCATCCGCAAGCCATGTTCAACCGAAAGCCCGCCATTGGCATCAACCAAAAACCATTCGCCCTCGGCGTGATCAGCAAGACAAGCTTTGATCCGTTCGGCGTCTAATTTGGGCCCGCCTTCATCTTCGCTTGCGCCAATTTTAATCGAATGGCCTTTAAACCCTTGCGCACGATGGGCGGCAACCGACGCGCGCATCGCCTCCGGCGTATCGCCACCAATTGATGAAATCACGGGGATACGGCCATCCACCCTGCCGCCCAAGAGTTCCACCACCGGTCGGTCAAAAGCCTTGCCCATAATATCCCAAAGCGCGACATCCAAAGCGGTTTTGGCGGCGTTCTGGCCTTTCATCACCGCGTCCATGCGATCATTCACACGGTCGGTTGAGCGCGGGTCCATCCCCAAAACTGCAGGCGCCAATTCATCCAACGCTGACCTGACCCCGCTGGCATGGGCGGCGATATAACTTGCGCCAAAGGGGGTGGATTCCCCCCAGCCTTCCAGCCCTGTATCGGTTTCCATGCGGATGATCGTGGCATCAAACCCATGATATTCACGCCCACCGGACAGGCGATAAACCCCGCCAGCGTAGGGCAAATGAACGGCATGAACATCAATTGCTGTAATTTTCATGGGATGATTATTTCACCTTATCATTGGCATCTTTTACTAGGCTGGCTTTTTATTAGGCCATCTTTTTACTAGATTGCCCTTTATTCAACCTCAGGGATTGTTAAGACGATTTTACCCACAAAGCCTTTATCCAAAAACATCTCTTGTGCTTTGCCAATCTCATGCAACGGGAAAGTCGCGGCAATCAGCGGCGCAATTTGATTGTTTTCAATTAAGGAAATCAAATTGGTGAAGGCTTCAACATCTTGCCATGTGCTGCCTTTCAACGTCAGGTCTTTCAGATACAGCGTCCTTAAATCAAGATCAACGATCGGGCCCGCGATCGCGCCCGCGGTGATATACCGCCCGCCACGCCGCATGACATCCAGCAATTGCGGCCAGTTGATGCCGCCCACCAGATCAACCACAACATCAACCGCATCCGCCCCCAAGACCTCCAGAAGATCAGCATCACGAGCAATCACTTGATCCGCGCCAATCGCCTTAATCGCATCAATTTTGGATGCCCCTGCCATGGCGATGACTTCCGCCCCACGGCATTTCGCCAATTGCACAGCGGCCGAGCCAACCCCGCCAGACGCGCCCGTGATCAACACCCGCTCTGCCCCAAGGCCAATACGGTGGAGCATATTTTCAGCCGTTGAATAAGCGCAAGGGATGGATGCCAATTCAACATCGCTCCAATCGCTGTTAATGACAAAGGCTTCTTTGGCGGGAACAGATGTGAATTGAGCAAAACCGCCATCGCATTCTGACCCCAGCGTCCAACAAAAATATCGGCTGTCATTGTCAGGGTCTTGCATCATGGTGCGCACCAAAACACGTTCACCGATACGGGCAGGGTCAACCCCTTCACCAACGGCAACAATCACGCCTGTGCAATCGGCGCCTTGGATGCGGGGGAAGACCAAAGGCTGGCCTGACCAGCTGGCATCATCGGCATCAACCTCATCAAAACCATCCGCCCCACCTTCGTTGGTATCGCCAGTGATGGATTTTGAATACCAGCCAATGCGGGTGTTAATATCGGTATTATTCACCCCTGCCGCGCGAACATTAATGATCACCTGCCCGGGTTTCGGCTCAGGTGTTGGCACATCATCACGATAAACCAATTGATCAATCCCGCCATGGCCAGTCAGATGAACAGCGTGCATTGTTTGGGGAAGATTTGTCATGAGCTTAATTCCGTATGTTTAACAATCCGCAAGATTAAAGACCGTGACTGCCGTCATAGCCGTTCACTTGAGGGGCTGACCAGCCTTCTAACGTGGCGGGGTCAGGGCGATAAATTTCAACCACCAGCGGATAACACGCCGCTTCATCCGAGGAATGTTCGCTGGAACAATCCCCCCCGGGGCAAGCGGAAAGCCCGCCTAAAATATTCATTTCCGCAAAGAATTCGATGTAATCGCCGGGGCGAACAGGGCTTGCTTTCATGAAATATTGATGGGTGTCGAGGGTAAAGCCTGTGCACATAAAGACGTTCATCACATCATGCACCAGCAATTCACCTTTGGCGTAATCGCCGAAATGCTTGCCGAACGCCCGCGTCAAATTGGAATGACAGCAATGGTGATAATGGTCTTCATGCAACAGATAATTGGTGTATGGATCACAACGCGTGCCAATCACATCATGGACAGAACCGCCAAATTCATCCCAGCCGTACCAATCGAGCGTGTCATGGGTGACCGTCACCATCGGCCTTAAATAAGGGATGGTGGACCACATCCGATCCCCTGTTGAAATATGGGTGCCATGAAGGGCGCGGGTTTTGCCCGAATAAAACCGTTCTTCGGGATTGTCATAATTCCACAGATTCAAATCGCCCACTTGCGGGCCTTCGGTGGAGATAATGCGGAAAAAATGACCTTGCGGGACATGGAAACATTCCGCTTCCCGTGGCGGGACAATCACCGTGTCAATTTTCTCCATACTGGCGCGCGCCTTGGCCATCATTTCTGTATCAACAGGCGGCAAGGTTTCCGGCGAATAACAAACAACTGGCTTAATCGCTTTGCGGGCTTCCGCATCAGCGGGGGCGGGCGTGACCGGTGTGTATTTCATCATGACCTCCATCAAAACACGAGATTACCATAGCCCCAGCCATAGAGACCTGAAAAGCATAAATCACGTCATCAAGCTGTTTTGATTATATTGAAAGGCGGAGAAGCGGCAGAATTAAACTCAACCCCATAATGGTCAGCATTGTTAGGATGGCATGATGAAAGAGTTTTTCTGAAAGATGGTTGCGGATGGCGCTGCCCGCCTTCACCCCAATGATCACCAAAACAATACCAAAGACCGAGATCACCACATCATCATGGGAATAAAACCCCAATTGCCCAAGGCCAATCGCCATCACCACGCTGGACATGGTGAAGGAACAATTAATCCCTTGGATAAATAGATCGCGCCCTAATTTCAGCGACATCATGAACGGCACAACTGTCAGGACTTGTGAGCCTGTGGAACCATTGACGATACCGGTAAAACATCCGGAAACAGGCGCCAACCACCGCTCCCATCTTGGGGCAAGCCGCAGATCAGGTTTAGCGAATGAAAAAGCACACCAGAGCAATAAAACAAGCCCGAATATCGCCCCCGCGACATCACCATCAATCCACGTCAGCACCCAAAGGCCGATCACCAACCCGGGCAATGTCGCCAGCAGCATTGGCCAGAACCGGACAACCGCTTCTTTGAAATGCCCCGCCTGCCGCATAACAATTAAATTGGAATAGATGGAGGGGATGATCACCAAGGGCAAGGCGTCTTTAAGCCCAAGGGTCAAGACCAGAATGGGCAAACAGGTGCTGGAAAACCCAAGCCCTGTTAAACCCTTTGTCACCGCGGCAAATAAATATGCCACAAGGATCATCGCCGCTTGGCTAAACGTCAGATCAAGACCGATGTTCAGCAAGGTAGGTCATCGCCGCTTGAGCGCCGCCGGCTTGGTGCTTAACGCCATTACGCATCAGCCCCATTTCAACACCGCATAACGTGCCCATCAGCATCAAATCGTTAAAATCCCCGAGATGGCCGATCCTGAAAACACGATCCGCGATCTTATTCAGCCCCGTGCCCAGTGACATATCAAACCCATCAAGGATTTCCGCCCGCAAGTCATCCGCGCCTTTGCCATCGGGCATCAACACCGCTGTCAAACTGTTGGAACGTTCATTGGGGTTGCTGGCCAAAATTTCCAGCCCCCAGCTTTCCACCGCGCGCCGTGTCGCTTCAGCATGGCGGGCATGACGGGCAAAGACATTTTCCAACCCTTCTTCAGCCAGCATATCAAGAGCTTCCCGCAAGCCATAAAGCAAGGTCGTGGCGGGGGTGTAAGGGAAATACCCTTGGTCATTTGGCCCTGCCATATCACGCCAATCCCAATAAGACCGGCGATCACCACCGTTCTGGCACGCCGCCCAAGCTTTATCGGAAATCGTGTTAAACGACAGGCCGGGCGGCAACATCAGCCCTTTTTGTGAGCCCGCCACCACCACATCAACCCCCCATTCATCAGTTCTGAAATCAATCGAGGCCAAGGATGAAATCGTATCAACCATCAATAACGCCGGATGGCCAGCCGCATCAATCGCCGCCCGCACCGCCGGAATATCAGAGGTAATCCCTGTTGACGTGTCATTATGCACGACGCAAACGGCTTTGATCGCATGGGATTTATCGGCGGCCAATTGCGCGCCAATAGCATCAGCGTTTGTGCCTTGCCGCCAATCGCCCTGCATAAACACTGGCTCAAACCCTAATTTAGTGGCCATGTTTTTCCACAAGGTTGCAAATTGCCCTGTTTCATACATCAAGACTTTATCCCCGGGGGATAAAGTGTTGATCAGCGCCGCTTCCCAAGCCCCTGTCCCCGAGGCGGGATAAATCACCACCCGCGTTTGGGTTTTGAAGACAGATTTCAAATCTTGAAGAAGGCTATGACCCAGTTCTGAAAATTCAGGCCCACGGTGATCCATCACCGCGCGGTGCATCGCCCGAAGGATACGGTCTGGCGTATTGGTCGGGCCAGGGATTTGCAAAAAATGACGTCCTGATCTCATGTCGAATACCAAAAATTATGTAAGAAAATTGTTGCACTGACTTGTTCTAACAGTGAAGGTTAAACATAGAGAGGTCAAGGTTTATGGTTGATTATATTCGGTTAAAAAATCAAATAAAAGGTGAGGTGCTTGATCAACGTTTTGATCGAGGGCGTTACGCCACGGATGCCTCAATTTATCAGATCATGCCGAAGGCGGTTTTAATCCCCAAAACATGGGAAGATGTCGAAGCTGGCCTTGATTTTGCCAAGTCAGAAGGCATCGCGCTTTTGCCCCGTGGTGGCGGCACATCGCAATCCGGCCAAACCGTCAATGACGCGCTGGTGGTGGATTTCACCCAGCATCTGAACAATGTGTTGGATTACGATGCCGAGGCCGGTCACATCACCGTTCAGCCGGGGATGGTGCTGGATGATCTGAACCGCCGCCTGAAAGCAGATGGCTGGTGGTATCCTGTGGATGTCTCGACCTCATCCCGCGCCACCATCGGGGGGATGACGGCGAATAATTCTTGCGGGTCGCGTTCCATTCGCTACGGCAAAATGCAGGATAATGTTCGGGGGCTGGAGGCGATGCTGGCCGATGGGACATTGCGGCGATTTGGGCAGGCCGATCCCACCCAAGGCCTTGATGCTGATCTGCTGGCATTAGCCACCTCAGAACAAGATGAAATCACCCGCCGTTTCCCGAAAGTTCAGCGCCGTGTTGGCGGTTATAATATTGATGCGCTGCTTGGTGAGACGCCGAATATGGCGGATTTGCTGGTGGGGTCAGAAGGCACATTGGCAATCACCAAATCGGTTGATTTAAAACTCTCCCCTTTGCTGACCACGAAATCCCTTGGGGTTTGCCATTTCCCGACCTTCCACGCGGCGATGGACGCGGCGCAACATATCGTCAAACTGGGCCCTGTTGCGGTTGAATTGGTGGATCACAATATGATCAGGCTGGGGCGTGATATTCCGCAGTTCCGCCCGATTGTTGATAGTTTTGTTCGCGGCAATCCTGAAGCGCTGTTGCTGGTGGAATTTGCTGAAACCGCTGAAGAAAATCGCCGCCGCCTTACCGCCTTGGGTGAGTTGATGGCCGATTTAGGTTTTGGATGGGACGGAAAAACAAAAGCCGAAGGCGGTGTCGTTGAAGCCGAAGACCCCGCCTTCCAAGCCCGCATCTGGGGGGTCAGAACCCAAGGGCTGAACATCATGATGTCGATGCGAACCGAAGGCAAACCTGTTTCCTTTGTGGAAGATTGCGCCGTGCCATTAGAACATCTGGCGGATTTCACCAGCCGCTTGACCGATGTTTTCCATAAACATGGCACGGATGGCACGTGGTATGCCCATGCCTCAGAAGGGCTGTTGCACGTCCGGCCGGTGTTGAATTTGCGCCAAGACCTTGGGCTTCAAAAAATGCGCGCCATCGCCGAAGAAGCGTTTGATTTGGTGGCGCATTACAAAGGCTCTCATTCCGGTGAACATGGCGACGGCATTGTTCGGTCTGAGTTTCATGAAAAAATGTATGGCACCAAGATGGTGCGCATCTTTGAGACGATCAAAGACCGCTTTGATCCGGAGACTGTTTTGAACCCGGGCAAGATCACCCGCTCGCCAAAAATGGATGACCGCAGCCTGACCCGCTGGCCGCAAGATTACACGCCGCAAGATCAACCCACCGTCTTTGACTGGTCCGCGTGGCCGGGCGGATTGAGCGGGGCGGCGGAAATGTGCAACAACAATGGCGCGTGCCGTAAATCTGTTGGCGGGGTGATGTGTCCTTCTTATCGCGTCACCCGACAAGAAAAAGATTTAACCCGTGGTCGCGCCAATGTCTTGCGCTTGGCCTTAACGGGACAATTCGGATCAGATGCTTTCGGCTCCGATGAAATGGCCGATGCCATGGCGCTTTGTGTGGGGTGCAAAGCCTGCAAATCCGAATGCCCAATGTCGGTTGATATGGCCAAGATGAAAACTGAAGTCCAAGCCGCCAGAACAGAGAAAAAAGGCCTTCGCTTGCGGGAGAAAATCATCGCCAGCCTGCCGCGGCTTGCGCCTTTCGCCGCCATGATCGCCCCCTTGGCCAATACAGGGCTGAAATTTGCCGGGCTGATTGGCTTTGATAACAAACGGTCTTTGCCCCAATTTAAAGCGCCCTATCAAGGCGCGGCCGATGGTGAGGTGCTGTTATTCGCCGATACATTCAACCGTCATTTTGACCCTGAAACATTACGGGCGGCGGAACGCGTTATTGCCCGCACGGGGCGGACGGTCGGCGTGGTCTCAGCCCCCGGGGCGCATCTTTGCTGTGGCCGGACATATCTTTCCGCTGGCGAAACCGAAAAGGCAAAGGCCGAAATGAAACGGACAACCGAAGCGTTTCGCCAAGCCTTGGACGAAGGCAAGATTATCGTTGGGCTAGAGCCGTCCTGCACACTGATGTTCCGTGATGAAGTGGTGAATTTAATCCCGGACTGGACCGAAGACCATGGCGCCCAGATTTTGACCTTTGCTGAATATATTGCCCAGAACCCGCCCAAAGGCCTGAAAGCCGAGGATATAAACGTCTTGGTGCATGGCCATTGCCACCAGAAAGCCATGGGCGTGGCGAATAAAACGGTTGATGCGGTGCATCATATCAAAGGGGCGGAAGCGGAGATGATCGAAAGCTCCTGTTGCGGGATGGCGGGGGCCTTTGGGTATCAGGCGGAAACCGCGGAAACATCCAAAAAGATGGCGGAATTATCGCTTGCCCCTCAAGTCAGGGCGGCATCCGAAGACACAATGATCGTGGCCGAAGGGTTTTCCTGCCGTTGCCAGATTAAAGATGTGACCACACGTGAAGCGACCAGCCTTGCTGTTTTCCTTGACCGTGCCACATCATAAGACCCGCTGATGAGAAAGAAACAGCATGACTGAAATCATCACCGATCTGATGCAATCCTTTGACCTTGTGCAAATGGGGTTGTTGGTGATGATCTTTTTATTCGCCGCCATCGTCAAAGGCTTTCTTGGCATTGGATTGCCCGCGGCATCAATGGCGTTTCTGACCCTTATCATGCCGCCAACAGAAGCCATCCCATTGCTTTGGCTTTCGATCTTGGGGACGAATTATCTGCAATTTGCCCATGCCCCCAACAAGATTGAAATCTGCCGTGAATATTGGGTATTTGCCGTTGCCATCAGCCTTTCGATTTTTATAACGTCCATGTTTATCGCCGATTACCCCACCGCGCTTTTGACGGTCAGCATCGGCGTTGCCATGGTGTTATTTTCATTAAACCTGCTGATGGGGATTAAAATTAAAATTGGGCCAAGCCGTGTCTGGCACCTTGGTTTTGGCACGCTTTCCGGCATCTTAGGGGGGATGAGTTCAATCTGGTCACCAACCGTGGCGATGTTTTTGGTGGCACGTAATGTTTCAAAAGAAAAGTTTATCGGCGTCACCGGCTTTTTATTCTTAGCCGGCGTTTTGCCCTTGGGCGCGGGTCAAGTGGTGGCAGGGGTTTTGACCTTCCCCATCTTGATCAAATCTGGCTTAGCGCTTTGTGTGGTGCTGGTGGGGTTCAGCATTGGTGAGCAATTGCGCAGTCGTGTCAGCCAAGAATTGTTCCGGAAAGTCGTGTTGATCGCTTTCCTGATCATGGGGCTGCGCCTGATCGCCATCGGCTTGCTTTAGGATTTGTAGAGCAACTCGTTAAGATACAACCGCTGGATTTTCCCAGAAGGCCCTTTCGGCAATTCATCCATGATATGCACCTGATCCGGGGCTTTAAACGCCCCAACCTTTTCAATACAGAGCGCGAGCAAGTCATCACTGCTGGCTTGCGATGTTTCGCTCAACCGAACCGCCGCTTCCACCCGCTCCCCATATTGAGGGCAAGGGCGGGCAAAGGCCGCCGCCTCCACCACATCAGGATGTTCATAAAGAGCTTCGTCAATCTCACGCGGGGCGATATTCTCCCCGCCTTTGATGATCAATTCTTTCAGCCGTCCCGTGACAAACACATAGCCATCATCATCCATGCGCCCAAGATCACCTGTCCGCAACCATTCGCCATGGAAAGTATCCGCCGTGGCCTCAGGGTTATAGAGATATTCTTTCATGACATTCGGGCCACGGATTTGAATTTCGCCTTCCACCCCTCTTGGGCATTCTTCGCCTTTATCATTGGCGATACGGGCATCATTGCTGATCGCCATACCCGCAGAACCAATTTTATGAAGTGATGGGTCAAGCGGGTTCACAAGGCATTGGGCGGCGGTTTCTGTCAGGCCAAGGGATTCAACAATGGAAAGACCAAAGCGATCTTGGAAAGCACGCTGGGTTTCCACCGCAAGAGCCGAAGACGCCGACCGCGCAAACCGAAGCCTTGCCTTGGCTTCTGGGCTGGGTTCAGCCGCGCCATGAAGCAAATGGCTGATAATTGTTGGGACAACGGAAAACCATGTGATGCCGCCCGCGTCCGCCTGTTGCCAAAACCGGCTGGCTGAAAACCGTGAGACCATGGCAAGCGAGCCGCC
Source organism: uncultured Alphaproteobacteria bacterium (assembly GCA_937952245.1). Taxonomy (GTDB): domain Bacteria; phylum Pseudomonadota; class Alphaproteobacteria; order Puniceispirillales; family UBA1172; genus JAGWAQ01. Next base: position 25,535 of record CALFYS010000116.1, on the reverse strand, counting down.
GGAAACAAGACTGCCCATCACCGTCACGCACAGCCCGTTGATATGGAAAAAGGGCAAGACCCCCATGCCGCGATCTTCAGGGGTAAGCTTATGGGCAACCGTCACCGTCCACCCCCCTGCCAAGAGGCTGGCTTGAGTATGAACCACGCCTTTCGGCCGACCTGTTGTGCCGGAAGTGTACATCAACAGCGCGTCATCATCACTGGCAACATCATGCAATGGCGCGGTTTCGCCTGTCACGGCATACAGGTTGAGCCGTTCTGGCCGGACGGTATTGAACACATCCATCTGGCTGTCATGAACAAAAGCGACCACCGCCCCGCAATGATCCATGGCGTAACCAAGGGCATCAGGCCCTGCCGCCAAGTTCAACATCGTTGCACGAAACCCGCCATAAAGCGCGGAAAAAAGCGCCTTCACCCCTTCAAGCCCATTAGGGTGCATGATCACCACGCTATCCCCTTTTGCGATGCCTTGGGCGGTCAGATCACCGGAAACTTGGGCGGCGTGATCGCGCAAATCTTGCCATGTTAATTCTTCACCTGTTTCAGGGAAAACAAAGCCAATCCCCCCCGCATCAGCACGGGAATCCAGCCAATCGCGAACTGATCCTTGAGGCGGTGTATTGGGGTCAAATCTCATTGTCCTGCCATGCTCCAATAATCGGCGAAAATATCATCCAATGACGGCTCACGTGAGGGGATTTCCCTGATGATTTTGGTCGATTGCAAAAAATGCCGATAATTGACGTTTTCATTGACCGAATTGCCGCCCCATGTCCCGCAGCCCATGGAAAGCGAAAACGGCATCCCATTGGTGAACGACCCACCGGTTGCGAATGTATGGGCTTGATTAACGATCACCCGACTTGTGGGGATGGCATGGGCAAGGGTATGGGCGCGGGCATCATCAGTTGAATGAAGCCCAACAGAATGACCAGCGCCTTGGTGCATTTGAATCTCAAGGGTTGTTGCCACCGCCGCGTCAAAATCAGACGCGCGATAGAGCGCCAGCACTCGGCTTAATTTTTCGCCTGAAAGCGGATGGTCAGGGCCAATCCCTGTGGTGGGAACAGCGACAAATTCCGTGCCTTCGGGCACATCCAAATTAAGCGCGGTGATCATCTTATCCGCATCTTGGGCGATCACATGGCGGTTCAAATGACCATCAGGCCAAAGGCTTTTCACGATACCGGCTTCATCATCGACCAAAGCCCCACCAACCCGCGCCATGGCCGCCACAAACGCGTCATAGACCGCGTCCACCACCACAACCGCGTTTTCGGAACTGCATGACGTGGCGTTATCAAAACATTTTGATGCTTTGATCTTTTCTGCCGCCGCGTCAAGATCAGCGGTTTCATCAACAATCACCGTGACATTCCCTGCGCCAACAGCAACCGCTGGCGTGCCCGCGGTCTGGGCGCGGTGAACATTGTTTTGACTGCCGGTACAGACGATCATATCGCAACCATCCATCAAGGCTTGAGTCTTTTCTTTGGAGCCCGGGGCGGGGATCATCTGAACCAGATCAGGGTCTTCGCCGATTTTTTTGAACTCCGCGTGGATATACTCGATCAGTTTTTCGGAACAGGCCACGCCTTTCGGTGATGGCGCCACCACAATCGAATTGCCGCATTTAATGGCATTGATGATGTTATTGGCCGGAGTCGCGGCAGGGTTGGTGGAAGGCACAATCGCCCCGACCACCCCTTTTGGGCGCGCAATTTCAGTGATGCCTGTTGCCGGATCATCTGAAATAATACCGTATGTCACCGCTTCTTTAATGTCGCGCATCACGCCCAATGTCTTGCGGTGGTTCTTGATAATCTTATCCGGCACATTGCCAAGACCCGTGGTCTCCACCGCCAATTCCGCCAAGTAACGGTTGCGCTCAGGTTCCATAATCGCCCAAGCCACCGCCGCCGCCGCGCGATCATAACGTTCTTGCGAGCCTTGTTTTTCATAGCGTTGTTGAGCATCACGCGCGCGGGCAATGATCGCTTCAATGGTCTGTTCGCTCATCTTGGCCTCCTTTGGGGCTTTTGCGAATTATTCAGCGGTCTTGGCGCTGGTGAAAGCGCGGTAGATGCTGGACAGCAAGGTAATGGCGCCGGCGGCGATCAGAACGGTACAAATCGGACGTGAGAAATACGTGCCGATGTCGTAATGCACCATCTGCATCCCTTGGGCGAAGTTTTGTTCCCCGATCTTGCCAAGGATCAGCCCCAAGACAATCGCGGGAATTGAAAACCCTGTGCGGCGCAACAAATAGCCAATGATACCCGCCGCAAACATGATCATGACATCCAGCACCAGACCACGGCTGATATAAGCCCCAGTGGTGGCCAGCATCAGGATCAATGGCGCGAGGAACTGAAACGGAATCTTCAAAAGATTAAGGATTGTTTTTGTTTCCAACACGCCGATCAGCAGGATGGAAAGATTGGCATAGAACATCGCCGCAAACACAATCCAGATCAGGTCAGGCGACAACATAAAGACAAGCGGGCCCGGCTGAAGGTCATGCATTTGGAAAACCGCAACCATCATCGCGGTCAGCGCCCCGCCAGGCAGACCAAGCGCCAGAAGCGGGATCATCGCCGCCCCTGTTGCCGCGTTATTCGCGGTTTCCGCTGAGATCACGCCTTCCAATTTGCCTTTGCCAAATTCTTCTTTTTTCTTTGACCAGCGGACAGCCTCACCGTAACTCATAAAGGCGGCTAAGGTTGCGCCAATCCCCGGCAAAATCCCACAGAAGAAGCCCACAATGATCGACCGGAAGACGGCGATTTTATGCATCCAAAGTTCAAGGAATGACGGGAATGTCATGCTGACTTTAGGGGCTTTATATTTGCCGCTTGCCTTTTTTTCAGCCTGAACAAAAATTTCAGAAACCGCAAAGAACCCAAGGATGGCTGGCACAAAGGCAATCCCCGCCGCCAAATCCGTCAGGCCAAAATTATAACGGTTAATCCCCCCCACGGGGTCTTGCCCGATGGTGGCGATCAGAAGACCGATCAAGACAGACATCCAGCCTTTCCAGATGGTGCGCGCGCCGACGGTTGAAGCCACCGCCAGACCAAAAAACACCAAAGCAAAGATTTCCGGCGGGCCAATATTACGGATCGCCCAATTGGCCAGCGGTTCGGTCGCCGTCATCATCACAAGGGCTGAAGCCATGCCGCCGATAGCGGAACAGAGAACAGCCGCCCCCACCGCCTTGCCGGATTGGCCTTTTTGGGTCATGGGATAGCCATCAAAAGCGGTTGGCGCGTTTTCCGCCGACCCCGGGATGTTAAACAGAATGGCCGTAATCGCGCCGCCATATGTACCGGTGCAGTAAATCACCGCAAAGAGCATCACGCCCTGTGCTGGCTCAAGCCCTGCGGTAAACGGCAATAAAATCGCCGCCAATGTCAGCATACTGACCCCGGGGATCGCGCCAAACAGCATCCCCCCGATAACGCCAAAAACAAAGATACCGATTGTGAAAGGATCACCAAAAAGGGCAGAAGACCCTGCGAGGAAATTCTCAATCATTTGCTTTAAATCCCTTGAAGCTTGGCGTTCATGGTCAAAATCCAAGCGCTGAAATCATAGAACGGAGACATATTCCCTTGCGGCAAAGGGGCGTTGAGGATCATCAAAAACAACCCGATGAACACCACATAGATGATCACGGTCATCAGCAGGATCGCTTTCCAGCGTCTCTCTCCAAAAAGCCAGATAATCGCGGCAATAAAAAATGGCGCGCTGGAATAAATACCGACAGGTTTCAACAGCCACGCGAATAAAAACGGGGTGAGCAGAACAGCGACCATCCTTGGGATTGTTCCCGGGGCGCTGAAATCAGGGCGGTCTTCGCTTTGCCCAAGCGTGCCTTGGGTGGCCGACCCGTGCTTATATTGAAACCACAAATTGCCCAAGGTTGCGATCAACAGAAGCCCAATGATCACCCGTGGCCATGCGGTTGCGCCGAAGATGTAAATTTCAATCGGCTGATTAAATTCAAATGAGAAGCCGAAGAACACAGCGACAATCAAAAAAAAGATCGCGGCTTCAACAAGATTATGTCGTGTCAAACGTCCCAAAGTAAATTCCCCCACCGGAAGAAGTCGCCCAGAAAAGGGCTCTTGATACGAGCATGGCGCCAAACAGCGCCATGCTCAATGTGATGTGATTGGATTATTTCACGTCAAGGCCCATGGCCTTATAGACGTTGCGATACTGATCAATAGAACGATTGATCAAATCTTTCGCCCCTTCAGTTTCACGATAACTATCAATAACGGTCATGAACTTTGATTCATTGAACGCCTGATAGCTGTCCTGACAATAACCACGCTGGAACGCCCATTTCAGCCATTCCACACGATCAGCTGGCGCATCGGCATGGACATAGAAGCCACGGAAACGCAGCAGCGGATCAAAATCCATCCCCACTTCACGGTGGGTTGGTGTATCGGCAAACGCGCCTGGACGCTCATCAAAGATTGTCAAGATTGGCTTGAACTGTTTCGCGTCAAGGAAGTTGCGAACGTCACCGGGCTGTTCAAACAAGGCATCAACCTGACCACCCAAGAGCGCGCCATAACGTGGGGCCCCTTTATCAAAGGAGATCTGCTGAATTTCCATGCCAGCGGCATCGGTGATGAAGCCCATGGTGACACGTTCCATTGAACCTTCTTTGGAAACGTTAGCGATGGTGGCCTTACCGTTCTGGGCTTTTACCCATTCCACGAATGATGGCCAATCGGTAAACCGTGTTTCATTGGTGCGGATATAAATCTGGCTGAATGTCACCTGACTGACAACCAGCGGGATCAAATCTTCAGCTGGGTTGGGCAGAGATGAATCAAGCGCATGGGCAGATGACGCGTCATCAATATGCTCAAGCACGTTATAACCATCCGCGGGTGCCGCCATGTAAGCGGTCATCCCAACTGTCCCTGAACCGCCAGGCTTATGGTCACGGTTGATGGGAATCCCAGTCAAACCTGTTACCGCTTCGGCCATCGCCGCCGCCACCTGACCCGAACCACCAGCAGGGCCGTAAGGGACAATCATTGTCAACGCCCGCTCAGGAAACCCGCCTGGCTTGTCAAATGATGCTTCACTGCGCTTACATTCAAACGCGTTGGCTGCGCCGCTGGCTAAAATAGCCGTGGTCAAAGCCACTGTTCCTAGAAATTTTTTCACTTTTTCCTCCGTGCTATACGTATCGTATAATTTTCATGGGCCTTTATAAGGTGAATTGCTTATCAAAGGCTTAACGCGGGTTGGCCTTAAAACAGTCGTGGAAACGTTTTTGCTATTGTTATTGGTTTGTTTTCCACAAATGACGTTTTGACAGCTTTTCGCATTATTATTCATAAAACGGTATGCCGTAATTTTTCGTCTGTCTAGGCCTTAATTTTAATGCAAACGTTTTCATTTATTTAAGCATTTTCTAATGAAATATTATTTAGAATATTGATTTACTTGTATTTTTTATGAAAATACGCTATGAAAACACGATAACGTTTGCAAATTTTTTTCACTAAGGGGGCTTTGGGGTGAAAAATCGAGGCTCAACAATCACCGATGTGGCGCGTCAAGCGGGGACATCTCCGGCGACGGTTTCGCGTTATTTCAGCAATCCTGAATCCGTCCACGCGGATACCGGTCGGCGCATTGAAGATGCCGCCAACGCGCTGAGTTACATTCGGAATCGTGCCGCCGCCGCCACCAGAGGCCAGAAAACAGGCACAATCGGGATGGTGGTGCCGACGTTTGAAAGCTCAATCTTTGCCGAATTGATCGAACATTTGACCACTGATTTGGGGGCGTTGGGGCAGACGGTGCTGATCGCGTCGAATCATTATGACCTTGATCGTGAGGTGCAAGCGGTCAAAACCTTTGCTGAACACGGGGTCGATGGGGTGATCCTGATCGGCGGCCAGCATGACCCCGCCATCAATGACCTATTGGAAGCCCGGGGCATTCAATTGCTTTGTGTTTGGAATCTGCCGCAAGATAAATCCGATGCTCCTGATATTGATGTCATTGGCATTGATAATTTTGAATTGGGCTATGCCGCGGCAGACCATATTCTTGATCTTGGCCACCGTGATATTGCTTGTATTTTTGGCACATCTGATGGCAATGATCGGGCGCAAAACCGCCAAAAAGGGATTTTATCTGCCATTAAAGACCGTGGGGTTACCCCCCCTGCCCATTGGTGTTGTGAAACACGATATGACCTGCGCATGGCGCGGGTGATCGCAACGGACATCTTAAAACAAGACCATCGCCCCAGCGCGGTGATTTGCGGCAATGATATTATTGCCTTCGCTACGATTTGGGCGGCGCAACAATTGGGGTTGAACATCCCCCACGATTTATCGGTCATGGGGATTGGCGATTTCAAAGGCGCGGCGGAAATGCACCCGCCGCTTTCAACCATCCGCATCCCCGCCCGATTTATTGGCCAGATGGCGGCACGGCGGATTATGGATTTGATCAATTCACCGGATGAAAACCCGCCCCGTCATTTGAAGATTGATTTTGAAATCAAGATGCGGAAATCAACAAAACCGTATTTGCCGCCTTCAGGTGCAAGTGTCGAATAACCAGCTTGATTGCCCCCGCCTAGAGCGATTGAATAAACTGATGCAAATGCTTGGCCACGTCTTCCCCGGCTTCAAGCAATAAAGAATGTTTATAATCAGGCAGAATTTGCAATTCTGAGACTGGCAATGCCGCGGCGATCAATTGATTGAGCCTTGGGTTACAGCCGCCATCATTTTCGCCAGTCAGCACCAAAGACGGCGCGGTGACTTCATGCAGCCATGGCGCCATTTCGGTGGTGGCGTAAATCCTGAAGACATTCAAAAACACATCAGGGTCTGTGCTGATGACTTGGTCAAGCCGCCGCCGCACCACATCCCCATGGGTTTCGATAAAACCATCGGTGAACCAACGGTCGGTCAGGGTTTCCAAGACATTGGGGATACCGCGGTCTTCCATGGCCTTGACCACCGCCAGTACTTTTTGGCTGTCATCTTCTGTCCGGAAAGCGGCGGTGGATAACAAGCCCAACGACATCACCCGATCAGGGAAAGCATGGGCATAGGCAGGGCCAATCATCCCCCCCAGCGAATGCCCCGCAAAATGCGCTTTCTCAAACCCTGTTTTGATCCGAATTGCCTCCAGATCAGCCACCAATTCATCAAGGCCAAATTCACCATCGGGCAAAGGCGAGGCGCCATGCCCCCTTAAATCATAGGTCACCACCGTGTAATGCGTGATTAATAAGGGCATCAATTTAGCCCATGTGTTGCGCGCCGCCCCAATGCCATGGATCAAGAAAAGCGGCGGGCCTTCGCCTTCAACCGAATAGGCGCAATCAATGGCTTGTGCTGTTATCACCCCGCCTGTCTTTTGGGTTTCCATGTCTTCGTTCGTCATTCCGCCGCCACATCAGGTTTGGTCGCAAAATGAGGCATCACGTCTTCGGCGAAAGATGCAATCGCATCCAGCGTTTCATTCGCATCAAGGCCAAAATTGGGGTTCAGGATCACCCGATCAATGCCCAATTCAGCATAAGGGGCAAGTTTATCAATCATCTCCTGCGGCGTGCCAATCAACAGGCTTTCCCCCAATTCTTCAATAGGGGTTTTGCACGGCAGGGGTTTGATCATGCCATTTTCAACAATCCCCGGGCCGGTGAACACATTATCAAAACGGCCATAATAGCGGTGGGCGGCTTCGATCTTCCGCTGTTTTTCCGCCGAATTCGACGCCATATGCGCGACCCGCGATAACGTCAGCGTCACTTCCCCTTCTTTTGCCCCCATCTCTTCTTTCGCGCGGTTAAAGGCGGAGACTTGATCCAACAGCAGTTGATGATTGCCCGAAAGAGGCGTTGTCTGAATATGGAACCCGCGTTTCGTGCAATGGTAAATGCCTTCAGGGTTCATCACCGCCATCATCATCGGCGGCCCGCCTTTGCGAACAGGACGGGGCATAATTGTCAGAGGCTCAAATTGATAATACTCACCATCCCATGATACCTCTTCTTCGGATAACAGGGCCTGCAAGACATCGAGCGATTCATTAAACCGCGCTTGGGTTTCGGCCATCGGCACCCCAAAACGTTCCATTTCATATTCAAACGCCCCGCGCCCCACCCCCAACAGCAATCGGCCTTCGGTGAAAATATCAGCACAGACCACTTCACCGGCATAAACGCGCATATCGTGAAGCGGCAACACCACAATTGATGTCATGATCTGAATATTTTGGGTCATGGCGGCAATTTTAACGGCAAATTGCAATGGCGCGGGCATCATCAAACAATTCATCAAATGATGTTCGGTGATGGAAACAGCATCATAGCCCAATCGGTCTGCCAAGACCGCTTGGTCGAGCATATCGGCATAAACACGATCACCGCCATAATCTTTGCTGGGGTAATCCGCGGATAGTTGAATACTAAACAGCATCGCTTGCCCTCAAAAGAAGTTAAGATATTGAAAAATCTTTCAGGGGCGACTGTCAATCAGTTTCAACACAAACGCCGTGATAAACCCAATAGAATGGCAATGAATTTTGCGAAAATTATTGCATTACCAATCCTTAATACAATATGATTTCTGTATATGAATAGTGATTCGTATCAATAAGCATATGTTTTGGGGATGAAGATGACGCGCGCGAAAAAAGCACCTACTCTTGGGGTTCTGGCCATGGGGATGACCCTTGCCACGGCCTTACCTTCTGTTGTTCAAGCCGATGATGATATTTTGGCAAAAGCTGATTTCGGCTATGGTGAATATCTTTCAGGGGAATGCGTGACCTGCCACCAGCAAAATGGCTCAAACCAAGGCCTGCCTTCTATCACAGGGCTTGATGCTGAAAGTTTTGCTCAGATTATGCTGGCCTATCGCAACAAAGAATTGGACAATAATGTGATGCAAAATGTTGCCAGCCGTCTCGATGATGAACAAATTGCATCCTTGGCGGTTTATTTCGCCTCGCTCCCCCCTGAAGAATAAAACCACAAGCCGCTGAACATCCCCCTCCCATCGCAATTTATTTGCAATTTCATGTATATTTTGTACTATATTAGTAAATAAATATATGTTTTTAACTATGTAATTGAGGGGGAGAAAATATGTCTCAATTTTCAAGACGCCAATTTACAGGGCTACTTGCTGGTGCGGCAGGCGCGCTTGCCATGCCATCACTTGCTTTTGGCGCGGTGCCAAGAGTTGTGGTCGTTGGTGGTGGTGCTGGTGGTGCAACCGCGGCGCGCTACATCGCGAAAGATTCAAAAGGCGCAATCAACGTCACCTTGGTGGAAGCATCAAAGCAATATTACACGTGCTTCTTCTCAAACCTTTATCTCGGCGGTTTCCGTGATTATGGTTCGATTGGTCATGGCTATGACAATCTTTCAAACAATCACGGCGTTAATGTCGTTCATGACTGGGCCGCGTCTGTTGATGGCAGCCGTAAAGTCCTGAAACTGGCCAGCGGTGCTGAACTGCCTTATGATCGTCTGGTGCTGTCACCAGGGATTGACCTGAATTATGAGAGCGTTCCGGGCTATTCAGCCGAAGCACAAACACGGATGCCACACGCTTGGAAATCGGGCACACAGGTTAAAGTTCTTCGTGATCAGGTCATGAACATGAAGCAAGGCGGCACTTTTGTCATGGTGGCTCCACCAAACCCATATCGTTGCCCTCCGGGACCATATGAGCGTGTTTCCATGATCGCCCATACATTCTCGCAAGTGAACCCAACCGCGAAGATCATTATTCTTGATCCAAAAGAAAAGTTCTCAAAGCAGGGCTTGTTCATGGCAGGTTGGGAAAAACATTACCCGGGCATGATCGAATGGATCGACCCCGCGACCCATGGCGGCATTCTGAATGTTAATGCTGAAACCATGGAAATTGAAACCGACATTGATACGTTCAAGGCTGATGCCGCTTGTGTCATCCCCGGTCAGCGTGCGGGTTCAATCGCCATGGCCGCTGGTGTCAATGACGGCAGCTGGTGTCCGATTATGCCAGCAACAATGGCGTCTAAAGCTGATCCAAACATCTATGTTTTGGGTGACGCGTCTGTTGCGGCTTCAATGCCTAAGTCTGGCTTCTCAGCCAACAGCCAAGCCAAGGTTGCGGCCAACGCCATCCGTGGTGAGCTGACGGGCAGCCGTGTTTATGAACCACGCTTTGCCAACACCTGCTGGTCACTGATCGCCACCAATGATGGTGTTAAGGTTGGTGCCAATTACAAAGCTGGTGCTGAAAAAATTGATGTTGTTGATAAGTTTGTTTCTCAGGGCGGCGAGTCTGACGCTGTTCGTAAGGAAACATATGAAGAATCAATCGGTTGGTACAACGGTATCACCGCCGATATGTTCTCATAAAATATATTCTCCATCGCAGAAAAGGCGGCTTCATAGCCGCCTTTTTTGTGGGTGAAATTTCAGTTGGGGTTACATCCCCACAACTTTAACCGTTTGGTTTTCAGGCAAATTAATCACCTTCTTGCGGCTGATATAATTTTCCATCAAATCGTAAATCGCAGGCCCTTCCGTACCTTCATTAACAGAAGCCCAACCGCCGACCGTATATTTCTTATCAGCTTCCACAGGCGCGCCTGTATCCGTGATGGTCATGTTGGTAATCCGCTTGCCCATGCTTTCTTTTGGCGCGCAGGTATAGGACATCCCGCCGACACGAACCATATCACCGCCCTGCTGATAGAACGGGTCAAGGTGGAATAAGTTATCGCAAACATCTTCCAGAATTTCATGCAATTGCTGGCCGGTCATCTCCACCCGGTAAACATTCGGATAACTCATGCTGGTCTGGGTATAAAGATCATCCATGGTAATATCTTGGCCGGGCAATAATGTTGTCCCCCAACGGAAACCAGGGCTCAGCGCAATTTCAACATCACGTTCTTCACGGATACCCTGACAGATCAGATCATCCCAAGTGCCGTTGAAATTGCCGCGGCGATAAAGCAATTGATCGGTTTTGCCCAGCACGCGATTAAGCTCACTTTCATGGGGGGCGCGTACACCATCAATATAGGCTTTCATTTCAGGATCAGGTTCAATCGCATCAGCGAAAACAGGGATCACCGTTGAGCTGTAATCCGTCACTTCACCGTTTTCAACCTTCAGGTCAACACGGCCTAAATATTTACCGTGGGAGCCTGAGGACAGCACCAGTGTTTTGCCAATCTTAATCGCTTCCGGCACCGCATCATGGGTATGGCCAGTGAGGATAACATCAATCCCGCTGACGGTTTTGGCCACTTTTTGGTCAACATCAAAACCATTGTGCGACAGCAGCACCACAATTTCAGCGCCATTATCACGGGCTTCATTGACGTTCTTTTGAATTTCTTCAGGGCGAATACCAAAAGACCATGTGGGGATCATATAGCGTGGGTTGGCAATCGGCGTGTAAGGGAAATGCTGACCAATCACGGCCACTTTCACCCCGCCCCGTTCAAAATATTCGGTGCTTTCAAAAACACGTTCATCCCATTCGGTATCAAAGACATTACCGCCCAAGAAAGGATAGTCCATTTCATCGATAATTTCTTCGACACGGTCTTGGCCAAAGGTAAATTCCCAATGCCCAACCATGGCGTCCGGCTTCAGCAATGCCATGGCATCGACCATATCCTGACCATTGGTTTTTAATGATGTGTATGACCCTTGCCATGTATCGCCGCCATCCAACAGCAAGACTTTATCATCACCGCGATCGGCGCGAATGGATTTGATCAGGGTTGCTGTGCGATCCAAACCACCAAGGCGGCCATATGTCCGCGCCAGATTGACGTAATCCACCATTGTATGGGCATAGGCCAAAGGCGTGTTCGGGGCGATGCCGAAATGGCTTAAAAATTCTTCTGCCACCAGATGCGGCGGGATGCCTTCATAATCACCGACACCAAAATTTTCTGATGGTGGGCGGAAATAAACAGGCTTGAGCTGGGCGTGAATATCAGTCAGGTGCAACAGCGTCACCTGCCCTTTTGAATCAAACTTCAAGAGGTCATCCATATTCATTTTCTGTTGAGCGGCCAGCCTATTCCAATTCCCCAGACCACCGAGCATGGTGCCGGTAACAGCCGCCATCTGTATAAATTCACGACGAGAAAGCATGGATTCCCCCTTAATTTCCGGATTTATTCTTGAATATAACGATACCGCTGGCCCTGACGTTCAACACGTCCAAAACCAGGGGCCGGCAAGTGATAGCCGATCAGCATCATTTGATCTGCGGCCATGCGATCCAGCAACCGAAGACGGGTCGCCACAGCCTTCTCACCATCCATATCAGAATTGTTGATCACATCAGGATGCTGAAACGAAATGAACTCATGAGTCAGGGCATCGCCCACCACCATCACCGGCGTATCGCCTGTATGAATGGTAAAGGCGGCATGGCCGGGGGTATGACCGCGGCTGTCCACAACCTCAATCCCCGGGATAATCTCTTGGTTATAATCAATCAATTCGATCTGATCCCGCAAAGCATCAAACCGTGTTTTTGCCCCAACAGCAAAAGCTTCTCGACCCGCGGGCATATCGGCCAGCGCGTCATCTGAATCCCAATAGTCCCATTCTTGGCGCGGCATATAGAACCGCGCCTCGGTCATGGCGACTTCATCAAAATCATCAATCACCCCCCAGATATGATCAGGGTGGGCATGGGTGAAAACAACATCGGTGATGCTATCCAGCTCAATGCCTGCGGATTCCAATTCGGATGGCAATTCCCCAAGGCCGGGCAAAAAGTTTGGCCCGCTTCCCGCGTCAAACAAAATCCGCCGATCCCCTTGGTCAACCAAGGTGATGTTCAATGGCCGATCAGCGGTTCCTTCCGCCATGCCTGATTGCTCCAACAAAGGCTTAATCTCAGGATTGGCATCAGAATCAAACAGCATATTGGCAGGGATTGACATCGTCCCATCTGAAAAACTGGTGATCACCGCGCTGCCAATTGTTTTGGATTGCGCTTTCGCGTGACCAAAAGGCAGGCTGATCGCCCCCGCCGATAAAACAGAGGCCGCAAGCATCTGTTGGCAAAACTCCCGCCGCCTCAGGGTGCTTACGGCCTTTGATGTTGTTTTCGATTTAGCCATTAGTTGCTGTATTGCTTCAAATACGCGATGACATTGGCGCGGTCTTTTTCTTTCTTCAGACCAGCAAAGGCCATGCGCGTGCCTTTCAGGTATTTCTTTGGCTTTTCCAAATACCCGTCAAGGGTTTCATCATTCCAGACAATCCCGCTGTTTTTCATGGCTTTTGAATATTTCTTATAGCCTTCAGCGGTGCCTGCGGTACGGCCAATAACATTCACCAAATGCGGGCCAGTCTTATGCTTTTCCTTATCAACAACGTGACAAGCTTTGCATTTTTTAAAGACCTTTTCACCAAGGGCAGCGTCACCAGCCATTGCTGATGAAGACAGACCTACCCCAAGAACGACAGCAGCCAACAGGCCAGATACAACAGATTTCATTTCAAATCCCTCTACTCGGTTTAACCATCATCTTCCGGCGTCACATCAATGATGCGGGCACGCCCGATAATTTCAGTTGATACATTACAATTTGACATACAAGGCTCACCACTTGCAAGTTGCGCATCGGGGCGAGGGTCAGGCATGAAGAAATTGTCACGGTTCGGCATTTCAATAGACCCGATATTCTCATTGCTCAAGACAAAGTCATCTTCAATCACGTCATTCATGTACAGAAGATAAGCAACGATCATATAGGTTTCATCATAGGTCAGTGACTGGGCTTCACCGAACGGCATGGCGCGATAAATATAGTCATAAGCCGTTGACGCGTAGGGCCAGTAACTGCCAATGGTTTTAACGGGGTCTTCACTATCAAGGCTGTCATGACCGCCTGCCAAAATCGGCCAGCGATCAACACCTTCACCAAAGTCACCATGGCAATGGGCGCAACGGTCGGCGTAAACCTCTTCGCCGTCAATCGCGTTACCAGCACCAATTGGCGCGCCGAGACCATCAGGACGGACATCAATATCCCAGCCCTTCACCTCTTCTGGTGTTGCCAATTTGCCAAGGCCAAACACACGCTCACCCGCCGATGCCGGAACAACAGCCGCCGCCAACACTGCCGCCGCCAATACCATTTTTGTCAGGCCAAGACCTGCCAAGCCTTTGATCACAGGTTTCATCATATCATTAACCGAGACGAACATTTTCAACCTCACCATTTGATTTCACGAGCCATGTGGCAATCGCGTTATTGTGATAAATAGAATTGACGCCTCGTTCTTTCTGCAAGGCTTGGATGGTCGGCTGGACATAACCTGTTTCATCCATGGCACGTGACTGCACCTTCAGCTCTTCACCATTCCACTGGAACGGCAAGGTGAAGCGGGTCAAGCTTTTGTCCAGAACCGGGTCATGCAGTTCTGCGGTCTGCCAATTGACGCCGCCATCAAGCGATACATCAACGCGGGTGATTTTACCGCGGCCTGACCATGCCAACCCTTTCAGCAAGTTTTGGCCTTTGTGCATCATTGGCTTTTCAGGGCTTGGCGAAGTAACGCAAGATTTGGCATCCATCACCCATGTGAACATACGGGCTTTGCCATCTTCCATCAGGTCAGTGTATTTTGATGTTTCTTCACGCGCCATGTAAGGCATATCACCAAATTCAAGACGTCTGATCCATTTCACCCACATATTGCCTTCCCAACCTGGCACCACAAGACGCGCGGGATAGCCCTGTTCAGGACGGAGCGCCTCACCATTCATGGAATAGGCGATCATGCAGTCATCAAGGATCTTTTCAATCGGGATTGAACGGTTCATGCCCGCGCTGTCACCGCCTTCGGCCAGCACCCATTTCGCGGAAGGCTTAACGCCAACCTCGCGGCAAATATCAGATAAGCGCACGCCAGAATACTGAACATTATGCACCATCCCAAACGTGTACTGACAACCGTTCAGCTGAGCGCCGCGCCATTCCATCCCGCCATTCGCGGCACATTCAAGGAAATGGAAACGGTTGACCTGTGGGAAACGCTTCAGATCATCAAGGGTGAAGATCAATTCATGGTCAACAAGACCATTGATCATCAACCGGTAATCTTGCGGGATCACTTCAGGAACACCGCCATGGTGACGTTCAAAGCAAAGGCCATTCGGGGTCACGATCCCGTCAAGGTCTTGCAATGGTGTAAAGTTCACCGATGATTCTGGGCTTGCGGTCAGCCATTCGACGGAACGGCGGATGACATGCGCTTCATGTTCTGAAGGTGAGCCGTAAGGGTTCACATCAACCCCTTCACCCAAATAAGGCGTCCATTCCGAAACATTAGGCGGCAGGTTATCAGGGTTGGATTCAGTGGCTTTCGCCAATGATGGCGCGGCTAAACTGCCCGCCGCCAGAACCGCTCCCCCCAAGACTTTACGCCGTGAGATTGAAACCGTTTCATCCGCTGAAACGCTTTGCTCTTTGCCTTTGATAAGTTCATTCTTTGTCGTGGACATGGTAACGCACTCTCCTTCTGACCTAAACTTATGACGCTTGTTCTTGGCGGGCATCTTCGATCAGTTTTCTGATCTCAGGCATCCGCCGACCAAAATATTTCTGGAATGGCTCATCGCCTTCATAGCCTTTGGCCACGATCCATTCGAGAAAACCTAAAAATGTGAGCTTTCCAAAAGCGCCCGGCATCACCGCACTGGCCTGTTCAGGGATGGTACCGCCTTCGACCGGCGCGCCAAGGAAATAAATTGTTGGGGTAAAGATCACGCCCCATTTGCGGGACATTTCATTTTCGGGGCGGATGTCACCATCAAGATCGGTTACCTCACGGCCGCCGTAAATATCCAATTGAACAACAACGAAATGTTCACGCACATAAGCGTTAATGGCAGGCTCAGACAGGATTTCCAGCGCTACTTTTTCACAATAAATACAGCCCTTCTGATCAAATTTGATCATCAGGATTTTATCATCATCAAGCGCTTCTTCTAAATCATCGGCAAGTTCCAAAAACGACTGGTGATACCAATCGTAATGGTAAATGCCATCTTCACCCATGGTTGGGGCGGCATCACCAGCCTTGGCCACGGACACCATCAACATTGGGCTCAACAACATGAATAAAGCCATAACAAAAGCGGCAAAAGATTGAGGTATTTGTTTCAACATTTGATCCATCTCTTTCATCTTCCTTATCTTATTTTGCCTATTCAACCACTTGGCTTATCCAACCACTTGAAAGGTTGTGAATGTTCGGAGCATCCAAAACCCAATTGCGTTCAATTGCCCTGTGACCATCACCACCCCCGTTGCGACCATCAGGCCACCAAGGAGATATTTGGCCACGGGCGCTGCTTTTGACATGCTTTTAAACCGTTTGGTAAAAGCATCGGCAAAAGCCGCCACAGCGATGAAAGGCACCCCAATTCCAAGCCCGTAAGCCAGCAACAGCATCATGCCTTCCGCGCCTTCTGTTGTTCCGGCCACCACCAAAAAGATCGATGCCAGAACAGGGCCAACACAAGGGGTCCATCCAAAGCCAAACGCCAGCCCAACAATGTAAGAAGACACAACACCGCCAGACTTAAAATTCGGCATGAACCGCATATCCCGATCTATAAAGCCAAAGCGCAACAGACCTAAAAAATGCAACCCCATGATCAGGATCATCCCGCCGGCCACTTGCTGAAACAACGTCAAGTGACGCGCGAAAATTGACCCAATGGCCGTTGACGATACCCCAATCAAAAGAAACACCGTCACAAACCCAGCAACAAAGAAAAGCGATGCCATGACCAGCCGAAAACGTTTGGACATCTCGGCTATATTTGCACCCCCAGCATTCGGGGAAGCATTTGAGGCCGCTTTATTTTGCGCCGTGGTATTTTGACCAGCCTGTCCAAGACTGCCCAAATACCCAAGATAACCGGGGACGATGGGTAGAACGCATGGTGAGAAGAAACTCAACACCCCTGCGATAAACGCTGCACTGATGGATAAATCCATCACGCTTCCCCCCCAAAATTAACTTCGAATTATTTAGATACATATCTACGATGTATATTAATAAATCTATGTATTATGAATATTATATATGATTTTTAAAATATTTTGTACTGAAAAACGTACCGCGACAATTTATCACGCAATATTATTTCTAAAAAAACAGAGAAAAACCCCATGACCGGAAGCCATGGGGTTTGAAAATCTACTGGCGAACCGCAGGTGTTTCGACGGTCAGGCCATTACCACGCCACGCGAGGTATAATTCCAGCGCAACATAATCTTCATGCCCGTAAGGCAGAGCCTTGGCACGAATGTTTTTGTTGCACCCACGGAAACGGCGGTGGGTTGAACCAATGCCATTCCACTTCACGCGATAGGTTGGGAAACCGTTGATGTTCCCTTGAGACAACATATCGGCGCGGATGTAATTGCCGTAATTATCTTCATGGCAATGGGCGCAAGACATATCCAGCTGTCCAACACGTTCGTAATAGAGCTCTTCGCCTTTTTTGAACATATCGTTAGCCGGGCCATCGACATTAATGTTGATGGTGCTGCCATTGGCCAGATAACGGATATAGGCGGTCATGCCAAGCATATCAGCCTTTTCCCATTTGTAAGGCTCAGCCCCCATCGCTGTTTCACGGCAGAAATTGATCTGCTGTTCCAACGACAGGACTTTGCCCGCGCCTTCGTGATAACGCGGATAGACCGTGCCCGCCACATCAGCCGCAACACCTGAACAATCTTCCCAGACTTCAGCCAGAGACTTGCCCTTGCTGCCATCGGGCATATCCCAGATCCCTTCACCATATTCCACGGTGAGCATCCCTGGGTTTTCAAATTCATCAGCCTGCATATCGCGGATCATATCCTTACGGAAATCAATCCCTGAAATGACTTCTGACAATGGGTTGCGATCATCAGTTGGCGTGACGACTGTTGCTGTGCCTTCATGATAAGGAGTGCCAGCAGCAAGCGCCGAACCGGCGACCATCATACTTGCAATGGTTATTGAGATTTTTTTAAACATAATTTCCTCCCTTGCGTGATGAGGTCAGTTAGCTGACTTTCATCTCCTTAGACGCGGTAAATTCCTTGCCGCCATCTTCAACCCATGTGAAATCAAATGTCCCGCTTTCACGAGCCATGAATGGGAATGAAACGAATGGGTTGGCAGAAACTGCTGGTTCCATCATGACATTAAAGACCTGTTGGCCATTAAAGGAAACGCGGAACTCGTTGATGATCTTACGGGGAATCAACTCACCGGTTTTCTTATCCTTGGCACGACCTGTGTGCATAGGATGTGAAATCAGCGCTTTGATGGTGATGACTTCACCAGCATCTGCCTTCTTAGGCACTTTTACGCGGGGTTTAATTTTAGCCATTTTCTTGTTCCTCTATGCTTGGATCAGCCGCCGCAGCCGCCGATTGTAACTTTGATCTTGCCTGTGGCCTGCTTAAATGAACCGTCGCTCATCTCAGCCAGAACGGTGATGTTCTGTGTTTTGGCCAAACGCATCCGAGTGGTTGCACCACAAGCGCCATTAGCAGGGGTGAAATTGAAACTGGCAACGTCAGGTGTTGGGTTGCCATCCGCCAGAACATGAACAGTTTTGACATAATCAGCATCGGTCATGGGGCTATCAACTTCAAAACCAACCTTAACAGCGTTACCGTTTTCGGCGATTTCAGGAATATCAAGCATCACCGCGCCTTCAGATGCGCCAGCACCGCCGGTGATCTCATTGATTTTGCCAGAGACGGCAGCCGCATCAGCAAGCACAGGGCCAGCAAACGCAGACATTGCGACAGCACCGCCAAGCAGGCCCAAGGCCTTACGACGCGAGATGTCTTCTAAAGCGAGATTGTATTTCATCGGATTATTGCTCCTCAGTCAGGGTTTTGAGGTAAGCCACGATGTCTTCAACTTCTTGGGCTGAAAGAATCGTCTTACCATCGAATTTTTTCAAGATACGGTTGTAACCGGTGACACGGTAGAATGAAGGCATCATCGTGTTTTCATTGGTGACTTTTGAGTTCACCAGTTGAAGACGAAGCTCACCTTCGGACAAACGATTGGCCACACCATATAAGGATGGCGCTGTTTCACCGTGGAAAGATTGTTCTGAGATCGGCATCACATGACAGGCGAGGCAATTGCCCTTCTTGCGGTTAATCGCAAGCTTTCTGCCATTTGCAGCATCACCAGCCTTATCGGTTAAAGGCTCATTAATCGCCATATCATCGACAATCGTGTAGCTGACAAGCCCAGGTTCACTAACTTGAACAGAGGCGGCATATGCTGAACCTGCGCATAGGACTGCCGCTAGTGTTAAAGCCATTTTTTTCATGACTTCCCCCCTAAAAGATAAATTATTAGAAATATATTTCCTGCCCTGAACTTATATGTCAAGGAATATACATATTATTTTTATGTAGGGTTAAATCTATATTTATAGACGAGGTCTATTGAAACGCTTATTCAGCGGTGTATTCAGAAAACCGCCACCAAAACATCTCATCCCCGGGGTAACCTTCGATCCGGCCAATTTCTTCATAGCCGCGGATAACAATAAAGGTTGGGGTCACGTCGGCTGATTTGATTCCCGATAAAGACGCGGTGAATTTGGTGAAATAATCAATCCGATGCAGGGGGAATTGTGCCGATTCCGGCGTCTGGCCATAGATATGCCCCACTTCTTCTTCAAAAGCATCACACCACGGGCACGACGGAGAGGTTACCATCACAAGGGCGGTATCAGGGATCTTGGCAATATCGGAAAGCGGGGCGTCATTGGCGGCGGCAAGACTGACGCCTGAACACAACATGACGGCGGCCATCAAAAAAGCCCTTATCTTTAGCGCTATGGTGTTGATGGTGTTGGTCGTCATGGTGTTATGCCAATTGCTTATTTTATTATCGCCGAGATCACGCGCGGTTTAAAGGCCTTAAATAATCTCTGAAAAACGGCCCGCTTCAAATGAAGGCCCGCTTCTTTTGCCCGACACGGATTTGCCTGCCACGGGTTTGCCTACAGAAGGTTCGCCCGCTTGATCCAACGCTTGATCCGATGCCGGCTGATGCGAAGCGCTATTATTGGCCTTGATAATGACGTTAATCATCTCTTGAGCCTGAGGGTCTTTGATCGAATAGAACACCTGACGCGATTGTTTTTCGGCGCTCACCACCCCTGCCGAACGAAGCAAGGCCAATTGTTGGGAGACGCGATGTTGCGGTGAATCCAAACGCTCACAAATATTGCTGACCGATAACGACCCTTCATTCAGCAAGATGCAAATCTGCAAGCGCAATTGATGCGCTAAGGCTTGCAGCACTTCAACGGATCGGTCTTGCTGTTCTGCTGTTCTTTTTGGCACGGCGTTTTTCCTGTCTAAAAGGATTTTAAATTGAAGTTACGGATTGATTCTTTCAACCAATCTTGATTTTTTCTGGCCAGCTCATCGGTGGGGTAATCCAACAGCTCCCCGCCCAATTGCCAATCGACAGGACAGGTCATGCCTGTCTTTTCAATTTCCATCAAAGCGGTTTGCACGCGCAGCAATTCATCAACCGACCGCCCCAATTGCATCGGGTAATGGATCATCGCCTGAACCACGCCTTCAGGATTAATAAAGCAACACGCCCGTGCCCCTGAGGTGGAGGTGCTGTCGTCATTAATCAGCCCATAGCCCTTGGCGATATTCATCGAAATATCTTCAACAATCGGAAAATCAATCGTCACATTGAAATGACGTTCCATCCATTGCACCCAAGCCATATGGGCATAGATGGAATCAACCGAAATGCCAACCAATTGCGTGTTTAGCGCGTCAAATTCTGATTTCCGTTGCGCCAGACGAATAAATTCCGTGGTGCAAACAGGGGTGAAATCAGCGGGATGGAAAAACAACAACACCCACTGCCCCTTGAACTGATCAAGCGTGATTTCACCATTGGTGGAACGGCCGGTGAAAACCGGAGCTTTTTCGCCCACAAGACTGCGATAATCCCGTCGGTTTTGGGATTTGTTCGGGTGGTGTTCGGTGGCTTGATCTGTTGTCATAAAATAAACTCAATGATGGTCTATGGTCTTTGATATACACACATAGATTTAATTTAATATGTTCAAGGTATAGAGCAAAATCGTGTCATATGCAAAAAATAATATATTTTTATCGCCGCTTGCCCTGCGGTGAAAAATCACATGGCATTCTTTTCATTATCGAATAAAAGAAATTAAGGGCATATTTCTTTTGATGGGGCAGCTTAGCCGAGGGGAGATCAAGTGGGTATCGCTGAAATTGGACATTTCACGTTAAGTTTAGCGTTAGGTTCAGCCGCCATCATGGCGGTCTTGCCCATGATGGGCGCCAGCCGAAACAACAGCACCCTGATGCGGATTGGCCGTTACGCTTCGCTCTTGATGCTGGGCCAAATTGCCCTTGCCTTTGGTCTCTTGACCATATCCTTCATCACTTCTGATTTTTCGGTCAAATTGGTGGCCAGCCATTCCCATTCCTTAAAGCCGCTGATTTATAAAATCGCTGGCGTTTGGGGCAATCATGAAGGCTCACTCTTGCTATGGGCATTGATCCTGGCGGTCTTCACCGCGGCGGTGGCGTTATCCAAGCAAATTGACCCGCAACGCCAAGCCCGTGTCATTTCCATCCAAGGCATGATCGCGGTGGCGTTTTTGCTGTTTTTGATCATCACCTCAAATCCGTTTTTGCGCCTTGAACAAGCCCCCCTTGATGGCAATGGATTAAACCCGTTGTTGCAGGATGTCGGCCTCGCCCTCCATCCGCCGATGCTGTATCTGGGATATGTTGGGCTGTCGGTGGCGTTCAGCTTTGCCGTTGCCGCGCTTATCGAAGGCCGTGTCGATGCCGATTGGGCACGGCAATCAAGACCGTTTATCCTGTCGGCTTGGTCGGCTTTGACCATGGGCATCGCCCTTGGGTCATGGTGGGCGTATTACGAATTGGGCTGGGGCGGCTGGTGGTTCTGGGACCCGGTGGAAAACGCCTCCTTGATGCCGTGGTTGGTCGCCACCGCCTTGATCCATTCGGTGATCGTGGTGGAAAAACAGGACACGTTTAAGACATGGACGGTGTTATTGGCCATTCTTGGCTTTGCCCTTAGCCTGCTCGGCACATTCATTGTGCGGTCGGGCCTGTTGACCTCGGTGCATTCCTTTGCCAGCGACCCTGCCCGCGGCATGGTGATTTTGGCCATGCTGGTGGTCAGTATTGGCGCGCCGCTATTGCTCTTTGCTTTGCGGGGTGATCGATTGGCCTCAACCGATCAATCCCGATTGATGAGCCGTGAAACCGCCTTGGTGGCAAACAACCTTTTATTGGTGGTGGCGACGGCAACGGTTTTGATCGGCACGTTATACCCTTTGGCGTTGGAAGCGTGGAACGGCGCTAAAATTTCAGTTGGCCCGCCATTCTATAACGCGACATTCTCCCCCATGATGGGATTGATGGTGGTGGTGATGGCCGCCGCCCCGATGCTGGCCTGGCAAAAAAGTGATGGCGCGGTTTTGGCAAAACGGATGATCCCTGCTGTTGTCTTGGTGCTGGCGGTGTTGAGCCTGACGGCGATCATCACCGGATCCTTTAACGTGATGGCCGCCGCCACCATTGGCTTGGCCTTTTGGCTGGTCGGCGGGGTTTTGACCGAAGTCGTTATCGCGGCAGGGTTTCATCAGAAGAACAAAAGCCAAGCGTGGCGACGGCTGAAAGGATTGCCCGTGTCACGTTGGGGGATGCATTTGGCGCATATCGGCACCGCGATCTTTATTCTGGGCGCGGCGGGGGCGAGTTTTTATGAAGCCGAGACGATTGAACGCGCCTTCCCCGGTGATGTGTTGCAGGCTGGCGGTAAAACCTATCGCTTGGATGAGGTGAAACCCATCGAAGGGCCGAATTATTCATCCACCGCGGCGGTCTTGTCTTTGCTGGATGAAAACAACCAACCCTATGACCAGATGATCAGTGAGATCAGATTTTATCCCGTGTCGGGCACCACCACCACCGAAGCGGCGATCCGCCCTAGAATTTCAGGCGATGCTTATGCTGTCTTGGGGGATGGTGATGGTGAACAAGGCTATACGCTCCGGCTTTATGATAAGCCTTTGGTCTCTTGGATTTGGGGCGGGGCGGCGTTGATGGCCATCGGCGGCCTGCTGGCCATGGGGCGTGGCCGTAACCGTTCGGTGAAAGACCCCGCCATGCAAAATCCCGCCATGAAGGAGAAGCAAGCATGAGCAAGACGATGCGCTTTCTGCCGCTGGTGATCTTTGCCCTGATTGTTGGGGTGTCTTATGTCATGCTGACCGCATCATCAGAAGGCACGCGGGACACCAAAGCCATTGGCTTTTCCATGACAAACGCCCCTGTCCCTGATTTGATCTTACCGAAATTCCAAGAAAGCGGGACGATTGATCTGGCGGATTGGAAAGGCAAAGCCTATGCCATTAATGTCTTCGCGTCATGGTGCGGGCCGTGCAAATTGGAAGCGTCTTCGATTGATGCCATGGCCGAAGACCTGCCGGTGATCGGGATTAATTATCGTGATGACCCTGAAGCCGCGAAAGAATTTTTAAACCAATTTGGCAATCCCTATCAAGAATTGGCGCGGGATATTGATGGCAATTACAGCATTCAATTGGGGGTTCATGGCCTGCCGGAAACCTTTATCATCAGCCGCGATGGCACCATTCTTTACCACCAGCAAGGCCCTGTCTTTGCCAGTGAGTTAAACGGCGCGGTCGGCGATGCGATTAAAAAGGCACTGAATTCATGATCGTGCGCATAATCAAATCCATTCAGGTCTTGGTGCTGGCGCTTGTGATCATCGCCCCAAGCACAGGCGCAAGTCTGGCCATCACCCCTGAAGAACGTCTTGATGACCCCAAACTGGAAGAACGGGCGCGCAACCTTTCTTTAGAATTGCGCTGTTTGGTCTGCCAAAACCAATCCATTGACGATAGCGATGCGCCTTTTGCCCAAGATTTAAGACGCCTGATCCGCCGCGATATTGCCGCTGGCAAATCTGATGGTGAGATTAAAGATTTCCTGCGCCAGCGTTATGGTGATTATGTCCTGCTCAGCCCGCCTTTGACAGAATCAACCTATCTCTTGTGGATTACGCCTTTTGCGATTTTAGCCCTTGGGGTTGGGGTGGTGGCGTTAAACCGCCGCAACCGCAAGATGCCCTCAGATGCTGAACCTGATTCTCATGGAGATCAATCATGACCGCGATGGTGATCCCGTTTCTGGTGATGGTGGTCATCATGGTGGCCAGTATGGCGGTTTTGCTCAAGCCTCTGTTAAAATCAGGCGTCACCAAACCCGCTTCACCTGCCCTGCCATGGGCGGGGGGGATTATCATGCTGGCGCTGGCGTCTAGCATTGGCTTTTATGCGGTGTTTGGCTCATTTGGCTTGCCAGACCAGCCCTTGTCAAACCGCCAAGCGGAATTGGCAGAGGCGGCGAATGAAGCCGCGAAAGCCGAACAAGAAGGCCGATCTCAGCTGGAAGAAGCCCGGCTAATCGCCAACAACAATCCTGATGATATTGAAGCCCAATTTAACCTTGCTGACGCGGCGGCGGTGGCGGGCGATTCCGAAACTGAAATCAACACGCTGAAATTTATTTACCGCCAAACCAATAACCCATTGCTGAAAGCCATGATCGGTGAAGCCCTGACAAGAGAGGCTGGCGGTATCGTCACGACAAGAGCGCTGGCATGGATTGAAGATGGGCTGAACGATGCGCCCGATGATTGGCGGGGGCGGTATTTAAAAGGCCTTTATCTGAGCCAATCCGGAGATGATCTGGGCGCGCTGGGGGTGTGG
Organism: uncultured Alphaproteobacteria bacterium; assembly: GCA_937952245.1. Lineage (GTDB taxonomy): Bacteria > Pseudomonadota > Alphaproteobacteria > Puniceispirillales > UBA1172 > JAGWAQ01. Next base: position 598 of record CALFYS010000116.1, on the reverse strand, counting down.
TCACCATTAGCGGAAGATTTAAATGGCAGTGAGATTTTCCCTGCTGTGGCGGCGGTGATCAACGAAGCCGCCAATCGTTTAGGGCTTGACCCTCAAGAGTTTCTCCCTGCTCCCCTCTCCGGACCCCTCCCCGGGCAAACGCCTGATGAATTTGACATCGCGGCCATGGTGGAAGGCTTGGAAGAAGAACTTACAACGGTTGATGACAACCGAGATCGCTGGGTCATGCTGGTCCGGTCGTTAAGCAATCTTGGCGAAGACCGCCGCCGTGATGACGCGATTAACCGCTATCTTTCCCTGATGCCTCGGCAGGTTGAAGACATTCAAGTGCTGCTCAGTTTTGTTGAATTGCTATTGCCGCTGGACGCTTTGCCAGAAGTCATGCCGGAAGTGCTGACCCCATTGTTAGGTGCCGCCCGGGATATTGCGCCGGATAATCACGGCGTTCTGTTCTTCAGTGGTTTGGCCGCCCGCAGCAACGGTGATCAAGCCGCTGTAAAAACCTATTGGGGGCAATTATTGGCAAAGCTTGACCCTGAAAACCCGCTCTATGCCCTGCTTAATCAGGAAATGGGCAAAATCAAATAATTGTGAAATA
>CALFYS010000115.1 GCA_937952245.1 uncultured Alphaproteobacteria bacterium | reverse complement strand
CCTAATCAACAATAGGCCTAATCAACAATAGGTTTGACCAAAATTGCAGGGTGTTCATGACAACACATCGCGAAAAACGTGTGATTAATCACCGACCAGAGCATCTCTATGCGCTGGTGGCGGATGTGAAATCCTATCCTGAATTTCTGCCGTGGTGTATGGCGGCGCGGATCCGGCAAGCGGATGATCAGAAAATGATCGCTGATCTGATGATTGGCTTCAGGCTTTATCGTGAAAAGTTTACCTCTTATGTTGATCTTGACGCGGATCAGAATGAAATCCACGTCGAATATGCCGAAGGGCCGTTCAAATACTTGAAAAACGCGTGGAAATTCAACCCCCATCCTGATGGATGCGAAATTGATTTCTATGTCGATTTTGAATTTAAATCCGCTTTGTTCCAATCGGTTGTGGAAACTTTGTTTTCAGAAGCGGTGAAAAAAATGGTGCGCGCTTTTGAAACCCGGGCCGATGATTTATACGACCGCGTTTAACGGTTTACGCCACAGCTGAATAATCATTAAGGGCGTTAAGGATCAATTCTAACGCATAGGCGGTGGCGTGGTCTCTCACCTGACCACGATTTCCACCAAACTGCATTTTAAAGGATTGGGTGGTGATTTGATCATTCATCCGCACCGAAAGCCCAAACCAAACAAGCCCCACTGGTTTTTCAACACTGCCGCCCCCGGGGCCGGCGACCCCTGAAACCGAAACGGCAATGGCTTGATCAGACGCGATTTGCTTCACCGCGCCTTCGGCCATGGCCAAAACAACCTCATGGGAAACCGCGCCATGGCGTTCAATCACTTCAGCGGGCACGCCCAACATGGCTGTTTTCGCGGCGTTGGAATAGGTGATGAACCCGCGATCCACCGCCACAGAAGACCCCGCAATATCGGTTAAAGCCGCCGCGATCATCCCGCCGGTGCAGGATTCAGCACTGGCCAGCATCACCCCTAAGGCTTCTGCTTTGTTGATAATCTCTTGCGCCATTTTGGGGGTGGTCTGATGGGGTTCGGTCATATCAAGCCTTAATACGCGGTAATTTCAAATAATGGCGTGGCGAGCATGATGATCGCGCCCGCGATTGCGCCCGCGATAATATCATCCGCCATCACGCCTGTGGCATAGGGTTGCAGCTTTTCGGCCTGTCTGATGGGGCCTGGCTTCCAAATATCGAACAGCCTGAACAACGCAAAGGCAACCGCCACCCAAATGACATATTCCATGGTCAGGGCAGGGGCCACCGGAATAGGCAACATCGCCAGCCATTGCCCGCCAACCTCATCAATAATCACTTCACTGGCATCTTTTTGGCCGGTGACGCGGAAATGGGCATTGGCCATCGGAAAGCCAATGGCAACCACCAATACCGTCGCCACAGTCAAGGCAACAAGCCCCCAATGGGCCGCGATAAATACCCCCGCGATGGCGGCAACGATGGATCCCATTGTCCCCGGGGCGGGGCATTTTCCTATCGGGCCAAGGGTGGAAAGAGTGGTGAGGATTTTATCGGTATTCATGACAGGCTCCTTTAATATTGTGCCGTTATGCTTGAGGCGTATGGTGATCCTCATGCGGGATGGTCACTGTCACCGCAGCCTGTACTGCAATGCCTTCACGGCGGCCTGTAAATCCTAAACTTTCCGTGGTTGTGGCTTTAACGGAGACACGAGAGATGCTGATCTTTAAGAGATCAGCGATGCGATGCCGGATGGCATCACGATAGGGGGTGATTTTTGGGGCTTCAGCAATAATGGTGAGATCGACAAAGCGGATCACCCCTTGATGCTGGGCAAGTTGTTCGGCGGCGGCTTCTAAGAAGAACGCGCTGTCTTTATCTTTCCATTGGTCATCAGATGGCGGGAAATGCGCGCCAATATCACCATCGGCCATGGTGCCGTAAATCGCATCGGTCAGCGCGTGAAGCGCAACATCACCGTCAGAATGGGCATCAAACCCGCGGTCATGGTCAAGGGCAATCCCGCCCAGCATAATGGGGCCCGGGGCATCGCTGAACCGGTGGACATCAAAGCCTGTGGCCATGCGGGTTTCTTGCTGTTCGTTTGCCATCAATCTTCTTCTTTTTGCATCAAGTCTTTGGGCATCAAGCCCATCCGCTATAATTTCAGCACGGGTTAAATCCGATGACGTGGTGATCTTATCCATCATAGGGTCACCCATCACGGTTGTCACTTGGTGATCATGGTCTTCCAAAAGACTGCTGTCATCGGTGGCCATGCCTGTTTGATCCGCGTCATGGAGCGATTTGATCAAGGCAAAATCAAAGCCTTGCGGGGTTTGCACCCGATCAATCCCATCACGGCTGACACGCCCAACCACTTTGTTATCCGCGGTTTTTTTCAAACTATCCGACGGCGGCAGGGTCGGGATCACGCCTTTTGCCCCTTGGTCGAGGGCGGTGATAATCCGGTCCAGCGCATCATGGGGGATGAAAGGCCGCGCCGCGTCATGGATCAAGACATATTGCGGCGGCGTATCAGACAAAGCCATAAGACCGTTCTTAACCGAAAACGCCCGCTCAGCCCCGCCTTCGATAACAGACCAGCCATATGGCGCCGCCAAGGCTTTGGCATCATCCAAGGCGGATGGATGGGCGACAATCACGCCATGTTCTACCCGTGGGTGGGCGGCCAATGCCGATAGCGCGTGATCCAGCACAGGACGACCCGCCAGATGCCGCCAAGGTTTGGCCACATCCCCGCCCAGACGGCGACTTTGCCCAGCGGCAAGCAGAATTGCAGATACAGTCTTCATTCTTTTTATATAGGCGCAATACGCCCGAATTACCATGAGTTTTGCGGAATATTGAGGTGGTTTTGGGGATTTCCAGCCATTTCATTCATGGTCATATCTTGGATAACAACATACGGTTGCTTAAAATTTAAGCACTGGGTATATTGCCTAAACTTTAGGCAATTGATGATATGCTTTTAAACCCGCTTCAAATCGACACGATCACCCTTGATCATCCGGTGATTTTAGCGCCCATGTCAGGGGTCACGGATTGGCCGTTCCGCCGGATTGTGCGGCAATTGGGCGGCGGTCTTGTGGTTTCTGAAATGGTGGCCAGCGCGGCTATTCTGCAAGGGGTTCGTCAAGAAATGCGGAAACTTTCCACCGACGCGGCGGCGGAATTCCCGTTTTCATTGCAAATCGCCGGTTGGGACCCGCAGATCATGGCCGAAGCCGCCAAGATTGGTGAGCAAATGGGAGCGGCGATCATCGACATCAATATGGGTTGCCCCGCCCGAAAAGTGACAGGCAAATTGGCTGGTTCTGCCCTGATGCAGGATGAAGATTTATGCGCCCGTATTTTTGCCGCGGTGCGGGGGGCTGTTTCCGTTCCGGTGACGGTGAAAATGCGCTTGGGGTGGGATGATCACACCATCAATGCCCCGCGCTTGGCCAAATATGCCGAAGATGAAGGGTTTTCCATGGTGGTGGTGCATGGCCGAACCCGCTGTCAGTTCTATAAAGGCGCGGCGGATTGGGCGGCGGTGAAAGCGGTCAAAGAGGCGTTAAACATCCCCGTCATCGTCAATGGTGATCTGCAGGATTATGCCGATATTGACCAAGCCTTGAGCCAATCTGGCGCGGATGGCGTGATGATCGGGCGGAGCGCCATGGGGCGGCCTTGGTTTATTCCGCAAGCGGGGCAATATCTCAGGGGGCAAGAGATTAGGCCAGAACCCAGCCTTTCAGAACGATATGACATCATGTGCCAGCATCTTGAATTGATGCTGTCCCATTATGGTGATGATGGCTTACGCTTGGCGCGCAAACATATCTCCGCTTATACAACGGGGCTGGAAGGCTCAGCCTTGATGCGGCAAATCGCCAATAACACCAGCAACGCCAAAGAAGTGTTTTCAACCCTCCACGATTGGTTTCAAGAACGGATTGAACAAGACAGCCAAAAGACCAGTGAGGCGGCGGAATGACAACCTTATCACAAAATGATCAGGGCAATGCCAACCCGCTCCATGCCAAAAAAGGAGGGGGGCCTTCATCAGGGCTGGTTGATGCGGTGTTATCAGGTTTGACCTATCCGGTGGTGGCGCTCGATGGTGACGACCGTATTATGTTGATCAATCCCGCGGGGGAAGAGTTTTTCAAAGCAGGGCGCAGTACGTTATTAGAAAGCCCGTTATCGCAATACATTGCCCCTGACCATCCGGTGTTTGCCATGATCCGGCGGGTCAGAACCACCCGCGCCAGCATCAGTGACCAAGGGATTGAGTTCAATTCCGCCAAATTAGGCCAAAGGCTGGTGAATTTACAGGTCTCGGCGATCCCTGATGTGCTGGGGGGGGATGTGCTGGG